>CAZUPA010000001.1:0-46890 GCA_964622205.1 uncultured Sphaerobacteraceae bacterium
GCTTCAACCTCATGATGGCCGCGTCCACCCTCGTGGTGCTGCCCGTCATCGTCCTCTTCCTGCTCTTCCAGAAGTCGTTCATCGGCGGTCTCTCGGTCGGCTCGATCAAGTAGCTCGCAACGGCCACGAAAACGCGCAACACCACGAAAGCCGGGACGCACACCATGCGTCCCGGCTTTCCGTCTCCACGCCATGACTCCCCCCGCGACATCGCCCCGCATCCCGGTAGTGACAGGCCTCCCGTTGAGCGGACCTGTCACGGCGAACCACCCCACCGCTCACTTTCGCCCAATCGCACCCATCCCCCCACTACGCTGGCCGCTGCGGCACCCAATCAGGAACGCCTCACCACCACACCCATACCCCACCGTTCCATCCCACGCACCAGTACGGAAGGCCTAACCGGCATCCCATCGAACCATCCCATGCGGAGCGTGCCGGTGTATGGCCTTCCCCTGACACACCACGTCCTGGCTCACCATCGAGATACACCTCCTTTTCGTAAGGGAGGACCGGGCCTGTTCGGAGCGCAGCGTGAAATGTCCTCACCACCCCCCTCCGCCACCACTTCCCAATGTACGGGGCGACGTCTCCGGCGACGGAACAAGAACCTCTCCATCCATGGCGCGGCCGGCGTCTGTCGCCCCTCCCCCGGACGCCCAACACACCAATTCCCCGCCACCTGGCGGGTTTTCCCCCTCTCGATGCGTTCACTGGGTAGACATTCACTCTGCCGGCCGTACGTAGGGGCAGCCCGTTCTCGCCGGGCCGCCCTGATGTTCATGCGGCTGACCGCGTACGGGCGGACCCTTCCGCTCCGCTCCAGGGTCCGCCCCATTACCGCGTTCCGCGAGAATTCGCGGTAATTCCGCGCTAATTCGCCAGCCGAAACCCCCGCCATTCCGGGCCAAATCGCCTCAAGACCCGATTTACTGAATTTCCGAATTATCGCGGACGCATACTCGACCCATCCCGTACGGGCGGACCTGCCGCCGGGCACACACGCGGCCCGCCATGGTTGGCCAAGGCGGTAGCCTGTGGTGAGCAAAGCGAATCCATCCGCCCCCTTCCGTTAACCTCTGCCCCGTGCGGTGGTATCTCGGACAGGTTCCCACCCTGCCCACATGGATTCCGAACTCGAAATTTGGCATGCTAACCTCAACACAAAGCCGACAAACAGATCAAACCATCCAACCCACGGAAAGGACCCCATGGAAGACTTCCACAAGTACGACCAGCGCCGCCACCAACGCCAGGCCCGCTGGCTGGGCGAACTCCGTTCCTGGCGAAACGCCCTCGTCGAACCCGTCCTCAACTGGACCTTCACTGGGGCCGATGGCGTATCGCACCCCATCACTATCGGCGACCCCTGGCCCTCGATCGACACCCCGGTAACCCTCACCGGCAACGCCACCATCCCCGAATCCTGGGCCGGAAACCCGGTCGAACTCGAGCTGTGGCTCGGCGGCGAAGGGCTCGTCAAGCTCACTCCCGGCCACCAGGAAGGGCTCAACCCCTTCCATCACGACTTCAAGGTCACGGATAACGCCATCGGCGGCGAAACCATCGCCATCGAAGCCGAAGTCGTGCCCAAGGGCATGTTCGGCTCGCACGTCCACGGCCCCTCGCTCGACCGCGCCCATCTCACCATTCCCCACCCCACCGTCCGCGCACTCGAAACCGACCTCAAGATGCTCGTCCAAACCGCCGAGCAACTACAGGACCACGAAATCTTCTCCCGCCTCATCGACCTGGTGGACGATGCCTACCGCGAATTGGCTCCGGTCTGGCCCACCGGCACCGATGTCGCCCGCGTCCGCTATATCTCCGGCGACGAAGCTGGCGGCGCCCATCACAACCTCGGCCAGGGCGACTACAGCCGCCCTGGCTTCGAGCGCACCCTCGTCCTTTCCGGCATCTGGCACATTCCACCCCCAGCAGGCAACTTCACGCCGCTCCCGGACGAAGCCATCGCCGCCACCGAGTCCGCCCGCCAGGTCATCGCCGCTGGACTCGATCGGCTCAAGACGCAATACCCACCGGTCGGAAACATCCTGCTCACCGGCCACGCCCACATCGACCTCGCCTGGCTCTGGCCGGTCGCCGAAACCCGCCGCAAGGTCCGCCGCACCTTCTCCAGCGTCCTCCATCTCATGGACCAGTACGAAGACTTCACCTTCAACCAGTCCTCCGCCCAGGCCTATGCCTGGATTGCCGAAGACGATCCCGAGGTCTTCGCTAGAATCAAGGAGCGCGTCGCCGAAGGCCGCTGGGACGTTGTCGGCGGCATGTGGCTGGAACCGGATAGCCAGGTCACCGGCGCCGAGTCGTATGTCCGCCACATCTTCTACGGCCAGCGGTTTTTCGAGAAGCACTTCAATCTCCGCAACAACGCCGCCTGGCTGCCAGATGTGTTCGGCTTTTCGGCGGGCGTCCCTCAAATCCTTCACGATGGCGGCATCGACCGCTTCTTCACCATCAAGGTGAACTGGAGCGAGGTGAATCCGTTCCCGTTCGACATCTACTGGTGGGAAGGCATCGACGGCACCCGCGTCCTCGCCCACCACTTCGACAACCCCGGCGAGGGCTACAACGGCAACATCACTCCGCTCGACACCCTCGGCACATGGAAGAACTTCAAGGGCAAGCGCGTCCACGACCAGACCCTGCTCTCCTTCGGCTGGGGCGATGGCGGCGGCGGTCCGTCCGACGAAATGCTCCAGAACTACGCGCGCATCAAGGATTACCCAGTCCTCCCCCGCCTGAAGATGGGCACGGTCGAGGACTTCTTCGACAACCTCCCGACCGAAGGCATCCCGACGTACGTTGGCGAACTCTATCTCGAACTCCACCGCGCCACGCTCACCACCCAGGGCCTGGTGAAAAAGCTCAACCGCGAAAGCGAACACCTGCTCGCCGAAGCGGAGGCCTTCTCCGCCCTCGCCTCACTCAACGGCGCGGACTACCCACACCAGGCCCTCGACGCGGCCTGGGAAACTGTCCTCCTCAACCACTTCCACGACATCCTGCCCGGGTCCTCGGTTCACGAGGTCTACGAGGACACCCATCGTGAGCTGAATGATGTCGTCGCCAACATCACCAGGCTCCGCGACGACACCATCGACTCGCTGGCGGGCGGCGGAACCACACCGCTCGTCGCCAACCCGTCCCTCCATCCTCGATCGCTCACCGCCATCCTGCCGGAGGGAACGACCGTCCCGGCTGACCTTGGCCAGGCGGTCGAAGGCGGCGTCCTGGTCCACGACCCGTCATCGATCATCGGCGGGTTCAGCCTCGGAGCCATGCCTTCAACAGCCACCGAACTCGATCCGGTCACCGTCAGCGGCGAGGCAACGACTGGCTTCACGCTCGAAAACAGCGTCATACGCTACGTCATCGGCCCCGACGGAGCCGTCGCCGACGCCTGGGACAAGGAAATCGACCGCGGTTTCCTCGGCGATCGCGCCAACCAGCTCTGGGCCTACGTCGACCGCCCCCGCGCCTGGGATGCCTGGGACATCGACGAGACGTACGAAAACGCGGGCTTCGAAATCACCGATCTCGACAGCATCGAAGTCATCGAGGAAGGCCCGCTCCGCGCCTCGATTCGCGTCACCCGCACCTGGCGAAACAGCACCTTCGTCCAGACCTACCGGCTCCTCGCCGGGTCCAAACAACTCGACATCGAATCGGATATCGACTGGCACGAACGCATGATGCTCGTCCGGGCCCAGTTCCCAACGTCCATCCATACGCACGAAGCCACCGGCGAAACCATCTATGGCGTCCAGCGACGTGCAACCCATCGCAACACCCAGTTCGAACGCGCCCGTTTCGAGGTTGGCGCTCACCGCTTCCTCGACCTCTCCGAGCCGGACTACGGCGTCGCGCTGCTGAACAACGGCAAGTACGGCCACAGCGTGCTCGGCGGAACCATGGGCCTCAGCCTGGTCCGTGGACCGCTTTATCCCGATCCATTCGCCGACGAAGGCGAGCACCACTTCGCCTACGCCGTCTATCCTCACGTTGGCGACTGGGTCACCGGCGGTGTCGTTCGCGCCGCCCAGGAGTTCAACGCCCCGATGATCGCCACGACCGGTGCGCCAGAGAGCGCGACATCGCCACTCGTCGATGCGAGCGGTCTGGAACTTGGCTTCTCAGCCCTGAAGAAGGCCCACGACCGGGACGGCCTGGTCCTCCGCCTCTATGAACCGCACGGCTCCAGCGGCACATCCACCCTCACCTTCAACCGCCCGCTCAAGTCCGCCACCCGAATCACGATCCTGGAGGAAGACCACCCTAAATCAACCGTCACCGCCAACGCCAACACCGTCACGCTCAACCTCCGCCCCTTCGAACTCGTCAGCCTCTTGCTGGAGTTCTAAGGCCAGAGGGTCGATCCCGAACGACACCGTCCCGGACCGCCACGAGGGCAGTCCGGGACGGGCCTGTAGCGCGCCCTCGGACAATGGGAATCAGGCTCCCGATCACGCTACAGCACGGTCCAGCATGATTGCAGCGAACCACTCGTGCCGCGGACAGTACGGAGGCCCTCTGCGGCCGCTGAACGCATCGTTCCCCGACGGCGCCTGGCCGCGGTATGGGCCTCCCTCCAGCAAAGCGTCCGTGTCTACTGTTTCGGATGCTGTTTTGGCTTGCGAACCCGCTCCGTACGTACACGCCAGCGGCCACCGTGCTACCATGCGGTGATGCCAACCGCTGACTGTGAAAGCCTCCCATGTCGAACAAACCGCTGATCGATACCCGCCCCGTCTGGATCGAACCCGAACCCATTTCCAGAACCGCCGGCTGGAACATCCTCGACCCCAATCCACTCGTCTCCGCCATCCTCTACCGCCGTGGTCTCCGCAAACCAGCCGAGGCCCACGCCTTCATGCATCCCGCCCAGCAACCGCTGCCCGATCCAGATCGCATCCCCCACATGGATGCCGCCGTCCGCCGCATCCTCCGGGCGATATCCAACCGGGAAACCATCGCCATCTTCGGCGACTACGACGCCGACGGCGTCACCTCCACCGCCATCCTCGCCAGCGCCCTCCGGACCGCGCTCACCGCGGGAAACATCATCACCCGCCTGCCGAGCCGGGCCGAGGGCTATGGCCTCAACCGCTCGGCCATAGCGGAGTTCAAGGCCGCCGGCGCCTCGCTCGTCATCGCCGCCGATTGCGCCAGTTCCGACCACACCCACGCCGCCCACGTCATCGACGAAGGCATGGATCTCATCATCGTCGACCATCACCACATGGCGGAGCCCGGCCCGGAAAACGCCATTACCGTCTCCCCCCAACTCGGCTCCGATCCTACCCTCCACGACCTCACCGCCGCCGGGGTCGCCTACCTACTCGTCGCCGCCATCGCCGCCACCGGGCAGGATGTCTCACCAACCTTCGGCACCGACCCCACGCCCTACCTCGACCTCGCCGCCATCGGCACCGTCGCCGATGTCGCCCCAATCAACGGCATCAATCGCTCGCTGGTCGTCCGTGGCATCGAAGCCATGCGCAACGGAGCCCGTGCCGGCATCAACGCCCTCATCTCCGAATCCGCGTTGGAACGCCAGCACGTCACCGCCGAGAGCATCTCCTTCCAACTCGCTCCCCGGCTCAACGCTCCCGGCAGGCTCGAATCGCCGGACATCGCCCTGGAACTGCTCCTCGCGCCAGACCTCACCACCGCCCGGCCCCTCGCCCGCCAGGTCGAAGACCTCAACCGGCGCCGCAAGGCGCGCGGCACCGAGATCCTCGCCGAGGCCTGGTCCGCGTTCTGTCAAACGCCCGGCTGGGAAGATCGTCCGGTCCTCGCCGTTCAGAGCCACCGCTGGGAACCCGGCCTCATCGGCGCGGTCGCCTCCCGCCTCGTCGAGGAAGTTCGCCGCCCGGTCTTCCTCTTCCACGAACGTGACGGCGTCCTCAGCGGCTCCGCCCGCTCGGTCGCCGGCTTCAACCTGATGACCGCGCTCGAAGCCGGAGCGCCGATCCTTACCCGCTTCGGTGGGCACAGCCTTGCCGCCGGTCTCGCCCTCGAAAGCAAGCATCTGGCCGATCTCGAGGAGTACCTTGCCGCCGCCATCCGCGAGCAGGGCGTTTCGATCCCGATTCCTCACCAGCTCGCCATCGACGCCGTCCTGCCGCCCGAATACATGACCATCGGCACCCCACGGGAGCTCGCCCGCATGGAACCGTTCGGCCGCGGCAACGAACGCCCGATCCTGCTCGTCCGCGGCGCTGAACTGCTCCGTTACTCCACCTTCGGCGGGAACCAGCGCCACCTGCGCATCAACGCCCGCGCCCACGGACGCCAGTTTGAAGCCGTCTTCTGGGGCGCCGCCTGGCGCTCGGGCGAACTGGTCGGCGTCCGCAACGTCGACCTGGTTGGCCGCCTCGAAATCAACCGCTGGAACGGCAACGAACGCCTCCAGATGATTGTCGAAGACGTTCGTCCCGCCTGATTTCCCACCCAGCCGCGGCGACATTTGAGTGGCCCAGCAAGAACATCCTCACCAACGCCTTCAACGACTTCGTCACTGGCGGGTCGGATGTCGCGGAAACACTCGACCGCTACCAGGGCGAAATCGACGCTCTCGTCAACGGCGGCTGATCGCCTCCATCGTCACCTGCGAAGGTCCTCCGATGACTGCCGGGGGGCCTTCGCTTTTCCACCCTAGACTCTGTCCCGCCATGCATTGGGGACCGATCTGGCTCCTTGGCGGAATCCTCTACCTCGGCACTGCCTGGTCCTGGCGACTATTCCAACGCCAGGATGCGCATCACTGAATGCGAACGACAGGCGGGAGCACGATCTCCCGCCCATCGTCCATGGAATGTAGATCGCCACGGAACTGGTATCAGCCCTTCACCGCGCCAGCCGTCAACCCGGCGACAATCCGACGCTGTACGATCAGCACTCCCACCAGCAACGGCACGGTGACCACCACCGCCGCCGCCATCCGCACCGCGAACGGCAACTCGAACGGTTGATTCCCCGTGAACTCCGAGATCGCCACCTGAACCGTCTTCGAACTCTCGGTCAGCGTAAACGTCCGCGCGAACAGGTACTCCGACCACGCCGCGATAAACGCCAGGAGCGCCGTTGTTACCATCCCCGGAATCGCCAACGGCATCAGGATCTGCCACAGCGCCTTCATTGGCGTGGCCCCATCCACCAGGGCCGCTTGTTCCAGTTCGGCCGGCATCGCCCGGAAGAAGTTCGTCAGCACCCACACGGTGAACGGCAAGGTAAACGTCAAGTACACCACCACCAGGCCCCACAGGGTGTTGTAGGCATTGAAACGCTGCATCATCTGGAACAGCGAACCGAGAATCGCGATCGCCGGGAACATCGTCATCGACAGAATGAGGTACAGGATGATTGTCCGGCCCCGGAAATGCAATCGCCCAAGCGCATACGCCCCGAGCGTCCCGAACAGCAACGCCAGCAGCACCACCGCCGTTGACACAATCGCCGAATTCAGCAGCGCCCGCATGAAGTTCGCGTTGGTGAAAACTGTCTCATAGTGCTCGAAGGTGATGTTTTTCGGCCAGAAGTTTACTGGCGTTACGTACAGGTCATTCGTCGGCGTCAACGACGACACGATCGCCCAGTAAAACGGGAACAACGTGTACACGATAATGAACGCGATCAGCAGCCAGAAGCCCACCTTTCCCAACGTCCTGGAGATCGGCGCGCGACTCGGAGCCGAATAGGCTGCCCTGATCCGTTCGAGTTCCGCTTCGGAAGTCTGGATGGAATTGATCCGGTTCGGTTCCACAGCCATCTCTATCCCTCCTCAACCGAAATAAGCCGCGAGTAACCGAACACCATGACGCCGATACACAGGAACACCACCACCGCCGCGGCGGACCCCGCTCCCAGTCTCGACGACTGGATGAGGAGTTGCTGGGTATAGATCGCCACCGACATCGTATCCGTGGCCCCCTGCTTCAACACATAGATGAGATCGAACACCCGGAACGAGTCCATGGTCCGGAAAATGAGCGCCACCAGCAGGGCCGGCTTAACCAGCGGCAGGGTCATCTGCCAGAACTGCTGCCATTTGGAGGCTCCATCGACATAGGCCGCCTCGTATACATCGCCAGGTATGATCTGCAAGCCCGCCAGCAGCAAGAGCGCCATGAACGGCGTGGTTTTCCACACGTCGATCGCCACCATCGCGCCCAGCGCCGTGCTCTTGTTCGTGATCCAGGAGAAATTGCGCCCTTCATCCATCAAGCCGAGTCGGATCAGGATCGAGTTGATCACGCCATACCGGTCGTTGAGCATCCATTGCCATAATAACGAAGACACGACCGTCGGAATCGCCCACGGCACCAGCATCGACGTACGAACCAGGCCGCGCCCCTTGAAATGGGAGTGAATCGTGAGCGCGATGATCATACCCAGAATCGCTTCCAGGGCCACCGACGACACCGTGAAGATCAGTGTGTTCTGCAACGACCTCCACCACTGGTCGTCTTCGAGCAGCCGCCGGTAATTGTCCCAGCCAACGTTCCGCACCTCGCGGGTGCTCGCAAGGCGGGTGTTGGTGAAGCTCAACCGGAACGTCTCGAACAATGGGTAGATCGCAACCAGGAAGACCACGATCAGGCTCGGCAACACCAGCAACCAGCCGAGCCGCTCTTGCTGCCGGCCCACCGCGGACTTCGGCGCGGTCCAGGCAGCAAACCGTTTCTTCTCGGACACTCTCGCCGTGGGAGGACTCGCTTCCACCGCGTCAACACTCGGGTCCATGGCAAGTCCCCCTGGCAAATAACCCGGAAGCGGGCGAACCCCATTGCAAGTGGCCCGCCCGCTCCTCTAGTCCTCGATATTGATCGTCCTCGTCAGGTGACCGGAATCCGCCTAGACGTCGGCCATGATGTCTTCGAGCGAGGACGCGAGATCTTCCACCCGGGATGCGACTTCCGCCGAGCCGGTCAGGATCTCGTTCAAAGCGGTGAAGTACTCCAGCGAGACTTCGCCGTACAGGTCAGCGGAGGCCGTCGAAGGCCGCGCCACCGAACCGGTCGCGAACACATCGAACAATTGCCCGAAGAACGGGTTCGCCGCGAGGATGTCCTCGTCCTCGTACAGCGACCCAATCGTCGGCAGGGACGAGCGCTCAATCGCGCGCGCCTTCTGCAGTTCCGGCGAGACCATGAACTTGGCGAACGCCTTCCCCGCATCCTGGTTCTCGGAATACGCGGAAACGAACATCTGCCATCCACCGAGTGTCGCGGCATGGCTCGCGCCATCACCATCACCCATCGGCAACTGGGTGATGTCGAAGACGTCCTTGATCACGGAATCGGCGGCGGCGCTCAGCACGTAGGCATACGGCCAGTTGCGGTGGAACGCGGCGTTGCCGCCCTGCCACACACCGCGGGAATCCTCTTCCATGTAGCCAGTCACGGCCTCTGGCGCGATCGTTCCAACCCAGCTCGCCGCCAGTTCGAACGCCGCCTTCGCCTGGTCGTTATTGACCGACACCGTGCCATCGGACTCGATGATCGAACCGCCACCATTTGAGAACTGCCACTCGAGTGCGTTGCAGGTCAGGCCCTCGTAAGCGCCGCCTTGGAACGTGAAGCCCGTGAACGCTGAGTTCTCGGCGGCCTCACCTTCCTGGATGGCCGTCGCCATGTCGGTGAGTTCCTGCCAGGTCGTCGGCGGCCCCTCGAATCCATACTTCTCGAGCAGGTCGGTTCGGTAGTAGAGCAGGCCCGCGTCCGTGAACCACGGAAGGCCAACCAACTTGTCATCCACCGTGTTGTTCGCGACGATGCGCTCGAAGAACTCAACGTCACCGACCTGGTCGCTCAGGTCCACCGCGTGCGCCGCGAAGATGCCTGGCCAGATCACGTCGATCTGGGCCACGTCGACATCGCTGGACTCCGCCGCCATCGTCTGCTGGAGGAATGTGAGTCGTTCCGTCGCGGATTCCGCGCCCTTGAGGTAGTTCACGGTTGCGCCGGTCGCCTCCGCGAAGGTGTCGCAACACGCCTGGTCGAACGGGGCGCCCGGACCATCGGAGGCGAGCATGACGTTGAGTTCCACGCCGGAAAGGTCAGGCAGATCGGCCGGAGCAACAATCGACCAGCCCGCGGGCTGGGCCTCGGCCGCGGGCGAAGCGTCCTGGGCCGCCGCTCCATGCGAAGCGAGGATGGTTCCGAGCATTCCGGCGCTGAGCCCCATTGCCGCGCCGCGCCGCATGACATCGCGACGAGACAATCGCCCGTTGTAGGAAGCCTTCATCAGCTCGTTAACGGGATTTGGCAGATACTCTTTCACTGGTGATCCTCCTCAGGTCAACCAAAAAGAATGGGGAGCTTGCGCGCCGTTGCGCTCATTTCCACGTTGCGTATGCCACATGGGTACGAAAATGTGACCACAGCAGCCGCACAGGGCCTCCCCTGAGGCTCTTCCGTTTGAGACTCTGCAACAAGTGTTACTATCTTTTCCGGTCGCCGTCAAGAACCCGCGCAAATCTTAAAATGTGAATGCGCCGCCGCGGAACTCACACAACGACGCTGGTTTCTGGAGATTTCCAATGGATCGAAACAGCCCGCGGGCTACGCTCCCGCCTGCGCGGCCACCGGCTGTGACGCAAGCATCCGTGGCTCCGGCGCCTCGCCGTCGGGAAGCTCGAACCTCCCGGTTTTCCGCGTCAATTGCAACCGGTACACAATCTGGTCGTCCCGGAACATCGGCCGATCGCTCGCCTCGCCGAACAGCACCCGATGCGCATACCGCCGATCTTCGATGGTCACGAGTTCCTTGTACTCGCCGTCGGCGATCACGCTCGACCACCGGTCCTCCGCCACCGCCTCGTCCACCTCGAACGACACTTTCGGCTGGGCCCGCATGATCTCGATCTTGCGGCCCGGTCCGCTCACCGCGTACGCCGCCTCGCCGTCGTACCCGTAGGCCAGCGGCACGAGAAACGGCCGGGCCTCGCCGTCAAATGACGTGGCGCAGCACGCAATCCGGCCCACGAGCGCCGTTTCGAGCAACCGCTCGATCTCATCGTCCCCAAGGACGTATATCTTCCCCATGGCGCCTGTGTCACTCCGTGGCCGGACAATCTGGTACCTGGGTCAAACAGCCGACCCAGCCGCATGCATGCAAGCATACTCCCTGGCACAAGGCCCGTACGGCTTGCGTGTCACTGGTACATCACGAACAGCGGGGACGGCTCGAGATTCACGATATCAACGGCGGACATCAACGGTTCATCCTGCTGGTAGAACAGTTTCACGCCAGCGTATTCAACCGGGACCACGTTGTTCACGAACTCGTAGGTGGACCGCTTGAGGTCTGGCGGTCCCCAGCCGTCGGCGTCGATCACCAACTGCACGCCATTGAGCGGAACGATCGTCTCCTTGTTCGTAATCATCGATTCCTTGAACTGGTGGACGATCAGCATCTTGGGAGAAATCGACTCCTCACGCGCCAGGTCGATCAGCCATTGCTGCGCCCAGGCCACATCCTTGGCGTCGACGCTGCCGATGTGCTCACCAGGAATTTGCCCCTCTTCCATCGCGAATTCCGGATCGATCGCCAGGTGAACGTGGTCCTGCGCCAGCCATGGCCGCAGCCCCTTCACGTCATTTTCCACCGTGCGGTATCCAATCTGCGCGTCGAGGATTAGCAGGAGTCCATTTTCCCGGGTGAACTCCGCATACTCATTCAAAACGCTGCTGGGCGTATCCAGCAGGTAACTGCCATCGGCCTGCGGCTCGCGCTGTGCCACCGATGCAATCACCTCGAACGCCAGGATCACGGGATGATCGGGATCAGCCTCTTCGTACTCCAACGCCTGTTCCCGAAGGTGTTCGAGCAGCAGGTCCATCTCGTACTCGCCCAGAATGCCCATCTCCGGGTTGCCAGGAAACCCGTAGAACGCGAGAACACGGTTATTCGGAAACAATCCGCCCGCCGTCGTTGGCTCATCCTCGTTGTCGGCAGGTTCGAGTTGAAGCCGCGGAAGCACCGCCTCCCCGGCGGCGTCGTCACCGTCCCCTTCGGTTACCTGCAGCGACTCGGTGGAAATCTCCGCCTCCACTGTCGGCTTCGGGGCCGCGAATTGGATTTCCGGCGTTTTCGGAACTTCCGCCACCAGGTCTGGCGAGATCGAACGATGCGCTTCACCGCCCGGCCCGGCAAACCAGAACGAGCCCAGGACGAGCACCAGCACCACGAGGAACGTTAACGCTCGCTCGCCAGGAAACTTGTTGAAGAACCGAATGACGCGTGCGTTCGCATCCTTGCGGATGCGTCGCCTGTGTTCGGGCTCAGGCTCGGGCGCGTTCATCCATTCAGATGAAAATGGCTTCGGGGATTCGGGCATGGGTTCCGTGGTTCCCCAGGTATTGCAAGGCCCCTGGAGCGGCTATTCGAAAGGCGACACGTCTGCCAACCTGAGAAGGCGAGGACCAGTCAAGCCGGAGGTCCGAGCGTAGAAACGTTGTCCTGGCTCGCCTCCCGCCGGAGAGGCAACCTGCACTATGCCACGTTTGTTATGGAATGACCAAGAGGCCGCCACGTGTACGCCCACGTCGCCGCCTACACCGTCCGGCACAGAACGGGCGTCCCCACCCCGGCCCAGTCCCAGAAGAATTGCGCATCCTCCAGCAACAGGTTGAGGCATCCGTGGCTCCCTGGCCGGCCAATGGTCTCCGCGCTCTTCCACCATGCGTAGTGCAGCGCATGACCGCGGTCCGTGAAGTACTGTGTGAACAGAACGTCCTTGAGCACGTAGAAGTGCTCGGCGCCGATCGCGCCGCTCTCCATCGTCTCGTTCGCCACCCGCCAATTAATGTGGAACAGCCCTGGCGGCGTCTCCCATCCCGGCATTCCGGTCGTGGTTACCACCGTTCTGACCGGATTCCGCCCCTCATAGGCCACCATGAGTTGTTGCGTGAGATGCACATCGATCCACCTGCCTTCCTGGGGAGCATCAGCCGGCAGCGGCGGAGGCGACACCGGCGCCGAGCGCTGGATGTTTCGCGCATAGACATACCCACCACCCTCCACTTGCGCCCAGGTAATCTGGTTGTCGCTCACCGATTCACCGCGCACCCAGTCAACCACCACAATCGGCGTTCCCATCGGAATCGTCTTCAGGCTGGCGCTCGCCGTTGTCGGCTCCTGTCGCACGTTCGTGTCGCCAATGGTCACACCCTCCCATACATCCAGCCGCCACTGAGAGTCCGATACCTCTGGCGGATCCGTCCGTTCCGCCAGGTACTGGCCAGACACCCAACCCGAGAATCCATCCACGTAACCGGGCACCCAATCGCCATGCTCTCCGCTCACCGCGATGAATTCCGCGTTGTCCGGCAACACCGCGACCACCGGCGCATCGGCCGCCGGTCCTGACCGCAGCCGCAACCCATCGGACGCTGTCACCAGCCATGAGATTCCCCGGGTCGGTGGAGCGGGTTGGAACGCTTCATCGTTCGCCAGCGAACCTTGCATCGCGTCAAGGTTCACGGCCCGCATCGTCACCTTCCCCGATGGATCGACATCCAGAACAGCATGCTCGAACGCCTGCGTGGTAATGCCGCTCTTCGTCACGGCCTCCGACACCGGCTGGCCAAGCAACTGCTCCGCGCCGTGGTTGGACCAGAAGGTCCCGATGGCGCCCGAAACCGAATGCGTGCCCGAGCCGGCCCCCGGCACGATCGCCGTCAGGAGCGCAAGCGGCAAGTCCGCCCCTTCAATCGTCCCATGCTCGCCAGCGTCCGGCTTGAACACAAACGCCATGGCCTCGAAGTCCTGCCGGATCCCGCCCTCCCGCTCCACGTACCGCGCTTCCGAAATTGGCGCTCCAGGGCCAGTCTCCCCACCCGCCATCGTCCACGCCGCCAGGAATGGATCCTCAAGGTTGTGCCCTGTCGTGGCGAAATACCGCACCGATCCCGTTCCCACGAGTTCGGTGACCGTCTCCGCATCCTCATCGGGGGAAATCGTCGGCCGCGCCTCGGGCTCGATGATCTGCTCGGGCTCGGGCTCAACGGTCCCGCCCCTCGGCTCGATCGGCGGCGATTCCTGGCCGAGGGCTGTTTTGAGCGTTGCCAGTCCCCCGGCGAAGAGCCCAAGCACGCTGGCCAACGTCCGGCGGCTCATGCCGGCCTCCAGGGGCAAGCGATTGTGGCCGGTTCGGCTGTCAGGCAAGTCGAAATGCATGGTCAGTGGCCTCCAGGAGTGGTTCGGGTTCATCAGCACAATGGGTCTCGGACCAGTACGATAGAGTCCGGAGCAAGCGGCTCTCTCTTGCTTAAACGTTGAAAAACTCCTGGAGGTGTTAGGAATCATGGCAACATCAGGAATCAGCGCCGGGTCTGGGGAAGTTCGCATCGGCGCCGTGTTTCCGCAAACCGAGATTGGAAACGATCCGAACGACATTCGCTCCTGGACTCTGGGCGTCCGCGAGACGGGATTCCGGCATATCCTCGCCTACGATCACGTCCTGAGCGGGAGCCAGGCCGCCCACCATCCGAAACTTGCCGGCCGCTACGACGAGACCAAGCCATTCCACGAGGTGTTCGTCCTGTTCGGCTACATCGCGGCCCTTGCCCCGGAACTCGAAGCGGTCACCGGCGTCCTTGTCCTGCCCCAGCGCCAAACCGCCCTCGTCGCCAAGCAGGCCGCCGAAATCGACATTCTCAACGGCGGCAAGACCCGGCTCGGAGTCGGCATCGGCTGGAACGACATCGAATACCAGGGTCTGAACGAGGACTTCCGCAACCGCGCGAAGCGGATGGAAGAGCAGATCGACGTGCTCCGCACGCTCTGGACTGACCCAATCGTCACCGTCGAGGGCACATGGCACACCATCGACAACGCCGGCCTCGCCCCACTCCCCGTCCAGCGCCCGATCCCGATCTGGATCGGCGCCAATGCCGATGTGGCACTCCGTCGCGCGGCCCGGATCGCCGACGGCTTCTACTCCAACGCCCGCGATCTCGATACCGCCGCCCATCAGATGGGCGTCATCCAAGAAGAACTCAATCTCAGGGACCGCGATCCCCAAACCTTCGGCATCGAGGCCCGTATATCAATCGCCGGCACGACTCCCGACGACTGGAAGCGCGAATGGGAGTGGTGGCGCCAGAACGGCATGACCCACCTCACCGTCAACACCATGGGGGCCGGCTTCACCCACGTCGACCAGCACCTCGACGCCCTCAATCGAGTACGCGCCACCGTCTCGTCACGCTGACCTGATTCAAGGCATTTTCTATTGTTGGGGAGGGCTAACGATCGGGCATGGATTAACCATCGTCATGCGAACCCCGATCGTGTATGCCCTCCCGGCAATCCGTCGCTCCCTCGCACGCCCAACACAATGGCCCCCGGCGAGTTTCGCCGGGGGCCATGCATTCGTTCGCGTTTGCCGTGTTGCTCCGTGCCTAGTCGCGTCGCATGCCCATCACCGCCATCACGTAATAGAGCAGCGTCAGCACCGACGCGGCGAATCCCGCTACATACGTCCAGGCGGCGGCATCGAGCGTCGCGGCGACGCCCTTGCTCTCCTGGCCACCGGCCACGCCGGAATCAACCAGCCCAACCGACACCAGCGCCGCCTTGGCTCGCTTGCTCGCATCGAACTCCACCGGCAACGTCGCCAGCGCGAAGATCGTCGACAGCGCGAACAGGATCACGCCGAGCCACGCGAGTCCAACCTGGTTCAGGATCAGGCCGAGGAACAGCACGCCGAACCCCAGGTTCGATCCGATGTTCACCACCGGCACCATCGCCGTCCTCAGCTTCAGCGGCGCGTACGCCCTGGCATGCTGAATCGCGTGCCCCGCCTCGTGCGCGGCAATCCCAATCGCGGCGATCGAAGGCACGCCATACACGCCCTGAGACAATCGCAGCACCCGCGCTCGTGGATCGTAGTGGTCGGTCAATTCGCCCGGGATCGCCTCGATCTGGACATTCTGCAGACCCTCCCGGTCAAGCACCTGCCGTGCGGCCTGCGCACCGGTAACACCCGCCATGTTCCGCACTTTCGAGTACTTCGCGTAGGCGCCCTTGACCTTGCTCTGGGCCCACAACATGAACAACAGGCCCGGAATCATGAAGACAAAATAGATCAGCATCGTTGCGTGTTCCTTAGTAATATGGGTGAGGAAGCGTTCGGCTGTCGCTTACAACCCGCTTGCAACAGTCTCTGCCCGACGAGAAATCTCTCCAAACTCCATACACTCATTCTACTTGAAACGTTCCGCACAACACGGCACAGGCACCCATACTTTTCGGCAGTGTCCACCGTAGAATTGAAGTATCGTTTCAAGATAATTCAGGAGAACCCCGCCATTAATACGCTATCGTCCATGAAGGTCGAATTCGACGCCCTGCTCGACCAGGAAATGGAGCGGTCGGTACGCCAACTCGAAGGGTACGCCCCACTCCTCGCCCGCATGGCCCGGTTTCACCTGGGCTGGGCCGAACCTGATGGCGAACCCACCACCCCTGAAGTACGCGCCACGGTCCAGGGAAAGCGCATTCGCCCGTATCTCGCCTTCCTGTGTTGTGGCCTCGCCGGCGGAACGCCGCGGTCCGTGGCGCCGGTCGCCGCCGCAATCGAACTGCTCCACAACTTCACCCTCATCCACGACGACATCCAGGACCGCAGTCCCAACCGGCGCCACCGGGCAACGGTCTGGCGTATCTGGGGCGATGCCCAGGCGATCAACGTCGGCGATGCCCTCTTCGCCACGGCACATCGCACCATGCTCCGGACGAGCAGGTGCGATGTCGCCCCAGAAAACCTGCTCCACATGCTCGACGAGTTCAACCGCATCACCGTCGAAATCGTCCGTGGCCAAACCATGGACCTGGAGTTCGAACGCTCTCCGGATGTCACCGCCGCCGACTACCTCGCCATGATCCAGGGCAAGACGGCCGCCATCGTCCGCTTTGCCGCCTGGGCTGGCGCGGTTACCGGAGGCGCGCCGGAGGATATCGCCAACCACCTCGCCGGCCTTGGCGAGGCACTGGGTCTCGGATTCCAGGTTCGCGACGACGTACTCGGTATCTGGGGAGCCCGCCAGGCAACCGGCAAGGACCAGGCGGACGATATTCGCCGCCGTAAGAAGTCCCTTCCCATCCTCCTCCTTAGAGACCGGCTGGAAGGGTCCGAACTCGAAACGATGTCGTCCATTTACGAGGCCGAGCAAATTGGCGAGGAGGGTGTTGTCAAGATGCTCGACATGCTCGACGAGCACCAGATCGAACAGCTCACCAACGCAACCGTCACGAACTATCACCGGCAGGCAACCGCATCGCTCGACGCCATATCCACGCTTCACGATGGCCCCGCCCGTTCCGCCCTCGATGAGCTCATCCGCCTCATGGACTCACGAGTTTCCTGATCGGCGCGCTAGAATATGCTCCTCTGATTTGTCGCGCAATCCACAACCGAGGAGCATCGATGGTCAGTTCCGCCCCTTTCAGTCCCAGCATCGTCAGGCAACTCACCCGGAACGGGTTGCTCCGCGACGGTCACTTCGCGTATCGATCCGGCCTGCATACATCCGTGATGGTGAACCGGGATCGGCTTCTCGCCGATCCCAACTCCGCCAGCCAAATGGGTTATGCGCTGGCGAAGGCCTTCTTCACCTCGAAGGTCGACACCGTCGCCACGCCGTCGGTCTGGGGCGCGGGCCTCGCGCAATGGATAGCCTGGTTCCTGGAACCCCGGTCCAGCGTCGTCTTCGCCACGCCAACACCCATGGGCAACCTCGATATCGCCGCGAATCTCCACGACCTGGTCGAGGGGAAACGCATCCTGCTGATCGACAACCTCATCTTCACTGGAGATACCATGCGTCGCTTCGACCACCTCGTCACATCGCTTGGCGGCCAGGTCGTCGGCATCGGCTGCCTGTGGTCCAACGCCACGCAGGACATCAACTCCCGCCCGATCGTTGGACTCCTGAACGACACCTTCCCCATCTGGGACGCAACCACGTGTCCCCTGTGTGGCGACCCGGACAACGAACTTGAATCGCTCCCCTGGTAATCGCCGCCGATCCCCGTCCGCATCCGGAGAGCCGCGGGAGCGGAAAGACCCCGCTCCCGGGACGATCACGGCCATCTCCTCGCAAGCAAACGATCCCGAGCGCGTGAGCGTCTTCATCGACGGCGACTTCGCCATGGGGCTGGCCCGCGAGGTCGCGGACACCGCCAATCTCCATATCGGACAGGAGATCACCACCGCCGATCTCGCCAATCTCCTCGCCAGCGAGCAACTCGCGCGGGCCACGAGCGCCGCACTGAACTACCTCGCCTGGCGGCCTCGCTCCGAAGGCGAAATCCGCCAGCGCCTCCGTCGTTCCGATACGCCTGGCGACGTCATCGACCAGGTCATCGAGAAATTGCGCGACTGGCGCTACATCGACGACGAGGATTTCGCCCGCCGCTGGATCGAAAACCGCGCCGCGCATCGCCCTCGCGGCGCTCGCGTCCTCACCCAGGAGCTCCGGGCGAAGGGCATCGACCCCGAGCTCGCGTCCACCACGGTCGACGAAGCGGACATCGACGAAGCCGCCGATGCCCTCGCGCTCGCTCGCAAACGCGCCGGGCAGCTATCCGATCTCGAGCCCGAGGCTCGCGAACGTCGCCTCACCGGTTTCCTTGCCCGCCGCGGGTACGGATTCGACATCATCCGCTCCGTCCTCGAAACCCTCCGCGCCGAATCCGGATCCCGCGACTGAAGACCCGCCCCTTCCCTCGTCCACTCTCGGAACATGACTCGAAACTCGCCACTAGCACTTCCGTTCTTGTGGTACATTAAAGGAGGCTGCGGAAGGGCAATCGTCGTTCAGCACCAGATTCCTTTCGAACTACCCCAGAGACACACAACAACGAACCACAGCATCGCCTGGCCACCCATTCAAGGCCTGTGCGGTCGCTGGAGTTTTGCGTTGAATCACGCCGCGCAATTCGCGCATTCCACCTGCTTGGAGGACCACCCCGCATGGCTGAAATCCGCTGGTATGGACACACCTGCTTCCGAATCAAGGCCAGGGAAGCAACCATCTTCACCGATCCCGTCAATCGCTCCACCGGCTATGGCATGGGCCGCCAGAACGCGGACATCGTCACCCTTTCCGGCGACGAACTCGGCAAGAACCTCGAGGCCATCCGCCCCGAATTCAAGACCATCGACGGCCCCGGCGAATACGAGATGCACGACGTCTTCGTCACCGGCGCCCGCACCTACCAGGATGACAGGCAGGGGGCCGAACTCGGCTACAACACCACCTATGTCATCGAAGTCGAGGGCATGAAGATCGGCCACCTCGGCAATCTCGGCCACTCCCTCAACGAAGCCCAGGCCGAATCGCTCGAAGATGTCGACATCCTCATGGCGCCGATTGGTCGCGAGGGAGGGCTTTCGGACGAGAAGATCGCCCAGGTTGTCACTGACCTCTCGCCCAAAATCGTCATTCCCATGCGATATGCGACAGCCATCGGCGACAAGGACCTCGGCGACTACGCCGAGTTCTGCCGCAAATTGGGTATCGACATCCCAGAGGCAGAAGACAAGCTGGTCGTCAAACCCAGCGACCTCGGAGAAACGTTGCGCCTCGTCGTCCTCGCTCCGGATAGCGATCCCGCCAAGCGTTAGGGCTAACCGCGTCGCGGGCCATGGTTCCCGTCGTCACATTCGTTACGGCAGTACTGGAGGGCACGGATGCCGAAATACATCTTCATTACGGGTGGCGTCGTTTCATCGGTCGGAAAAGGCATCACCACCGCCTCGCTCGGCCGCATGATCAAGAACCGCGGCGCCAGCATCTCGATCATGAAGCTCGATCCCTATCTCAACGTCGATCCCGGCACCATGTCGCCATATCAACACGGAGAGGTCTTCGTGACGGATGACGGCGCCGAAACCGACCTCGACCTCGGCCACTACGAGCGCTTCATCGACGAAAACCTATCCCGCGCCTCGAACGTCACCACCGGCCGCATCTACTCCAGCGTCATCGCCAAGGAACGGCGCGGCGACTACCTCGGCGGCACCATCCAGGTCATCCCCCACATCACCAACGAGATCAAGGACCGCATCCAGCTCGCCTCCCGCCAGCACGACTCCGATGTCGTCATCGTCGAAGTCGGAGGCACGGTCGGCGATATCGAGGGCCAGGCATTCATCGAGGCAATCCGCCAGATGCGCCGCGATGTGGGCCGTGCAAACAGCCTCTACATCCATGTCACGCTCCTCCCCCAGCTTGGCGCAACAGGCGAACTCAAGACCAAGCCCACCCAGCAATCGGTCCGCGAGCTTCGCTCCTTCGGTATCCAGCCGGACGTGATCGTTTGCCGCGCCGATGGCGAAATCCCGGAAGAAGTGCGCGACAAGATCGCCCTCTTCTGCGACGTGGAGAAGGAAGCGGTCATCGGCATGCCAACCGCCTCCACCATCTACGAGGTCCCACTCATCCTTGAGGAAGCCGGCCTCGGCTCCTACGTCGCCAATCACTTCGGCCTCCCCAACCTCCCCGACCTTGTTGACTGGGAGAACATGGTCGACCGGATCAAGCAGGACAAGCCGACCATCCGCATCGGTCTCGTCGGCAAGTACGTGGAACTCCACGACGCCTACATCAGCGTCACCGAGTCACTCATGCACGCCGGCCTCCAACACAATGTCAATATCGAGGTCGTCTGGATCAACTCCGAAACCGCCACCGGCGAGGAGATGGAACGCGAGTTGCGCAAGGTCTCGGGCGTCGTCGTTCCGGGCGGGTTCGGACCACGCGGCATCGAAGGCAAGGTCCACGCGGTTCGCTTCGCCCGCGAGCGCGGCATCCCTTACCTCGGCCTCTGCTACGGCCTGCACATGGCCGTCATCGAAGTCGCCCGCAACCTGCTCGGTCTCGAGGGGGCGAACTCCACCGAAATCGATCCCCAGACCCCGCACCCCGTCATCGACCTCATGCCCGGTCAGCGTGGCGTGGATATGGGCGGCACCATGCGCCTCGGTCTCTGGCCTTGCAACCTTCGCCCGGGCACGAGAGCCGCCGAAGCCTACGGCGTCGACCACGTCCAGGAGCGCCACCGCCATCGCTTCGAGGTCAACAACGACTACCGCGAAAGGTTCGAGGAGGCCGGGCTCATCGTCAGCGGGGCCTCTCCGGACAACAACCTCGCCGAAATCATGGAGTTCCGCGACCACCCGTTCTTCGTCGGCGTCCAGTTCCACCCGGAACTGCGCAGCCGCCCGAACCGGCCGCATCCGCTCTTCCTCGATTTCATCGAAGCGTCCGCCAATACCCTCCCGGAGGGAACGCAACGCAAGCTCCCACTCACGGCGGATATCCGCGAACCCGCTCCCGCGTAACTACACCCTCACGAGACGAGAAGCCCCGGCGCGATGGTCGCGCCGGGGTTTCTGCTCACTGGGTGTCCACGGGTGGGGGAGAGACGCTCCCGTCAACCGCCCCGCTTCGCCTGCAATGCCCGGTCCTTCTCCACCACCATATCATGCAGGCGCTGCTGGAACTCCACCATCTGCTGGCGCACGTCCTCGCGGGTCGCCCCCACGATCCGCACCGCCAGCAACCCCGCGTTCCGCGCGTTCCCGATCGCCACGGTCGCCACCGGCACTCCCGCCGGCATTTGCGCGATCGAAAGCAACGCATCCACCCCACCAAGAGTCGCCATGGCCGCCGCCACGATGGGCACCCCAATCACCGGCAGCGGCGTCGCCGAGGCGATCATCCCCGGCAGGTGGGCGGCGCCTCCGGCCCCCGCGATGATCACGGCAATCCCGGCATCCGCCGCTTCCCTGGCCCAGGCAAACATTTCGTCGGGCGTCCGGTGGGCGGAAAGAATCCGAACCTCGACCGGAAACCCGAACTCCTCCAGGGCATCGATCGCGGCCTGCATCGTCGGCAGGTCCGAATCGCTGCCCATCGCGACTCCAATTGGTGGCTTCGGCTCAGGCATCGGCCTCTTCTCCTTCCGCGCGGCCAAACAGGGCCCGCTCCATCGCCCGCGTCGTGGCCGTCGCCTCCTCCATCGAATTCGCGACCGCCGTTACATGCCCGATTTTCCGGCCCTGGCGCGCCTGCTTTCCATAGAAATGCACGTGCGCATCGCTCGCCGCCAACCCCGCCGCCAGGTTGAGCCGCGGATCGCGCTCCTCTCCTTCGCCCAGCAGGTTGAGCGTCACGGTTCCAGCACCCGTCGCCTCCGTCGATCCCAATGGCAGGTCCAGGACAGCACGCAGATGCTGCTCGAATTGCGATGTCACCGCGCCCTCGATGGTCCAGTGCCCCGAGTTGTGAGGACGCGGCGCGAGTTCGTTCACGAACAGCGCGCCATTGGACACGAAGAACTCGATCGCCATGATCCCCACGATCTGAACGTGTTCGGCAATCCGCCGCGCGAACTCGATCGCCTGCTCCCCGATTCGCGGATCGACCCGGCCCGGAATCCGCAGTTCCCGGCAGATCCCGTCCCGCTGCACGGTCTCGATTGGCGGATACACCGCCAACCCGCCGCCCGGACGCCTCGCCAGCAGCACCGCCAGTTCCATGTCCAGCGGGAGAAACTCCTCCGCCAGCAACACGGTCCCGGCCGCCAACGCGCCCTCCACAACCGTCCGGGCCTCATCCGGCCCCTGAAGGACCCACACGCCGCGCCCGTCGTAGCCGCCCCGTGACGCCTTCAGCACCACCGGCCAGCCATGCGTGTCCCCGAACGCGACCGCATCCTCAACCGAATCGATAGTCGCCCAAGCCGGTACTGGCAGCCCCAGGTCACCGAGTTCCTGGCGCTGCCGCCGCTTGTTCTGCGCCAACGCCATGCTCGCCGCCGCCGGCTGCACACGGCGCCCTTCCACTTCCAGCGACGCCAGGGTTTCCGGATCGACCAGCTCGTGATCGAACGTGATCACATCGCACCGTTCCGCCAACTGCCTCAACGCCGCCGGATCGTCGGGAGAGCCTACGATCACGTCGCGAACCGCCTGCGCCGCGCCGTCATCGGCGCTCGCCGCCAGCAACACGATCTGGATGTCGAGCGGAATCGCCGCCTGGGCCATCATCCGGGCAAGCTGACCCGCCCCAACGATCCCCACGGTTGGTCTCCGGTATCCCATTCGGTTTCGATCCTTCGAATTGGCCGCGGTGGCGCTACAGGCCGATTGACTTCAGGTAGTCGCGGCTGATCCGAGCGCTCTCCAGGGCCGTGGGCTTCATCGTGATATCCGTCTCCACGATCAGCCACCCATCGAATCCGCCTTCGAGCATTGGCCGCGGGATCGCCGGAAAATCGACCACCCCTTCGCCGAGTTCCGCGAACACGCCGGCCTCCGCGAACTGGGTGTAGGTCCAGTCCCCGGCCACGCCCTGTTTCCGGATCGTTTCGTTCACGTCCTTCAGGTGAAGCGTCGCGATCCGGTCGAAATGGCGCTCGCACACCGCCACCGCGTCATCGCCCGCCCAGGCGATATGCCCCGTGTCGAGCCCCGGCGCCAGCGCGTCCGTCGACACGTGGTCCAGCAACCGGTCCAATTCCGCCGCGGTCTCGATGACCGTCCCCACATGGTTGTGGTAGCAACTCGTCACACCCTCGGCCAGGGTCGATTCCGCGAATTCGCCAAGCACCCGGCCAAACTGTTCGAACTGCTCGTCGGTCATCGCGTCCGCCGACGTTACCTTGCCCGCCAGGTCAGAACGAGTCCTGCCGCTCGGCGCCGGTTCCTTCATCCCATCGGCCGCCACATACAGGCAGTCGCAACCGAGATCCCGCACGTACCGCGCCACCTCCGTCGCCTGTCCCAGGATGCCGGACTCGGCATCCTGGTCCCAAAACCGCGCCGCGAAATAGGGCGGTGCGGGGACCAACCCGAATTCGCCAAACCATTCCACGACCTCTGCGGCCGGGCGCTCCAGCGAAAGTGGACCGGGCGCGCCGTCGTAGCCCGCCGACGCGATCTCTCGCATCGCCTCATCCGCGGGAACACCCTTCCAGGTCAATTGCCCGCATCCCATCCGCACCACTAAAGCGTTCCTTGCGCGGTATCACGGGCGGTAAGAGCCTTCGGGTCACCCACCTGCTGGCGAAACCGCTGTTGCAACTGCTCGACGGTCTGGCGCTCGGCTTCCTCGCCCGCGACCTTTGTCTCCGCGATCAGGCTCTGCACATCCGCCTGGAACTCACTGCCCCTTTTCGGAGCCAGCAGGCTGCCAACAGCCAGGCCAACCGCGGTTCCGGCCGCTCCACCCACCATGAACTTGAACAGCCCACCAAAGGCACTCATCGAATCGCTCCAGTCGGGGCTGCCGCCCCGCGAACACCTATCGCCGGAAGAACCTGCGTAACACCAGGAGCGTCACCGCAAACGCGGCTCCCAGCACGCCGGCGGACACCGCGTCGAAGGTGACGTTCACATCGCCTTCCGCTTCGACGTTGCCAGCGAATAGGAATGTGCTGTTCACGTCCCCGGACGATTTCAGGTCGCCGGCCGCCAGCACGCCGATCCCGGAGTTTCCATCAATCGTCGTCGTTCCAGACGCCACCATGACCGCCCGTGAATCCGTGAGATGCACGGCCTTGCCGTTCACCACCACCGCCGAGGAGTCCTCGAGGTTGATGGTCTCGCCAGAGAGCGAGACCACGCCGGAATTCGACAGCTCGGCCGACTTGGCCGAGAGCGATCGAGCACCGGAGTTGGACAGTGTCACCCGCTGCGCCTCGACATTCTCCGCGCCCGACCGATCCATGTTCACCTGGACCGCGTTCACATTCTCCGCGTCACGCCCCTGGAGCGCCGCTCGCTCCACGGCCTCTCGCAGCTTCTGTCGCTGTGGGTTTGGCTTCACGTCCTGTCCCTCGCTCACGAACTGGACATCGTTCTCCCCAAGCCCCGTGCCGTTCTGTCCCGATTCACTCACGCGTGTACCTCTCGTGTTGCCCCTTGCGGGCAAGCGCACTCCATGCTTCCGTCGAGTGTAACAAACAGCCCATGGTCAACCGTCCGGATCGCGCCGTATCATGTCCCCGCGAAAACACGCGCTTCGTCAGGGAAGTTCATGGCCAATCACCCCATCCTCCCGAACCATCGGCCCCTCGCGATCGCTCATCGCTCCGGCAACAGCGTCGCCACCGCCCACCAGGCCGCCGCCTCGGGATTCGACATGATCGAAACCGATGTCTGGCCGTTCTGGGGACAACTCCAGGTCCGGCACGCCAAAACCATCGGCCCCATCCCCATTTACTGGGAGAAGTGGTACATCGTGTCGTTCTTCGGCCGCCAGCTCCAGTTGGGCGAACTCGTGGAGGGACTTCCGCCAGACACTCCACTCTTCCTGGATCTGAAGGGCACACAATCGAAACTCGGCGAGAACGTCGTCCGCGCCGTCACGAGCATCCAGCAAGACCGCCAGGTCATTCTCTGCGGCCGATCGTGGGGTCAACTCGATCCAGTCGAAGCCCTCCCCAACGTCCACGTCTTCTATTCCATCGGCGACGAAGATCAGCTCGACCAAGTCTGGGAACGCATTGCCGCCCAGGAAAACCCCGCCGTCTCCGTCAACTATGGCCTCCTCAATGAGGAGACCATGGCCCGCTTCAATGCACTGAACACCACCGTCATCGCCTGGACGGTCAACGATCCCGGCGTGGCCCACGCGCTGTTCGATCTCGGCGTCGATGGCTTCACCAGCGATAACCAGGACCTGCTCAAGCGCATCGTCGAACATCGCGAACACGCCTTCGACGCCTACGCCAAACCCGATCTCCCCGACGATCCAG
Source organism: uncultured Sphaerobacteraceae bacterium (assembly GCA_964622205.1). Lineage (GTDB taxonomy): Bacteria > Chloroflexota > Chloroflexia > Thermomicrobiales > UBA6265 > JACCYX01. The sequence continues at coordinate 25,804 of CAZUPA010000001.1, forward strand.
AACCCGAAGGAGAAGACTGATGACCGCCTCCCCTACCACCGTCGGCATCCTCATCTTCGAGGACGTGGAAGTGCTCGACTTCTGCGGTCCGTACGAAGCCTTCTCGGTCACCACCCCGCTCGGCGAGCAGTCGGACGAATCGAAGCTCTTCAAGGTTCACGTCATCGCCGAAACCAGCGACATCGTCCATTGCCGCAATGGTCTCCGGGTCCAGCCTGACCACACAATCGCCAATCACCCGCCACTGGACATCATCCTCATCCCTGGCGGACGCGGAACACGCACCCAGATCTCCAATCAGCCCGTGCTCGACTGGGTCGCCGAGCAGGCCGCGAACGTCAGCCTCACCACCAGCGTCTGCACTGGCGCATTCCTGCTCGCCGCCACCGGCCTGCTCGACGGCAAGTCCGCCACCACCCACTGGGGCAGCATCGACTGGCTTCGGGACAACTATCCCTCGATCACGGTGCGGGATGACCAGCGCTGGGTCGACGAGGGCAACATCGTCACCTCAGCGGGTGTTTCCGCCGGTATCGACATGTCGCTGCACGTCATCGAGCGGCTACACGGGCGGCCCGTCGCCGTCCAGACCGCCCGCCACATGGAATACGACTGGCGGTATTAGCGCCTCCCCCTCCATCGCGATCCAGAATGGCGGCAACGAACCTAACCCGAAAACTGGCGGGCCAGCGACAGCATGTCCGCCACCATCCCGGCGGCGGTCACAGCCGCGCCCGCTCCAGGACCTGAGACCACGCAGGGATACTGGTCGTAGCGCCGTGTCCGGAACGACACGATGTTCTCCGGCCCCTGCAACGCTCCAAGCACGGTGGATCGCGGAACCTGTCTCAGGCCGACCGTCACCCCCTCACCCCGCCGCCATTCCACCAGGTACTTGAGCGACGTGTCGGTCGCCAACGATTCCCGCGCCTGGTTGCCAATCTCGAGGTCCTGGTCGCTCAACCGGTCAAGGAACTCATCGACGCTCACATCCGCGAGGTGCTCCGGAACCAGCGAATGCACGGCGATGTCATCGAGGTCCACCTGCTGCCCCATCGTCCGTGCCAGGATCAGCCCCTTCCTGGCGACATCGAGCCCGCTGAGGTCATCGCGCGGATCCGGCTCCGTATATCCTTGGTCCTTGGCGTGCCGAACCGCCAGCGAGAACGGAACCCCAGCCCCCACCTGCGAGAAGATCGCGCCAAACGTGCCGGAAACCGTGCCCGATATCTCCAGCACCTCGTCGCCGGTGTCCAGCAGCGAGCGAAGCGTCGAAATAACCGGCAGACCCGCCCCGCAGGTTGCCTCGTACCGCAGCCGTCCCGTCGCCCCGGTCTCGCTCCACAACGCGGCCGTCCGCGGATCGGAGCCCGGTAATGCCAGCGGGGCCTTGTTCGACAGCACCACGCCCGCGCCGAGTTCAAGTGCCCGCACGAGGCCGCCGGTCGTCTGCTCGCCCGCGGCCGCGTCGAGCACCACCGTCGACCGGCGCCCCACGATCTCTGGCAACGCCGATTCGAGCGGAACTCCTTCCCCGGAAACGGCGCCTTCGCGACGGTCGCGCAGGAGTTGGCGAAGCTCGTCTGGCGCGAACCCGTCCTCGCCACTGGCGACCCGCGCCCCAGACCGGCCCACCACGGCCATCACCGCGATATCGAGACCGTGCGCGTCCTTCCACCATTCGTGGTGATCGATCACCTGCTCGATCAACGCGCCCCCTACGGTCCCGTAGCCAATTTGAACCAGTCCAATGCGCTTCATGCCTATCCTGTCTTGTGTTCGCGGCAACGAATCCTGCCCGTCAAGTCAATAACTGTCATTCACCAGACGGCCGATCACCCAGCCGTGCCCGCTCAAGCAGTTCGTCCCGGCGCTCCAGCAATACATCCCGCCGGGCACGGAACCTCGCCGCCAGGTCGGGCAACTCCGGCCGGTGCAAGGATACCCTTGGCGAATTCGTCCGCAGCTGCTCCCACCGTTCTCGCCAGTCGTCGATCGAATTCACCACGGAACGCTGCCACTCCTGCAGTTCCCACAGTTCGCTTCGCGCCGCCGCCAGCCCTTCTGGCGTCGACTGCCCAAGATTCCGCTGTCGCCGGAATCGCGTGTCGAGCAGCCGCCGTTGCCCCGTGCCGGTCAGTTCCGCCAGCGACTGCAGCAACACCGCCCGGACCGCCGATGCCGCGCCTTCGGGATCGGCATGGGCCCCCGCGGCGGGTTCATCGATCACGCCGTCCACCAGTCCAAGCCCCACACACTCACGGGCCGTCAGGTACACGCCGCCCGCCCCGTTGCGGCCGGGGGCCTTCGCCCGCGGAGGAAACGGTCCGGGCCCGGATTCCGGTATCCCGGCAAACAGCGCGTTCGACAACATGAATTGGCGGTCGCCCGCCAGCATCGCCATCGCCAGCGGACTCGACGCCACGCCGATCCCAACCGCGATCACAGGCACCGGCAACACCGAGAGGATCGACCGCAACGCGCTAACTCCATATGCCAGGTCGGCCTGGAACACTGGCTCGCGCAACGGCACCGATCCATCGACCAGCATCACCAGCGGCAGCTCCATCCGGCCCGCCATCCGCGCCAACCGCACGATCTTCCTCGACGCCATCGCGAGCTCGCCCTCGCCACCTGGCGTCCCGCGCAGGGCGACCACCGCCACCGTCAGCGACTCCGCCCGCGCCACGCCGCAAGAGACCACATCGGTATCACCGGTCAGCCTGTCGCCTCGCATCTCAACCAGTCCCGAGAACAGCGACGACATGTACCAGTCCGCCGTTGGCCGGTCCTTGTGACTCACCTGCACGAGGACCTCCGGGAGTTGCGACGCCCCTTGCGCCCCGCCCGGCACGGTTGTCCCACTCGTCCGCGCCACGCCGGGATTTCCCAGCAGGTCGATCACCTTGCCAAGCTGACCCCGCAGCCGCGATCGGTCGACGATTCCATCAATCCACCCGTCAGCAAGCAGCGTCGACGCCTGCTGCCAGTGCTGGCCATCGGGCACGTTGGGACCAGTCGTCGGCAGCCCAACATGCGCGCCTGGCTCCGAATACAGCACATCGCTGTGTGCCGCCAGCGACGAAAACACTTCGCTCGAAACGGGATGCGTTAACACGCCCACCACCGGAATGCGCTCAAGATGCAACTGGGAAAACGCGGCCGCCAGCCTTCCTCCCTGCACGAATGCAAGCGGTCCCGCCTGCACCGACGTCGGCCCACCGGCGCAGATCGACACCACTGGCAACTTCCGCGCCTTCGCGTGCTCAAGCGCCACGATCACTTTCTCGGTCATGATCGCGCCGAGCGCCGTCCCCACCAGGTGATCGTCGAGCACGACCACCACCGTCGACAGCCCTCCCAACCGCGCTGTCCCGGTCACGATCGCGTCGCCAATGACCTGGACGTGATGGTGCTCGGCAAGTCTCTGGGCGGTCGGCACCTGATCGCGCCCCTGCGCAAGCTCGGGCAACGCCACGTCGAACCGCAGCTCCTCGAATGAGCCTGGATCGACCAGCAGCGCAACTCGTTCCCTGGCGCCTATCGAGAAATGACGGTTACAGGAACCACACACCCGGTGACTGACGAACAACTCATCCTGAATCAGGTCCGCTTCACAGGAAGGACACGTCAAATCCAGGTCATCGGACGAAGGAGGCTGGTCGGAATCGGACAGGGCTTCGAAGGAATGTCGCATGTTGGTCCTCTCCAACGCGTTGAGCCGAATCCTGGTGGAGTCGAGCAACGCTCACCGGCAAACGGAATCGAACATTACGAGGCGTCGCTCCGGTTGCACGTACACCAATCCATCCTACGCGCCCAAACTCTCGCCGGTCAAACCGCCGATGCCATCCCCGCGCTCCCAATGGACAGCCTCCCGCTTCTCGGCGAAGCTGCCCCCAGCAGACAATCCCTTCACGACCGTGCTCGCAAAACTGGAGACATCCACGCCATGACCACCGCCGCCTCGACACTCAACATCACCAGAACCTCCGCGTTTGGCGCTGGCGGCGCGGTCGCCGGCAAGACCGAACCGGGCGTGGACGCGGGCATCGCCATCCTGAACGCCGGTGGCAACGCCATCGACGCGGCGGTCGCCACCGCATTCGCCATGTCCGTCGCCGAACCATCCGCGAACGGCATTGGCGGCGGCGGATTCCTCGTCGGCTGGCTCGCTTCAGTACAACGCGCATTCGCAATCGAATTTCCGATGATCTCGGGTTCCGGCGCCACCGAGGACATGTTCCCGCTCAGCAAGGGTGTCGACGCCGGGCTCTTCGGCTGGCCCAGCACGGTCGGCAACGCCAACGTCCTCGGCTACAAGTCGATCGCCGTTCCAGGCACGGTCGCCGGTCTCGCCCTGGCGCTCGAACGCTACGGCTCGATGTCACTTGGCCAGGTCCTCGAACCGGCCATTTCGCTGGCTGAGAACGGCTTTCCGGTCAACTGGCACACCACACTGGCGATCGCAAAGGACCTCTCGAACATCCGCCGCTTCGATGGAACGGCTTCGCTCCTGCTCGATTCCGCCGGAAACCCTCCGTTCGCCATCGAAGGCACACCACCCCCACGCCTGCGCAACCCGGACCTCGCCGCCACCCTGCGCACCATCGCCTCGGACGGCCCTCGCGCCTTCTACGAAGGAACCATTGGCCAGGCCCTTGTAGAGCACCTCAGCGCCAATGGAACAGCCGTCACCACCGAAGACTTCGCCAGCTACCAGGCCATCGAGGCCGAACCGCTTGCAACCTCGTTCGCCGGTCATGTTGTCCATACCGTCGGCAAGGGTTCGGGCGGCACGTCGCTTACCCAGGCGCTTCGTATCCTTGAAATGCTCGACATCGGAGCCAGCGGGCACAACACCGGCGCCACCCTGCACAAGTACGCCCACGCCTTCCGCCAGGCATTCGCCGACCGGTTTACCTACCTCGCGGATCCCAGCCAGGTCGAAGTCCCGCTCGACACCCTCATCAGCGACGAGTACATCGAGAGCCGCGCCGCCCGCTTCGAGCCGGATTCCATCGCGCCGGTACAGCCTGGCGATCGCGCCGCGCTCAACGTCAATCACAACCTCGCTGGCTCGGTTCCCGAATACATGAAGGATGGCAGCACCACCCACCTCAGCGTCATCGACGGCGATGGCAACGCCGTGGCCATCACCCAAACCCTGCTCAGCCTGTGGGGCAGCCGGGTCACCGTGCCCGGCACTGGCGTGCTCATGAACAACGGCATGATGTGGTTCGATCCCGAACCAGGCCGCCCCAACTCCGTTGGCCCCCTCAAACGCCCGCTCGCCAACATGGCGCCAGTCATCCTCACCAGAGACGGACATGCCCGCGCCTCGCTCGGATCGAGCGGCGGCCGCAAGATCATGAATTGCAACGCCCAGATCATCTGCAACCTCGCCGCGTTCGGGCTGCCGATGGGAGACGCCCTCGCATCCCCCCGGATCGATACGTCCACCCGCGCCCTCAACGTCAGTTCCCGCCTCGACGCCACCGTTCAGCGAGAACTCACGGACCTCGGCCATCCAGTCAATGCCGTCGACGAATCCCTGCTCACCGGCGGCTTTGCCTCTCCCACCGCCGTCTCCCGCGACCCGGACGGAATGCTCGAAGCCGCCTCCGACGCCTGGTACTTTCCCGCCACCGCCAAGGCCATTCCATAGTCGATAAATGACATGCCACGCAAAAAAACTTCATGCCTTCCGCTCATTCCGGATCAATCCAGGGGCAATGCATCCCCCATCATGAAGGAGACCCGACATGGACCTCGCATCCGAACGTTGTGAAGCCTGCCAGCCCGGCGCGCCACAGGTAACCGCCGCGGAGGAACCCGCCCTTCTTGAAAGCATCCCTGGCTGGGATATCGTCGAGGTCAAGGGCGTCAAGCGACTCAAACGAGTCGTCAAAACCGATGGCTGGGAGCCCGCCGTCCAGCTCACCAACCAGGTCGCCGACCTCGCCACCGAATCCGATCACCATCCCTCCATTCGCCTCGAATGGGGAAAGGTCACCATCCAGTGGTGGACCCACGCCATCCGGGGCCTCCACCGAAACGACTTCATCATGGCCGCCCGCGTGAACGATGTCGTCGATCCGCGTTAGGGCGCGCGACACAGTCGAATGTTCCCTAGTAAGAAGTACCCTGCATTGTTGTAGGCACCGCACTATGCCAGAATTACGGCGTAACCGAACGCCGCACTGCAATCTGGTGCATAACTCGATCGAGCAACGCCGGTGGGCTATTACCGCTCTCCGGCAACGCAAGAAACCACCCTGCACACCCGGGAGGGAAACGGATGTCACACGCTTCAAACGCTGGGTCCGAAGCTAATCGCACGCTGGCGCTTCAGCGCCTCATGGCCACCACTGGCTCTCGCCGGGCCATGCTCAAGGCTGCCGCGGCCGCTGGGCTCATCCCGGTTCTCACCTCTGGAGCAGTGGCGGCCAGGGCCGCCGCCCAGGACTCGCAACCGGTACAGGGCGGGTCATTCGTCACCATTGGCCACCACGATGTCAGCACCCTCAGCCCGGACAACGATGGAGAGACCGTCATCTGGGCCGTGGTCGTCCAAATCCACGACTCCATGTACTTCGTCAACGACCAGTACGAACTCGAGCCAAGTCTCGCCGAATCCTACGAGCCGTCCGCCGATGGAAAAACCTATACCTTCAAGCTCCGCCAGGGCGTGAAGTTCCACAATGGCGACGATTTCACCTCCGCCGACGTGAAGTACACCTTCGACTGGATCAAGGACCCGGCCAACGCCTCCACCCGCGGCGCCACCATGGAACTGGTCGAATCGGTCGAGACGCCGGACGACTACACCGTGGTCGTCAACCTCACCGCCGCCGACGCCACCTTCATGGTGAACACCGCGACCACCCTCATATACCCTTCGGCCTACCACGCCGAGATCGGTGAAGACGCGTATTCCGGAGCTCCGGTCGGCACCGGCCCCTTCAAGCTCGATGGCGGCGAGTGGATCCCCGCCCAGCGAACTGTCCTCGTCGCCAACCAGGACTACTTCCGCGGCCAGCCGAACTTCGATCAGTTCCAGATCGACATCGTCCCCGAGGCCAATGGCCGCTGGGCCGCGCTGGACACCGGCACCGCCGACAACTCCATCTGGTCGCTCAATGCCGAAGACAACACCCAGCTTGTCGAAAGCGGCAACTTCACCGTCTTCCAGGTACTGAACAACGCCGTCAATCACTTCGTGCTCAACAACGAGCGGCCCACCCTCGGCGACATCAACGTCCGCAAGGCCCTGCTCATGGCGACCAACCGCCAGGACTTCATCGATGACGTCTACCTGGGCCAGGCCGTTATCGCCACCGCGAACCTTTCGCCAAACGTCGCCAAGTTCTACAATCCAGACGTCCCCATCTACGAGTACGACCCGGAAGGCGCCAAGGCCCTGCTCGACGAAGCCGGCTGGGTTCCCGGTGACGACGGCATACGCGAGAAGGATGGCGAGAAGCTCGCCTTCACGCTCGCCATCATCCAGGGCGACACCCAGCGCCGCCCGGAGGCCGAAGTCGCCCAGCAGTGGTACAAGGACATCGGCGTCGACATGCAGCTCGAGGAAGTCACCGACGCCGTGGCAGGCATGATCGAGGGCAAATACGACGCAGCCCTCTTCAACTGGGTGTACGGAGGGGGCAGCGGCGAACCCGATGCCCGCGACACCCTTGGCAGCACTGGAGCCAACAATTTCTCCCATTTCTCCAACGACGAGATGGACGAACTGCTGCAACAGGGCGTGCTCGAACTCGACGAAGCCGCGCGTATCGAGATCTACAACCGCGTGCAGGAAATCGTCGCCGAGAACGTCCCGTTCCTTTACTTCCTGCACCCACAGGGCTTCTCGTTCTGGGCCAACTCCATCAAGGGTCTGCCCGAGAGCGTGATGAGTTCGGACAACCTCTATCTCGCTACCTACAGGCTCTGGAAAGAGGAGTAGGCAACCGCGTCTCAATGGTAAGGGGGAGTTCCATACTCCCCCTTTTCCGTTTGTGCTGGTTGTCCAGCAGTCCCCGCCGCGGTCTCGTCGTTACCCCTTCGACTCGTTGCCGCCCGACGATCGCCGCCAGGGCCAGGTTTCCATTTGGCCACACAGGGTGCGTATAATCTCTGCCTGTTTGCATGGTCACCCGACCTGCCCTCACCGTGAGCAAGTGAAGCGAGTTCCGGGAAGCAGATGATCTCCTACATCACAAAGCGACTGCTCCAGGGCGTTATCGTCCTTTTCTTTGTGAGTCTCCTCACGTTCTTCGTGATGTATTTCATGCCTGGCGATCCCGCGCGCAACATGGTCGGCCAGGGCCGCGTCACCGAAGTCCAGCTCGAGGCCATTCGCGAGAAATGGGGTCTCAACGACCCCTGGTACGAACGCTACTGGGAATGGATCTCGAACGTCCTCACCGGCGACTTCGGCACATCCATGTCCCGGCCCGGGATGCCAATCTCGGAAATGATCAGCGAAGCCGCCATCATGACCCTGCGGCTCAACGCCCTCTCCTTCGTCATCTCCCTGTCCATCGCCATCCCCGTCGGTGTCCTCGCCGCCACCAGGCGGTATTCCGTGTTCGACTACTCCGCCATGCTCGGGTCCACATTGGGAGTCGCCATCCCCAACTACTGGATCGGTCTCATGGGCATCGTCATTTTCTCGGTGAACCTGGGCTGGCTCCCACCCTACGGCTCCGATAGCTGGAAAGGCTACATCCTGCCGGTCATCGTCCTCTCCATCGAGGAAATGGCCGCCCTCGCCCGGCTCACCCGGGGCGCCACCATTGAAATCCTCGGCCAGGACTACATCACCACCGCCCGCGCCAAGGGCCTTTCCCAGCGGATCGTGGTCATCCGGCATGTGTTGCGAAATGCCCTGCTTCCCATCATCACCCTGCTCGGATACCGCGCGGCCTTCATCCTCAGCGGAACCATCGTCATCGAATCGGTCTTCGCCTGGCCCGGCTTGGGACGCCTCTTCTATCAATCCATCACGTCGCAGGACCTCCAGGTCGTCCAGGCAATCGTGCTCCTGCTCACCAGCCTGGTTGTCGTCATGAACATCCTTACCGACCTCACCTACGCCTTCATCGATCCCCGCGTGAGGGTTCGCTGATGGCCAACCAACTGGGCTCAACTCGCACCTCACCCGCGACCGGGGAAGCCATCGCCGCCCTAACCGCGCTCGATCCCGACGTCCTCCAGGAGCGAAATCCCCGTATCGAAACCTGGCGACGGTTCGCCCGCTACCGGCCAGCCCTGTTTGGGCTCGGCTTCATCCTGCTCCTCGTCATCTGCGCCGTCTTCGCGGCCTGGATCGCTCCCTACGACCCCGACGCCGTCAACACCAAGCTTCGCGGCGCCCCTCCCAGCGCCGAACACTGGCTCGGCAACGACGACATCGGCCGCGATATCCTCTCCCGCATCATCTACGGAACCCGCATCGCCCTCATCGTCGGCATCGGCGCAACCTCCATCGCGGTCACCATTGGCGTGTTCGTCGGAGCCACCGCCGGGTACTTCGGCGGCAAGGTCGACTTCCTCCTCTCCCGCCTGATCGACACCCTGATGGCGTTCCCGTTGCTCGCCCTGCTGCTTACGCTGTCCACCGTTTTCGGCCCCAGCCTCCGCAACGTCGTCATCGTCATTGGCTGCACCGTCTGGGCATCCTACGCCCGCGTCGTCCGCGCCGAAGTCCTGAGCCTCCGCGAACGCGACTACATTCTCGCAGCGCGCGCTATCGGCACGCCGGACCGACAGATCATCGCCCGGCACCTGATCCCCAATGCCCTGGGCCCCGTCATCATCCTCGCCTCGCTCGCGGTCGGTGGCATCATCATCCTCGAATCAGCCCTCTCCTTCCTTGGACTCGGAGTCCAGCGCCCAACCGCCTCCTGGGGCACCATGCTCTCCGACGGCCGCGACTATCTCCGGAACTACCCGCATATCGCGGTCGCCCCTGGTATCGCCATCGCCCTCACGGTGCTCGCGTTCAACCTTGTGGGCGACGGATTGCGCGACGCGCTCGATCCTCGCCAGAAGAGATAGGCCAGCCCTCATGACCGGGAGAACCGCCCGCCTCATCCTCGTCACCGCCCTGCTCCTCCTGGTTGGCCTCACGATCGCGAACCCGCCCCACCCCACGATGGCTCACGCCACCCTCGACACCACCGACCCACCGGTCGATGGCCTGGTCGTCACCTCGCCCGAAACCATCACGATGTCGTTCACCGAGGATGTCGCCACCTCTCCCGCGCCGGTCATCAGGCTGCTCGACGCGGAGGGCAACGCTATCCCGGACGACAGCATCAACGTCAGCCCCGCTCCCGATCCCCGCACGATCGTCGTGACCATCCCCGAACTTGACCGCGGCGCCTGGACCGTCTCCTGGACCGTCACCTCCGCCACCGATGGCCACACCCTCAGTGGGGCCTGGGCATTCCGCGTCGGTGGCGGCCTCCCTCCCGGCCTCGCGACCACCGCGGACGAATCGCCGCCCGCCTGGGCCGTCGCCCTCCGCTGGCTCACCTTCCTCGGCGCGTCAGCCGCCGCCGGAGTCCTGCTCTTCCCCTATCTCTTCAGCGGACGCCAATCCTCGGCGGAACCCACCAGCGAAGAGTACCCCGAACCCGCCACCACCCCAATGCCCGGAGCGGCTAATCCGATTGGTCCGTCCCGGCTCGTCGTGACCTTCGCTCTTGGGGCCGTCATCGTCGCCCTGCTCGCCACCCTCGCCGAACCAGTCGTGCTCTGGCTCACGAATCGCTCCATCAGCCTGGGAGACCACGTCGGATCGCTTCCAGACGCCTGGCTCTGGCGGCCCGCCGCGCTGATTCCAGCCGTGATCGTCCTCGCGGCGATGCTCCTGGTCCCGGCACTCCGCTCCACGCTGGTGGCCACGCTGGTGGCCACCATCTCACTCGCCTCGATTCTCGGTCTCGTGCTCACCAGTCACGCCGCCGGCCGCGAGGACCAACGCCTCCTCGCCGTCGCCTCCAACGCCCTTCACCAGTGGTCCGTCGCGCTCTGGACCGGCGGGCTCGCCGCCCTGATCCTCTGGTCCCTCGATCGACCCGGATCGCCAACCCGGCCCGCGCTCAGGATCAGGCTCGTCTCGACCACGGCCCTGATCCTCTTTGTCATCGCCGTCGTCTCCGGGGCCGTCAACACCGGCTTCATTTTCCCCATCGTCGCGAACATCCAGGAATCGGGATTCAACGTCGATGCCTTCAGTGAGCTTTGGAACTCCCGGTACGGCATCACCCTGCTCATCAAGATCGCGATCCTGGTGATCCCGTTCGCGCTCGCCATCTACCACCGCGACCGCGTCGCCAGGATCGCCCAGGTTTCCGGAGCCGCCATCACCAAACTCACGGGTGCGATTCGCGCTACCCTACGCTGGGAACTCGCGGCCGTCGCCCTCGTCATCGCCGGTGGATCGACCATCGCCCTCTCCACTCCGCCCTCGAAGAGCATCGAGAACGCAGTCGACTCCATCACCCTCATCGCCCCGACCTCTCCCCAGCCAGAACCGGACTCCCTCCTCGCCCATCTCACCATCGATCCGGCCCAGGCTGGCGACAACGAACTCACTGTCCGCGTCACCGACTGGAATGGCGCGCCGATTCCCGCCGAACCCGCTCCCCGGGTCACGCTTTCCTTCACCAGCCTCGATCACGGCACAAGCAATCCGGGCGTCGCCCTCGAACCGGTTCAGGACGCTCCCGCCACATTCACCACCACTGGGCTGAATCTCAGCCTCGAAGGCTGGTGGGACATCACCGCCAGCATCTCACGTTCGGGCCAGCAAAACGCTTCCGCCCACTTCCACGTCCTTCTCCCCGATCCCAACACCCAGGGCTTCGATGCCCCACCCGCTCCGGAGTCCGACCCCGAAGCCGAGGCGCTCTTCGACAAGGCCTACGCCCGGATGCTCTCCTGGCAATCCGTCCGCTGGTCCGAACACATCGGCTCGGGCAGCGATGTTCTCGTCATCGGCAATTTCGCGGTGATCGACGGAGGCGAAACAGATCCGAACGCCTACAGCCTCGATGTCGTCTTCAGCGGCAGCTTCTCGCCTACCTCATCCGGCGCTCCCCCGCCGCCACCCACCTTCGACAGCCGGAGTTCGATCACCATTGGCGACCAGGGCTGGCTGCGGACCACGGACGGCGTGTGGCTTGAAGAACCTCCCACCAGATTCTCGACACCCGCCGAATGGGACAACATGTACGCGGGCTCCACCAACTTCCGCCTCGGGTTGACGCAGGACATCGATGGCATCGAAGCGCAGGTCATAACCTTCTACCTGCCAGAGCAAACGTCCCAGTCCGAGGCGTGGTTCGCCTGGTGGATCGATCCCGCCACCGGAGACGTGCTCCGGGTCGCGATGACCGCCCGCCTCCATTACATGACCTGGACCTACACGGATATCGACGAACCGTTCACCATCGAACCACCCGCATAGAGACCTGTAGTGACCAGTCTTGTGCTTGTCACTCACATCTCGCGGTCCGCCTCTTCCGCGTCCGTTGGCTACCGATCAATCCGCCGCCCGTGCGTGATCGTGGCCGTGGACATGCGCGTGGTCGTGGTTGTCACCACAACCACACGCATCCTCGTGCCCCTCGACGACCGGCTCCGCCGCCTCACCCCGCGCGAGCCGCAACCCGTTGGCGGTCACCAGTAGCGACGTCCCGACATCGAACAGCACCGCGATCCACAGGTTCACGAACCCGAACGCCCCAAGGACAAGCGCCAACGCCTTCGTCACCATCGACACGGTCACGTTCTGGCGGATCACGGTCAGCGTCCGTTTCGAAAGCGTCACCAGCGATGCCAGCGACCCCAGGTCATCGCGCATCAGCACCACATCGGCGCTCTCCAGCGCCACGTCAGTACCGCCAAGGCCCATCGCCACGCCAACGTCAGCCGCGGCCAACGCCGGAGCATCGTTAACCCCGTCGCCCACCATCGCAACCGGCCCGTTCGCCCTCAGCGTCGAGATCGCCGACGACTTCTCATCCGGAAGCAGCCCGGCCATCACCGTGTCGATTCCGGCTCCCTTCGCCACCGACTTCGCCACCGCGGACCGGTCGCCGGACAGCATCGCGACATGCTCGACGCCTGACTCCCGCAGCGAGGACACCGCGGCAACGGTCTCCCGCCGGATTCGATCCGCCACCACGATCACGCCCAGAATCCGCGGGTCAACACCGTCGCGAACCTCAACCACCGGCAGCGCTGGCTCTCCGCGTTCGCCAAACGCCTCCGCCCGCTCGTTGACCCATGCCAGTTGCGCGCCAGCAACACCCAGGTCCGCCAGCAACCGCTCGTTGCCGATCGCCACGCGCCTCCCGCCAACCTCGGCCGAGACGCCACGCCCCGGATACGACTCGAACGACTTCGCCGGCTCGACTCACAGATTATCGTGAAGCGCCCGCGCCACGATCGCCCGCGAAAGCGGGTGCTCCGAGGGTCCTTCCACCGCCGCGGCCGTCGCCAACAGTTCAGCTTCGTCCAGTTCACCGTACGGAAGCACCGCGGTCACCGAAGGCCGTCCCATCGTCAGCGTCCCGGTCTTGTCGAACGCGACCGTCTTCACCCTGGCCATGTCCTCCAGCGCCGCGCCACCCTTGACGAGGATGCCCATCCGCGTCGCCGCCCCAATCGCCGAGACGATCGACACTGGTGTCGAGATGACTAGCGCACATGGACAGGCGATCACCAGCAGCACCAGCGCCCGGTACACCCACGTCCCCGGATCGGCCGAGAATGCCCACCCGGAGAGCGCGATCGTCCCCGCGATCAGCACCACGGCCGGCGTGTAGACCGACGCGAACCGGTCCACCAATTGCTGCGAGGGCGCCTTCGCCGATTGCGCCTCTTCCACCAGGTGAACGATGTTCGCCAGCATTGATTGCGACACCGGCTTGTCCACCCGCACCAGCAGCGTGCCGGTTCCATTCATGGTCCCGGCGAATACGGGGTCACCACCGCCCTTGCTGACAGGCAGCGACTCCCCGGTGATCGCCGCCTGCTGTACCGCCGACAGGCCATGCAGCACGGTTCCGTCGGCCGGCAGCTTCTCGCCCGGCCGGACCCGTACCTCGTCACCCGCCACCAGGTCACGCGCCGCAACCGTCACCTCGACGCCGTTCCGGACCACCACCGCCTCTTCCGGCGCCTGGTCCAGCAATCCCCGGATCGCTCCCCGGGTCCGCTCGAAGGTGATCGCCTGCAACGTCGTGCCCACCGAGAACAGCACCACCACCAGCGCCCCCTCGGACCAGTCGCCCAGCGCCGCCGCGCCAATCACCGAAATCGACATCAGCACGTTCATGTCCAGGCGCCGGGCACGGACCGCCGCCCACGCCGACCTCGCGATCGGGTAACCGCCAATCACGATCGCGGTCAGGAATACGGCCGTGGCAATCTCTCGCTGGCCGTAGCCGTGCAGCAAGGTGAATGCCACTATCCAGAGCACCGCCGCGATAGCCGTCGGAATCACCCGCCGGTTCTTCCACCACGGCATCGGAGGCGCCAGGCGCAACTCGCCATCGATCCGGAGCGACGCCGAGTAACCCGCCCGGTCAACGGCGCCGCCAACCGCCCGCGCGATCTCGTCCCGCGGCGCCCCAATCTCTTCCGGGATGACCGAAAGCGTCCCCGTCCCAAAGCTCACCGACGCCTCGGAGACGTTTGGCAACAGGCCCACAACGCGCTCGACGCTGCGGGCGCAGTCGGCGCAATCCATCCCGGCAACGTCGAACACAAGCCGTTCGGGAACCGTCACCGCGCTCACGCCGTCACCCGGCCTTCGTCAACGCTCTCCTCGGCGACGTGCGCCGAGGCCAGCTTCACCAGATCCATCACATGCTCATCGTCAACGGCGTAGTACACAACCTTGCCTTCACGCCGTCGCCGCACCAGGCGATGGCCCCGCAACACTCGCAACTGGTGCGAAATCGTCGTCCGGTTCACGCCGGTCGCCGCCGCCAGGTCGGTCACGCACAACTCGGTATCGCCCAACGCGACCAAGACCCGCATCCGGGTCGGATCGCCCAGGACCCCGAAGATCGCCGCCAGGTCCTCCACCGGCGGGGAATCCCCAAGCACCCGTCGCGCGTTCATCACCGCCGCTGGGTGCAGGCACTCGCATTCATCGTTCCAGGCGGCATCGGCCTGATCCTCACCCATTTCATTCACCTGGGACATGGTCTCATTCATGTGCATCTCCATACACTCGTTGATTGCAATGGTACATCCAAACGAGTGCATGTTCAACCACACGTTCCCCGTTCGCTCACTGAGCCCGGTCCAGGGCCACCACCGCTCGTCATCGAGATAGGACACCTTTTCATAGGGGCGGTTCCCCGTTCATTCGACGCCAATCCATGCGTCTACGGAGGGTGTCGGCCCTGCCAAACCCGCTCACCTCCGCCCGCCGTCGCCATTTACCGGCTGCAAACGAAACGGCGAAGACGACCTTCCGGCATGCGAGCCACGGAGCCCATACACCGGCCCGGCCATCGAGGCCAACGCATACACGCCGGCCAGTTGGGATTCCCCTGCTGGTGCATGGTGTGGCGCGGTGGTACGGAGACCCTGTGTGGCTTCCCTGGATTGCGTGGCACTCGCCCGCCTGGAGGGGCTTCACACGACATCACACACACCGTCAGGCCGACAACACAAGAAGGCGGCCCTTGTGGACCGCCTCCCAAGTCAACCCAGCCCGGCTACTTGACGATCAACAGCCCAAACAGGAACAGCCCAAACACCACGCGATACACGATGAATACCATCGTGCTGTTGCGCTCCAGAAATCGCAAAAGCCCCCAGATTGTCAGGAACCCCATGACGGCCGCCGAAATCCCGCCCGCCAGGAACAGCGCAACGTCGTGCGACGACATCCCCTCGCTCGCCACATCGAACAGCGACTTGAACCCGGCCGCCGTCACCAGCGGCACCCCCGCCAGGAACGAGAACTTCGCCGCGTCGGCCCGCGTCAAGCCTCGGAACAACCCCATCGAGATCGTCGCGCCCGATCGCGAGGTCCCTGGAATCAGCGCCACCGCCTGTGCGCACCCAATCACAAGCGCATCCACCCAGGACATCTTCACCATCGTCACGTCGCGCGTGCCGACCCGCTCAGCCAGCCACATCACGAACGCCACCACCATCAACATCGTCGCGATCACCGCGATCGCCCGCGTCGACGCCTCGGCGGTGTGGAAGAATTCGTCGATCCTCGACTCCAGGAGCAGGCCCGCGATCCCGCCGGGGATCGATGCCACCACGATGAAGATGCCCATCCGCGCATCGATATCCAGTGGGGTGGGATTCCTGACCTTCCCCAGGAGTAATCCGAACGGGTTGGAAAGCGCGTGCGGGATCGCCCGGATCATCCTCATCAGTTCTTCCCGGAAATACACCACCACCGCCATCAGCGTTCCCAGATGGAGCGAGGCATCGAACGAGAGCCCAGGTGTCTCCCAATCGAACAGCCACGGGAAAATGATGAGGTGCCCCGAGGATGAAATGGGCAGGAACTCGGTAAGCCCCTGAACGATTCCCAGAACGATTGCTTGCCAGATTTCCATCCAAACTCCCGCTTGCTCGCCAGAGCATCACTCCGCTGATAATTCGATCCCCGTGCCTGGTGTATCGGTCGTCGCCACAGGCGGGTCCTCGATGTCGTCGATCCGCTCGGCTTCCTGAATCTGCGAAAACGAGAGCGACTGCTGGAACCACATCACCAGTCCGAGCACGGTGATCGGGAAATACAGCACCGCGTGAACCAGGATCGCGTAGGCCAGGGCCTCCGGCTCAGGCACGCCTAGCGCGCCGTGGAGCACCAGCCGCACGCCAAACTCGAACTGACCGATGTAGCCAGGAGACGATGGGATGAGCGTCGCCATGTTTGCGACCCCGGTCGTCATCAGCGTCGCCCCGATCCCCATTACGTCCTTGATGGCCGGGCCGAAGCCCTGAGCAATGAGGTAATACGTCGACGCCTCGCATAGCCAGGCCAGCACCGACAGCGACGCCACCCGCAACAGGTCGCGCCGCCGCTTGAACACCGCCAGCCCACTGAGGAACGACCCGGTCATCCGCTCGACCCGGTCCGCGACACTCGTCGGCAATGGCCCGAGCACGACTTGCAGCAGCCTGTCCAGCAGGTTCCCGCCGAGCGTCAGCAGAAACAGGCCGATCAGGAGGACCGTGAACACGACGAAGGCGATCAGCGCCAGGTGCTGCAACTGGCTGGTGAACGACACGAAAACCGTCGCCACCAGCATGAATCCCAGCATCGTGAACCCGTCGAAGATGCGCTCCACGGCTATCGTGGCCAGCACTGAGGTCTTCCGCACGTTGTATTGCCTGCCAACCAGGTACGAACGCACCAGTTCGCCGGCTCGCAACGGCAGCACGTTATTGGCCATGTAGCCAATCACCACCGTAGGCATCATCGCCCGGCTCGTGATCGACGAATTGAGCGGTTGAAGCAACACGGTCCACCGCACGGCCCTCAACCACACCCCGATGAAGTACATCGCCAGAGCAGGAATCACCCACCACAGGTTGACCTGCCGCAGTGAGTCGCGGATCTCACCCAGGTCCTGTCCCCGGAACGCGAGGTACAGGAACACCCCGCTTATTGCGATTCCTATCCAGGCTCGCCACGATCTCACGCCAGAAAATGCTCTTTCAGGTCGAAATCCCTCTCGCCGGCCACGATGCCGCGCCCTCCCGGAGGAGAAACAGGCACACAAAACGCCGGGGTGATTCTACCCCGGCGCTCCTGTTCTTTGCCCGCTCGATCGCCGCGACCCCAGGTCGCCGCCCGCGGATAACGCCACCTACCGGTGCCGGAACGTGATCCGGCCCCGGGTCAGGTCGTAGGGAGAAAGCTCCACCACCACCCGGTCGCCCGGAAGTACGCGAATGTAGTTCTTGCGCATCCGCCCGCCGAGGTGCCCAAGCACCTCATGACCATTCTCCAACTCCACCTTGAACATCGCGTTCGGCAGGGCTTCGAGAATCCGACCCTCAACCGCGATCGCGTCCGGGTTCGTCCGGCGCGGACCTTCGGTTGGGGTGGTGGTTGGCGTTGCTGTTCGTGCTGGCTTGCCGCCGCGAGCTTGTGTCTTTTTGACCAATCTGGAAATCCTCTTTCACGTGGGCGTCCATTACCGATCGAACCTATCGATCGAGGTTTCCGTTCGCCCCAGGACGCGCCCATGGCGCGCATTCATAAAACAGAGACTGAAGGCATCGCCCTCCATGTCTCCCGTCGTATGGCACTAATACATCAAGGGATAAGGGGACGAAGACAGGAAAACATGACGCGGGACATGGTGTCTCACACCGATATTTTACCTCATTTCGTGCATTCTCGCGTATTTCAGTGGAAGTTCACCGGTGTGCGGCCTCACGCACCGCTGATACGGTTCCCGAAGCATCGACAATACGGCGTCCTGTCAACCTGCCTGGTACCTCTCGCTCACGCCCGCCTTCCGCTACCATGGAACCCTCGATCGGCCATGCCTCCCGGAGCCCCCGATGACGGATACATGCACAATTGCCCCGTTCGAACTCGCTCAAATCGACGCCGTATGGCGACTCCGGCTCCGCGCCCTGAAGGACCATCCCCAGTCCTTCGGCCAACCCTGGGAATCGGCGAAGGCCATGACCACCGTCGAGATCGAGAACCTCGCCGCCACCTTCTGGACCGGCGGGGACAACCAGCTCTTCATCGCCTGTAACGCGGCTAGCGAACCAATCGCCATGCTCGGCATCTTCCGCGAGCAACGGAAACGAGAGCGCCACCGGATGCACATCTGGGGCGTCTACACCGCTCCCGAATACCGGGGGCTCGGCATCGCCACGGATCTCGCTCGCGCGGCCATCGCCCATGCGCGCACGCTCGACGGCGTGCTCCAGGTCCAGCTCACCGTCTGGAGCGCCAACGTCCCCGCCATCGCCTCCTACACCAGGCTCGGCTTCCGGCGATGGGGTACCATGCCTCGCGCGGGCATCGTCAACGGCGAGCCCATCGACCACGACGAAATGGTCCTCATGCTGGACCATCCCCTACCTTCCACCACACACTGAAGGGACCCCATGGCTACCCGACCAGCTCCAACCCCCGATCAGTTCGCCAACGCCACCTGGAACGACATTCAGCCGCTCTTCCAGTCCCTGGTCGATCAGCCGCTCGAACCCTCCGATACCCCCGGCATCGAAGCCTGGCTCACCGACTGGCACAACCTCGCCGTCGCCCTCGGCGAGGCCGCCAGCGTCGCCAACGTCAACTACTCATGCAACACCGCCGACCCCGCCCTGGAGGAAGCCAACCTTCGCTTCACGAGCGAAATCCGGCCCCAGTCCGAGGAATACACGGTCAAGCTCTCCCAGAAGCTGCTCGACACCGGCTACACCCGCCCCGATCTCGAAACTACCCTCCGGCGATTCCGCACCGACCGCGACCTCTTCCGCGCCGAGAGCATCCCGCTCGAACAGGAACTCCAGAAACTCAACGCCGAGTACAACCGCGCCACCGGCGGCATGACCGTCAACTGGCGCGGCACGGACATCCCCATTCCCCGCCTCAGCCCATTCATGCTCGATCCCGACCGCGACACCCGCGAGGAAGCCTGGCGGCTCCAGTTCAAGCCCTACATTGACAACCGCGACAAGCTCGCCACCATCTTCGACAACCAGCTCGAAAAGCGACAACAGGTCGCCCGAAACGCCGGATTCGACAACTACCGCGACTACATCTTCCAGTCGAAGTACCGCTTCGACTACACGCCAGACGACTGCGCCACCTTCCACGACTCGGTCGAAGCCACCTTCGTGCCCGCCATCGCCCGCCGCTTCGAACGCCGCAAGCAACTCCTCGGCCTCGATGCCCTCCGCCCCTGGGATACCGCCAACGATCCCGAGGGCCTTCCCGCCCTGCGCCCATACGAAACCGTCGACGAGTGGACCGAGCGCACCGAGGACATCTTCCGCAAGGTCGATCCCGTTTTCGGCGACTACTTCGGCACCATGTGCGAGGAAAACCTGCTCGATCTCGAAAGCCGCAACGGCAAGCGCCCCGGCGGCTTCTGCACCAGCTTCCCCTATCGCAAGCGCCCCTTCATCTTCATGAACGCCAGCGGCGTCGGCTCCGATGTCCGCACGCTGCTCCACGAAGCGGGTCACGCCTTCCACGGCTTCGAATCATCCAATCTGCCGTTCATCTACCAGCGCGCCTATGGCAGCGAAATGGCCGAAGTCGCCTCGATGTCGATGGAACTCCTCGCCGCGCCCTACCTCGGCAAGGACCACGGCGGCTTCTACGACGCCGACGAGTACGTTCGCGCCCGCGTCGAGCACCTCGACGGCGTCCTCGAAATCTTCGCCTGGGTGGCCACCGTCGACGCCTTCCAGCACTGGCTCTACACCGACCCGGCCGCCGCCGACCGCGATGCCCGCGACGCCAAATGGCTCACCATCTGGGAGCGCTTCAACCCCGGCCTCGACTGGAAGGGCCTGGAGACGGAGCGAACCGCCCGCTGGTACAAGCAGCTTCACATCTTCCTGTACCCGTTCTATTACATCGAATACGCCATCGCGCAACTCGGCGCGCTCCAGGTCTGGCGCAACAGCCTCCAGGACCAGGCGAAGGCCACCGCCGACTACCGAGCCGCGCTCGCCCTCGGCGGCTCCGCCCCGCTACCCGCCCTCTTCGAACGCGCGGGGGCCCGCCTCATCTTCGACGCCCCAGGCATGCGGGAACTCGTCGACCTCATCGAAACCGAGATCGACTCCCTCACCACCGCCTGACCGGATCGATGCGATGTCCGGGCGGACCTTTCGTCCGCTCGGCTACCCTCTCGATTGCCATCCTCCATCAAGAGATGTTGTCACCCTGAGCGTAGCGAAGGGCCCCCAGACGAAGTCCTTCCACCGTCAGGCGGACTCCCATGAGCAAGCCACGCACGACCACTCTCCCGGAATCAGGGAACGGCGCGGAACTCACCCCCGCGTCACGAACAACACCGGCCGCTCCACCGCCGA
>CAZUPA010000001.1:46990-53793 GCA_964622205.1 uncultured Sphaerobacteraceae bacterium
AACGGCGCGGAACTCACCCCCGCGTCACGAACAACACCGGCCGCTCCACCGCCGACGGCCTCCCATCCGATCCCGTCTCGAACTCACTCGCCACCGCCGCCCGAACCCAGCCGCCCTCCACCTCGACCCACGCCTCGTACGCCTCCGCGCTCGTTCCCTCCCCGGCCGGATCGCCACCAACCGCCGAACGCGCCTCCATATCGCTGGACACCGCGCCAACGACCTCCGCTCCATCCTCCGCCGCCGAAGTCATCTCGATCTCCGCGTCCCCAACCGCGCCGTTCCTCACCACGCCCAACCCGCCGAATTCAACCAGCGCGAACGCGGCGTGCGTCGGATTCCGCCACCCCATCGCCGCCGGATGCTCCGACGCCCCCATCGGCCAGTACCCCGGCCCCGGCGGGCACTGGAATCCGCAGTTCACGCCATACCGTGGCGCGTCACCGTTCACCTCGTCACGCTGGAAGAACGTCCTCACCTCGAAATGCAGGTGACTCGGAGCCTGACCCGGACCCTTCTCGTCCGCCTGCTGAAGCACCGCGCCGATCCGCTCGCCCGCGACGACCTCTCGCCCAACCTCTGGCACGGAACCCGGCTCCAGGTGCCCATACATCGAGAACAACTCGTCCCCGTGCCGCACGATCACCACCCGCCCCGGATACGAAAAGTCCGCGTACACGACCACCCCACCGGCAATCGCATACACGGACGCCCCCGCCGTATCCCTCTCCACCGCGTACCAGTCCTCGCCGGTGTGCCACCACCCAGCCGCGAACCAGGCGTTCTCACAGGCGAATCCATGACCGATCCGGAACCCGTCGCCCGGAACCCGGTCCGGCCAACCGATCGGCGCCACCGACCAGTCAGGAACGCCCGCCCGCGCGCCGCCTCCCCGCGAGAACCCGAGCGCGGCGCCCGCCGCGAACACCAGCGCCACTCTCCGCGAGAACCGGTCGCGCACCATGGAAGGTCTCCCGTCGCTAGCTCCTCAGCTTCGGATCGAGCGTATCCCGCAACCCATCGCCCAGCAGGTTGAAGCCCAGGACCGTGAGCGCAATCGCCAGCCCGGGGAAGATCGCCGCCCACGGCGCGAGCTGCAGCACCTGGTACGACGAGGACACCATCGAGCCCCACGACGGCGAAGGCGGCTTGTTCCCCAACCCCAGGAACGCCAGCGACGCCTCCGCCAGCACCGCGAACGCGAAGTTGAGCGACGCATGCACGATCAGCGGCGCGGTGATGTTCGGGAAGATGTGCCGCCCCATGATCGTCACCGGCGTCGCCCCGACCACCGTCGCCGACTCCACGAACGTGCTCTGCCGCACCGATAGCACCGATCCGCGCACCACCCGCATGAACGACGGCGCGTTCACCAGGCCAATCGCGATCATCACATTGGTCAGCGAGTTGCCCAGCGCCGTCATGATCGCGATCGCCAGCAGGATCGTCGGGAACGCGAACAGCACATCCATCAACAGCGTGATGATGTTGTCCAGCCATCCCCCGAAATACCCCGCCAGCAATCCCAGCAGGATCCCGATCACCGCCGAGATGCCCACCGCGATCACGCCAACCTGGAACGAAATCCGCGCGCCGTAGATCACCCGGCTGAAGACATCCCGCCCGAACTCGTCTGTCCCGAACCAGAACTCGCTGGAAGGTCCCTCAAGTTGCCTGCCCGGAAACTGCTCCGTCGCCCCGTACGGCGCCAGCATCGGCCCAACCGCCGCCACCAGCACGAAGAACCCGACAATGGCGATCCCGGTCAGCGCCAGCTTCTGGTGCAGCAGCGTCGCCACCAGGCCCTGCCGCTTCGACTCCCGCTGGGGAGCCGCCGCCATCGCTCCCAGGGTTGTGGTTGTGCCCGCGTCAGCCATCGATCCGCTCCAAATCCGTCCTCGGCGTCGCCCGCTCGCCACCCATCACGAATGCCTCAGCCGCGGATCGAGCACCGCGTACAGCACATCCACGATCAGGCTCACCAGCACGAAGATGAACGCCAGCACCAGCGTGACGCCCTGCACCACCGGATAATCCCGGTTCGCGATCGCCTCATACACGTACCGGCCAACGCCTGGCAGTCCGAATATCTGCTCGATGATCACCGTTCCGCCCAGCAGGCTCGCCACCTGGATGCCCACGATCGTCAGGATGGGGATGCCGGCGTTCGGCATCACATGCCGGAACAGTACGTGCCGCTGCGGAATCCCCTTCGCCCGCGCCGTCCTTACGTACTCCTGCCCCAGCACTTCCAGCACGGAGGAGCGCACGAATCGCATGAGTATGGCCGCCAGTGGCAATCCGAGCGCCACCGCCGGCATGATCATCGTCTTCAGGTTCTGCACTGGATCGTCCGTGAATGGCTTGAATCCGACCGGCGGAAGCCACTTCAACCAGAACGAAAACACCAGCACCAGGATTGTCGCCAGGAAGAAGTTCGGCACCGACACCCCGATCAACGTCATCAACGTCGCCGCGTAGTCGATGCCCGTGTTCCGTCGCAACGCCGCCAGCACCCCGAAGATCATCGCCGGAATCGCCGCGATGATCCCAGCCAGCAGCGTCAGCTCGATCGTCACCGGCAGGCGGAGACGCAACTCCTGCGTCAACGGCCGCTTCGTCCGCAGTGAGTCGCCGAGATCGCCCGTCAGCACATGCCCCAGCCACTTGAAGTACTGCACCGGCAGCGGCTGGTCAAGCCCGTACGACGCCCGGATCGCCGCGATCTGTTCCGGCGTGGTCCTCCGATCGGCCCCGAGGAGCACCTGCACCGGATCGCCCGGTATCGACCGGATGATGATGAATGTCACCAGCGATACCCCGAGTAGCACGGGAATCATGAGCAACACCCGCCGGAGAATGAATCTCAGCACTCCCGTCCTCCTCCCTCGCGTTCAAAACCTGACAGCGGGCACAGCACCCCTCATGGCCATCTCGCGGCAAAACCATTTGATGGTGGAGGCGGATCCATGTGATCCGCCTCCACCGCCTCGCGCGGACCGGAAGCAACTGCCCGGCCCCCCGCACGCCCTCCACCACCGTCTTTCGCGCCGGGGTTAGCCTTCCAGCCACACCCCGGAAATCGAGCGCAACCCGCCCGACAGCATGTGCTGGAAACCCTTCACCCTGTTCTGAAGGCCCTCGTACGTGCTGGAGGTGTACAGGCTGATCCACGGCGCCTGATCGATCACCATTTGCTGAGCCTGCTGGTAAATCCCGACCCGCGCTTCCGGGTCCTGCTCCAGCAACCCCTCTTCGATCAGCGCGTCCAGGTCCGGGTCGCTGAACCCGGCCGCGTTGTTCGGCCCGTCCGTCTTCAGGCTCTGCTCCAACCATTCGTTGGGGTCCATGTACCCCGAGGCGCCCATCACCGCGATTTCGAAATCCCCGGTGAAGAACCGCTCGATGTACGTCGCGTTCTCTTCCGGCACGATCTCCGCCTCGATCCCAACCTGCCGCAATTGCTCCTGCACCACCACAGAGGTGTTGTACAGGAAGTCGTATTGCGCCCACGTCAGCAACGTCGTCGATACCCCATCGGCCAGTCCGGCCTGCTCCAGCAGCGCCCGCGCCGCGTCCAGGTCCTGGGGCGGAACCTCGCCCTGGTATCCGGCCCAGTACGAGGGAGGGTACATGCCCACCAGCGGTTCGCCATAGCCGAACACCGAAGACTGGATGATCGCCTCACGGTCAAGCGACGCGGCCACCGCCTGCCGGAACTCAAGCGAGCTGTACGGCTCGTTCCGTGTGTTGAACACGAGCCACCGCAGGTTTGTCGCCACCGACCCGGCCAGTTGCACCGCGTCGTTGACTTCCAGAATCCCGATGTCCTTGTGCGGAACCGCTTCAATCAGGTCAACCGAGTCCGACACCAGCGCCGTCGTCCTGGAGGTATCCTCCGGCACGATCAGCACCTCCACCGCGTCCACGTACGGCCGCGGCGCGTCCCAGTACCCTTCGTGACGCCGCAGCGAGACCCTCGTGTTCGGCACGTACTCCTCAAAGGCGAACGCGCTCGAACCGACCGCCACCTGCGACAGGTCGCCGTTGGCCTCGACCTCTTCCTGAGGCACGATCGACATCCCCCACCACGCCAGCTTCGTCAGGAACGACGCATCCGGTTGCGAGAGCACGATCTCCACCGTCAGGTCATCCACCGCCGTCGTCGAGGCGATCCCGGATGCGTACGAAGCCGACGGCGACGCCACCTCCGTGTCAACGACCCGTCCGAAGCTGTACACCACATCGTCGGCCACGACGTTCCGACCGTTGTGGAACGTCGCGTTGCCGCGCAGCGTGAAGGTATACGTCAGCGCGTCGTCCGAAATTGTCCAAGACTCCGCCAGTGAAGGAACCGGGGCCAACCCGGCGTCCACCTGCACCAGCCCGTCGTAGATCAGCTCGATCACCGCGCCGGCCGCCGCCAGCACCGTCAAATGCGGGTCGAGGTTCGTCGGATCACCCTGTACCCCTATCCGCAACGTGCCGCCCATGACGGGCTCGCCCGCCGGGGTCGCGTCCCGCCGGGCGAACGCCTCGCGCCCGCCCAGCAGCGGAACCGCGGCGAGGGCCGCGCCTCCCGCCAGCGCCGATCGCCGATTCATCGTGAGCGTGCCTGCCGTTCGATTGTGACCCATGAGACCCGGACTCCTGAAACCGCACCGCCTTCGGTGCGCGAATAGCCGCTGCATCCATCCTACCGCCCGGCAGGCTGGCACGCTTCGCCATTCCCGCACCTTTGACTAGCAATTTTCAGGAGCGGCCCTCCGATCACATCCGAAATACGACGCCTCTATGTAGGGGCCGATCTCGTATCGGCCCTGGAACAAATGACGGCAGGACGACGATCTTGCGCGCAAGAGCATGGGAGAGGAGGATTCCCGCTCTTGTGGAACCTCGCCATTCGCGAGGGAAGGGGGTCCGCCCGGCTTCCCGAGCACCCCCCTCCCGCCGCCGTCGCCTCCGCTACTGATCCAGCCAGACAGACCGGATCGACTTGTTCGTGCCGGTCGCGATGTGCACGTAGCCCATCACGAAGCTCTTCGCCGCCTCGTACTGCGTCGCGATGAACAGGTTGATCCACGGAAGGTCCTCCAGCAGGATCTCCTGGATCTTCCGGTAGATCTCCGCCCGGGCCTCCTGGTCGGTCGTCGCCACGCCCTCTTCGATCAGCGCGTCGACTTCCGTGTTGCTGTACCCAGTCGCGAGATTGGTGCGCCCCGAGTGGAAGTTGTTCTCGATCACGTCGTTCGGGTCAACGTAGGCGCTGGTGCCCGTCACCGACAGGTCGAAGTTGCCCGCGAAGTAGTTCTCCAGGTAGATCGCGTTCTCCTGGAAATCGGTGTCCGCCTCGATCCCGATCTGCTTCAGTTGCTCCTGCAACACCAGCGCGGCGTTCGACAGGAACGGGTACTGGGCCCACGAGTGCAGCGATGTCTCGAAGCCGTCGGGGTAGCCGGCCTCGGCCAGCAACGCCTTCGCTCCCTCGATGTCCGGAGCTGGAATCTCGGTCTCGAAGCCAGCCCAGAACGACGCCGGGAAGATGGTGGTGGTTGGCGCGCCGCCACCGAACACCGCCGAATCGATGATCGGCCCGCGGTCGACCACCATCGCGATCGCCTTCCGCACCTCGGGGATGTTGAATGGCTCGCGCGTCACGTTCACGCCGATGTACCGGATGTTCGTGTTCTGGTCTCCGAAAACCTGGATCGACTCATCGCTCTCGAAAATCGGCAGATCCTGCACCGGCGCGTACTCGATCAGGTCTACCGCGCCTTGGATCAGGGCCGTCCTTCGCGACGTCGGCTCAATCGCCACCGTCAGTTCCAGGCCATCGAGGTACGGAAGCGGCGCATCCCAGTACTCCGCGTTCCGCTCCAGCGTCACGCTGGTGTTCGGAATGTATTCCACGAACTTGAACGGCCCGGTTCCGACCATCGTCTGCATCAGGTCGCCGTTCTCTTCCACCGCCTCCTGGGGCACGATCGCGATCGACGAGCCCATCAGCTTCGCCAGGAACGACGCGTCCGGCGCGCTCAGGGTCACCACCGCGGTCGCCGCGTCCGGTGCTTCGATCAGGGTCACGTTGGCGAAGTCGCTGGAGTGCGGGGAAGCCGTCGCCTCGTCCATGATCCGGCCGAAGCTGTAGACCACGTCGTCGGCCACGAAATCACGGCCATTGTGGAATTTCACGCCCTGCCGCAGGTTGAATGTGTACGTCAGCCCGTCCTCGGAAATGTCCCAGCTCTCGGCCAGGGACGGAGCCGGCGCCAGTGTCTCGTCGTAGGTGACAAGCCCCTCGTACACGTGCTCGATCACGTGCCACGCCGCGGTCAGTTGCGTCAGGTGAGGATCGAGTTCAGCCGGGTCGGCCGACAGGCCCACCCGCAGCACACCACCGGTCTTCACCTCGGCGGCCGGCGTCGAATCCTGGGCAACCGCTTCCTTCACCCCCGCGATGGCCGCCAGTGCCGGCATCGCCATGCCCGCCGCGGCGGCGCGGGCCAGCGCCTGCCGCCGGGTCAACCTGCCATGCGTGATATCCGAAACCAACGACTGAACAGTAACCTCTGTGGACATGGGCGCAAACTCCTGGACGCCCGCTCCCTGTTTCCGGGCACGGGCAACATGTAAGAACGTCGAACTCCCGGCCAACGACCGGAAAATGGTTTGGGACCCGATGCAAACGTGCAGGACGTAAACGACGATGCACATCGCGCCAACAGGCGCACGCAGGCGTGGGTGACAGGCTCGCCTCTCAACCGGGCGCCAAGGGCGCCCATGCACGCTGAGCCGAGTATACG
>CAZUPA010000001.1:53893-57728 GCA_964622205.1 uncultured Sphaerobacteraceae bacterium
GTGCCTTTGCAGGAATTGTCATATCTTCGCGGCAAATACACCCAATTCAACGTTACACTCTCGTAACGAACCAAGAGTCATGATCAGCTGCCCATCAACAACCGGACACGGCAAAATGAGATGTTGACAACCGTAGTCTTGGGTATAATGATGATCAACGGCATACAAAAACTATCAGTGGCGCACTCGCATGTCCCGTCGTGGGGCAGAAAGGAAGCACACCCGTGGAAAATCGCCCGCGTATCTCAACGTTCGGCATGAATCGCCGGTCGCTCGTCAAGTCGTCCCTATTCGCCGGCGGCGCGCTTGCCTTCGCCGGCTTCGGCCGCGCACCGGGCGTCCTCGCCCAGGACAACATCCGCCTCGTCCAGTGGTACCACCAGTACGGAGAGGAAGGCACGCAGGCGGCCGTCGAGGGCTACGCCGAGCAAT
The DNA here is from genome assembly GCA_964622205.1 of uncultured Sphaerobacteraceae bacterium. Classification (GTDB taxonomy): domain Bacteria; phylum Chloroflexota; class Chloroflexia; order Thermomicrobiales; family UBA6265; genus JACCYX01. The sequence goes on from CAZUPA010000001.1 coordinate 54,326, forward strand.
ACACCGCCGAGAACCCGAACGTCGAAATCGAAGTCGTCTGGCAACTCGGCGATTACGGCGCCGGCCTCGCCGCCGCGCTCCTCACAGATGACGGGCCGGATGTCTTCGAGCAGAACAGCGTCACCCTCGACCAGGTCGAGCAGGGTCAGGTCGCCCCGCTGGACGACCTCTACACCGACGAACTCAAGGCCGACTTCGGCGAGGCCAATCTCTCCGCCGCTACCATCGACGGCAGCGTCTACTGGGTGAAGATGCTCACCGACACCGGCGGTGTCTACTACAAGAAGAGCGTCTTCGAGGAGAACGGCATCACCGTTCCCACTAACATCGATGAACTCATCGCCATCACCACCCAGCTCGGCTCCGGCCGCACCAAGGGCCTCTTCGTCGGCAACGATGGTGGCATCGGCGCGCTCGGTGGCCCCATGCTCTGGTCCGCCGGAGGCCGCTTCCTCAACGACGACAACACCCCCGGCTTCAACAACGAGCGCACCGCCGCCGCCTGGCTGAAGCTTAAGGAACTCAACGACACCGGCGCCCTCCTTATGGGCTCCACCACCGACTACTGGGATCCCTCCGCCTTCATCCAGGGCGCCACCGCCATGCAGTGGACCGGCCTCTGGGCGTTCCCGGCCATCAACGAGGCCGTCGGTGAGGATCTCGGCGTCTTCGCCTGGCCCGCCTCCGATGCCGAAGGCACCAGCTCCACCTTCTGGGGCGGCTGGGGCGAATGCGTCAGCGCCAAGAGCGCCAACCTCGAAGCCGCCAAGGCCTATGTCAAGTGGCTGTGGATAGACAACACCGACGTCCAGAACGACTGGAACGTCGGCTACGGCTTCCACGTCACCCCGCGCCAGAGCGCCGCCGCCACCGCGGAAGCCCTTCAGGTGGGTGCCGCGGCCGACCTGGTCCAGAACCTCTACGACTACGGCGTGGGCAACAACCCGCTCTGGACACCGGTGATGGGCAGCGCCTACACCGACGCCCTGACGCGCGTCGTTCGCGATGGGGCTGATCCCACTTCCGAACTCACCACCCTCGAGGAAACCGTCCAGGCCGAACTCGAACGGCTCCTGGGCTAGTCACCACCGGAAGGGACGGCCGCGTGACGCGGCCGTCCCTTCCGTGCATGTCCACATCCTCGTCATCCACTCGTGCCCGCTCGATGGGCAATCAATCTCCGGGGAGCGCCATGTCTCTTCGCACCGATCAGGTTCAAGTGGTGAATGTGCCGTGGTGGCGCCGCACCCGGACAGAAGCAAACATCGCGTTCATCCTGTTTGTCGCGCCCATGGTCATCGGGCTCACCGTCTTCACGTTCATCCCCATCGTCTGGGGTACGCTGATCAGCTTCTCCGAGGCGCGAAACACCATCAGCATCGGCGACTGGGTCGGCTTCGATAACTACAGGGCCATGCTCTCCAATCCGGAGTTCCGCCGGTCCTTGCGAACCATTATTGTTTTTTCCCTCTTCATCGTTCCCCTCACATTCTTCTTCTCATTGCTGCTTGCCTTGCTGGTCAACAGCGCCGGGTTCGGCAAGCCGATCTTCCGCACCATCTTCTTCATCCCCACCGCCATCTCCTATGTGATTGCCTCCATCATCTGGAAAATGGGAATCTTCAACGGCGGCGCATTCGGCCTCGCCAACATGATCTGGTACAAAATCGACGAAAACGCCCCGGTCGTTGCCTGGATCGGCACCGCCGATCCCCCTTACTACTGGCTCGTGCTCGTCAGCGTCAGGCTCTGGCTCCAGGTCGGCTTCTACATGATCCTCTTCATCGCCGCCCTGCAGGAAATCGACTCGTCGCTGTACGAAGCGGCCCAGGTCGATGGCGCCCGGCTTGGCTGGTACACCTTCTGGACCATCACCTTTCCGCTCCTGCGCAATACCTCCATCGCGGTCCTCATGCTGAACTTCATCGCCGCCTTCCAGGCCTTCGATGAGTTCATCAACATCCTTGGCGGCGTCGGCTCGGTCGGAAACATCAGCCTCGCCCGGCCGCCACTGGTCTACCTCTACCAGGTCGCCATCCAGCAACAGGACTACGGACGAGGTTCCGCCGGAGCCATCATCTTGGCGGTCATCATCATCGCGATCACCATCATCCAGGGCCGTCTCTTCGGCTTCGGGAGGCGAGCATGAGCGAGAAGACCACTCCCTCCACCGGCTCCGCCCAGTGGGACCACATCGACTACCCACGGAAGAGCAACGCCGACGTATTCGGCTGGCTCTTCACCATTCTGCGCTACGCCCTTCTCCTGTTCCTGGCGTTCGTTTTCCTCATTCCCTTCTACATCATGATCCGCAATGCGCTCATGACGCAGCCCGAAATCACCGACATGAATGCCTGGCGGTGGTGGCCGGAAGAAACCCAATGGGGCAACTTCAACCGGGTCTTCGAAGACACCTCCATTTCCATGGCCACCGGCCTCCGGGTCTCCACCATCCTGGCCGTGGTCAACCTGTTGCTTCAAACCCTGTTCGCCTCCATGGCTGGGTACGCCCTTGCCCGGGTGCCATTCCGTGGCCGCGATGTTGTCTTCTTCCTCATCCTGCTCACGCTGATGATTCCGGGCGCCGTCACCTTCGTGCCAACCTACGTCGTCGTCTCCGAACTCGGCGGCATCAATACCCTCTGGGGCATCGTCGTCCCAGGGCTCTTCAGCGCGTTCGCCACCTTTCTCTTCCGCCAGTTCTATCTGGATTTCCCCACCGAGATCGAGGAGGCCGGCAGGCTGGATGGAAACAGCTACTTCGGCGTCTACTGGAAACTGCTGCTGCCCAACTCGCTGGGCATCATGGCCGCGCTCGGCGTCCTCAGCTTCATCAGCAGTTGGAACGCCTTCCTCTGGCCGGTCATCGTCGGCCAGTCGCCCGGGACCCGCACGGTCCAGGTCGTCCTCAGCAGCTACCTCACCGCCCAGACCATCGACCTCACCCGGCTCTTCGCGGGCGCGGTCATCGGCGCGGCCCCGCTCATCCTGGTCTTCCTGCTGCTGCAACGCTATATCGTCCAGGGCGTCCGCATGTCCGGCATCAAGGGCTGACAACCACACCCAGGGAGCCTTGAGAGAGGCTCCTTGCCCCATCACACACCTCAGCCTCTGTCCCCACGCCCGACCCCGTCTCACCTTTGGTAGAGGTCGATCCCCGGCGCCTGGCAGTCGATGGCATACACGCGCGCGGCGTGTCCGCCTGCCATGCGACAACCACCCTGTCGCTCGCCCTCGATCCGCGCAAACGTTGTCCGTCATTCTGATGCGAAGCCGAAGAAACCCCGGACGAAGTCCTTCCGCCGCCAGGCGGACTCCCATACCTGCACGGTCCCGCGCTCACCCCCGCCCATCGCAACCCAAAATCACGTCAGGTGGCAGGATTTTCCCGTCTCGATGCGTT
>CAZUPA010000001.1:57828-63547 GCA_964622205.1 uncultured Sphaerobacteraceae bacterium
CCCATCGCAACCCAAAATCACGTCAGGTGGCAGGATTTTCCCGTCTCGATGCGTTCACTGGGTGAACGCACCGCGCGCGGTTGTCCATGGGGCTCCCGAGTCCATCGTCGTTTGTAGCGGCCGGCCGAGCCTGTTCTGAGCGTCAGCGAAGAATCCGTCGGCCGTGACGCCGAATCCGCCCGCCCACCCCACCAAAGGATCGTCCACCATGCGCTCAAACACGACACCATCAATAAATACCTCCGCGCAAAATACCCCGGTTTCCGCGATAATTCCATCGCTCAAAACGCCCGCCGTTCCGGGCAAACTCACCCCTTGAGGGGCAATTAATGGATTAATGTATTTATGCAGCCGAAAACACACACCACGTTTCCAGCCCAGGCAACACCACCCTGCACCGGCCCGCGATCCACTTCCCACCCACGCCACATTCGGATACAGTACCAACCATAGGAGGAGACATTTACCCATGAAACTTTCAGGCGAATACACGTTCTCTGCCCCACCCGAAACCATCTACACCCTCATGCAGGACCCGGACACCCTCATGGCCTGCCTGCCCGGCTGCGAAGCGCTCGACGAAATTGGCGAGAACGAATACTCCGCCACCATGACCATCGGCGTCGCCATGATCAAGGGCAAATACAACGGCCGCGTCAAAATCAGCGACCAGAACGAACCCACGTCATTCAAAATGCTCGTCGAGGGCAAGGGCCCGCAGGGGCAGGTTTCCGGCGAGGGGCTTATCGAAATCGAGGCCACGCCCGAAGGCAGCAAGGTCACCTGGTCCGGCGATCCTCAAATCCACGGCACCCTTGCCCGCATCGGCAGCCGCGTCATCCAGCCCGCCACCAAGATGATCGTCGGCCAGTTCTTCAAGTGTCTCGAACAGCAGGCCACGGTGTCCTCGACCACCGCCTGAACCCGTCCAACTTTCGATCGACCGCATGGGAGAATCGCCAATGACCGACCGAATGCCGGTCCACACCACCATCAACGGCGTCGACTACAACGTCGAGGTCGAACCACGCACGCTGCTGGTCCACCTCCTCCGCGATGAACTCGACCTCACCGGCACCCACACCGGTTGCGATACCGGGCAGTGCGGCGCCTGCACCATTCACCTCAACGGCAAGGCCGTCAAGAGCTGCATGGTCCTCGCCGTCCAGGTCGACGGTCAGGAGATCACCACCATCGAAGGCGTCGCGCCCGAAGGCACGCTCCACCCCATCCAGAACGCCTTCTGGGAAGAACACGGCATCCAGTGCGGCTACTGCACGCCGGGCGTCATCATGTCGTCGCTGGCCTTGCTGGAAGACAACCCCGATCCATCGGAGGAAGACATCAGGCACGCGCTCGAAGGCAACATCTGCCGCTGCACGGGCTATCACAACATCGTCACCGCCGTGAAGGATGCCGCCGCCCGCATGGCACGCGGCGAAACGCCTCAACCACTCGCCTGAACGAGACCCACCGTCCCATCCGGATCGGAGACGCCGCATGTACCCATATCCATTTGCCTATCACAGGCCCTCGTCCGTCAACGAAGCGCTGGCAATGCTTGGCGAGTACGGCGACGAAGGAAAGCTCCTCGCTGGCGGCCACAGCCTGCTGCCAGTCCTCAAGCTCCGCCTCGCCCAGCCCGCCCACCTCATCGACATCACCGGCCTCGGTGAACTCCGGGGCATCCGCCGCGACGGCGACGCCGTCGAGATCGGAGCCCTCACCACCCATCACGACATCCTGACGAGCGACGAGTTGAAACAATCCATCGGGCTTCTGCCCGAGATGGCCAACGTCGTCGGCGACCAGCAGGTCCGCAACCGGGGCACGATTGGCGGCACCCTCGCCCACGCCGATCCCGCGGCCGACTACCCGGCCGGCATCCTGGCGCTCAACGCCCAGATCACCACCATCGGCCCAACCGGCCGGCGCACCATTCCCGCCGGCGAGTTCTTCGTCGGCTTCCTGACCACCGCGCTGGAACCAAACGAGATCGTCACCTCGGTCACAATCCCGGTCCTGCCAGCCAACACCGGCTATCGCTACGAGAAGCTCGCCAACCCGGCCTCCGGCTACGCCATCGCCGGGGTCGTCGCCATCGTCACGCTCGACGACGACGACGCCATCCAGGAAGCCCGGATCGGCATCACCGGCGCCAGCGACGTGGCCTGGCGCGCCACCGCCGCCGAGCAGGCGCTGGCTGGATCGGCCATCGACGAAGCCGCGATCAGGGCCGCCGCCGATCTCGCCATCGACGGCCAGGAGATGCTGGAAGACATCCACGCTCCCGCCAGCTACCGCGAACGCGTCACCCGCAACCTTGTTCGCCGCGCGGTCCTCACCGCCGCGAACCGGGCCCGCGGTTAGCCATTGCCCTCATCCGTCTCGCGCTCCTGGTGCGCGTTCACCAGCAGCGCGGTCGCGAACTCCTTTCGCCGGAAGAATGCCCGGATCTCCTTCCAGAGTTCCGGTTCGTTTCGCCCAATGTCCAGCAACCGGTCGGAAAACACCACATCGCCCCGCGCCCGTAACTCCGTCATGAACTCGGTCGACATCAACTCAGCCAGGTACACAGGCCCGATGTCGGCGAACTTCTCCTGATAATAGGCAATCAACCTGCCGATATCCTCGGCGTCCAGCGGCTTGCCATCGTCCGATCCAAACGCCGCCCGCCAGTCCACGGCGATCAGGAACTCATCGAGCAGCGTCACCTGCTCGCCATTGCGAATACGTTCCAGAAGCGCATCGATCTTCGCCCGGTCCACCGGCAACTCATGCGGCGTCTCCGGCATCTCTGGCTGCCCGGACGAACCTGGGTTGTACTGAACGAAGGCAGGATCACCACTCACGAAACACACACTCCTCAGTCACTCGAAACCGGGCGGCAAGTAAACCGGCCCCGCGGCCCAGACACTACCACGATTCCTGCCCGCCGCCGGTCATCTGGTACGATTCACATGCCATTCTCGTCCGGTCATCACGATCGGCAGGGAAACCATTCGCCTCGCTCCCGCGTCGCAAGGGTACAGTCACTGGAACGATTGTCTGGCTACCTCACGTCCATCGCCGTGCCCATTCTTCGCCTTTGGTCCCAATCGGCACGCAAGGGAGTTCATCACCACCATGGCCCAGGGACGCTTGTCCAGATCAACCGCACGCTACCCCGCCGAGCAACGCCGGGCAGCCATCTATGGCAATACGCGCTATGGCAAGCGCCGGCGGGCGCTTCCACCTCATTTGCTACCGGGCGTCACCAGCCGCGACAAGAAGTCGAAGTTTCTCGGTGGACCGATTGGCATTCTCGCCATTCTAGTCGTGGTCGCGGCGTTTTTCGCCGGAATCTTCCTGCTCGTCACCGTCATCAGCACGGTCGCTGGCGTCTACGGGACCAAGGCCGCCTACGAGGAGGTCAACGCCGATCTCCCCAACGCCGCCCAGGTCGCCGCCGGCTCCTTCCAGACCACAGCAATCTACGACCGCAATGGCATCCTCCTCCAGCAAGTCGACAACCCGGAAATGGGATGGAGGACGTACGTGCCCATGGAGGGCATGACCGAGGACTTCATCAACGCAACGGTCTCGGCCGAGGACGCGACGTTCTGGACCAATCACGGCGTTGAGCCCTTCGCCATCGTCCGCGGCGCCGTTATCAACGCCTCCGGTTCTGGCTCGTCTGGCGGCTCCACCATTACCCAGCAACTGGTTCGCGCCCTCTATCCCGACCAGATCAATCCGATGGACATCAGCTACACCCGCAAGGGCCGCGAGGCCCTGGTAGCCGTCGCCCTCGCCCAGCAGTACTCGAAATCCGATATCTTCACGATGTACGTCAACCAGATCTACTACGGAAACCGCGCCTACGGCATCGAAGCCGCCGCCGAGACCTACTTCAACAAGCACGCCTCCGAACTCACGCTCGCCGAGTCCGCCTTCCTCGCCGGCCTGCCCCAGTCCCCAACCTGGTATGCCGAGTACTTCGAGGACGCCAAGACCCGCCAGAAGTACGTGCTCGACCAGATGGTCAAGTACGACTACATCACCCGCGCCGAAGCGAACGCCGCCTTCGCGGAACCGCTCAATGTCCAGGGGTTCCGGTCCGGCGCCGTCGAGAACGCCCCGCACTTCACCGAGTACGTTCGCCAGTACGTCATCGAACACTACGGCGTGGACGCCCTGTACGGCGGCCTCGAAATCACCACCAGCATCGACCTCGAACTCCAGGCCCGCGCCGAGGAACTTGTCGCCCAGGGTGTCGCCGAAATGGCCCAGTATGGCCGGAACAACGGTGCGATGGTTGTCATGGTCCCCTGGAGCGGGGAGGTGCTGGCCATGGTCGGATCGGCCGACTTCAACAACGCCCTCATTAACGGCGAGGTCAACTACGCCACCGCCCAGATCCAGCCCGGCTCGTCCATGAAACCACTCGTCTACGCCGCGGCCTTCCAGAGCGGCTGGAACCCCGGAACCGTCATCATGGACGTTCCCACCCAGTGGCAGGTCACTGGCGAGGATGAACCGTACGAACCGCAGAACTACTCAGGTAGCTTCTACGGCGCCATCACCGTGCGGGAAGCCCTCGCCAATTCGTTCAATATCCCGGCCGTCAAGGCCACCGAATACGTCGGTGTGCAGGGTGTGATGGACGTCTCACGCTCGATGGGACTCGTGACCAGCCTCCAGCAGGACGCGGGTTACTACGGCCTCTCCATCGGCCTTGGCGCCGCCGAGGTCCAGTTGCTCGAACACACGAACGCCTACGCCACCCTGGCCAACAACGGCACGTATGTACCCCCGCATCCCATCCTCGAAATCAAGGACAGCCAGGGCAACATCCTGTACTCGCTCGACGAGGAGCAGGTTTCCGAGGATTCGTCCCAGGCCATCAACCCTGGCAACGCCTACCAGGTCACCTCCATCCTCACCGACAATGCCGCCCGCGCCCGTGTCTTCACCACCGATAACCGTTTCGGCAACACCCAGAGGGAACTCGGCCGGCCAGTCGCCGCCAAGTCCGGCACCACCGACGACTGGAAGGACCTCTGGACGATGGGCTACACCACCGATGTCGCCATCGGCGTCTGGGTCGGCACCAGCGGGGGTGCCGCCAACTCCGGCGCCGAGATCGACGGTATCCAGGCCGCTGGCCCCATCTGGCAACGCATGATGCTGGAGATCCACAACAACGGCAGCTTCTCCGATCTCCTGAACGGCCCGAACGGCCAGCCGCTTCCGGAAGAGTTCCCCGTTCCCGAGGAAGCCTTCGAGGGCGAAATCTGCACCGCCACCGGCCTGGCGCCCACCAGCGGCGCCACGAGCGAAGAATGGCTGGTCCGGGGTCAGGGACCCGATCGCGATTGCGACGAACTCTCCGAGTGGGAGCGGAGCGAACTGGATAAGGCCATCGCCGCCACCAGGAGCGGCGGCGCCCGCTGGTCGGGCGACGCGGTCTCAAGCATCTCGCGCTATGCGTCGGCTGTTGGCGTCCGAGGTCCCTCCATCCCGGACGACGACGATGACGACGATGGGGGGAGCACCTCGTACATCGAGCCCGTCAACAACGAGCCGGACGACCCTCCAGTTGTTCCAGTGGAACCGGAGAATCCAGGCACGGGCGGCAACGAGCCAGACAACCCGCCACCAGCCACCGAGGAACCGGTGATTATCGAACCCGCTGACTGACAACGACCGATCGAACCAGTACACGGGCCGGGAAGTT
>CAZUPA010000001.1:63647-70703 GCA_964622205.1 uncultured Sphaerobacteraceae bacterium
AACCTTCAGCTCGTCCGTTGCCCGCGCGGCGGCCGTTCGCCGCCGGCGCCGCGTAAGCCGGGTCCGCTGGCTCACGGTACCTTCGGGTGGCACAATCGGCTGCCCCTCGATCGGTGCCGACAACACGATGCTTGTCGAACACCTGGCGCCGGCGTCCGCCAGTTCGTCGATCAACTGTTCAAGCTCATCTGTCGAAGACAGGTGTACCTTCACGAGATAAGAGTAATTCCCGGTCACCCGGTAACACGCTTCAACCGAGGGTTCCGAGCGTAGCCGGTTGAGCAAGCCATCATGATGACGCCGCTCCACGCTAATGCTGATTAACGCGGACAGTGGCCTACCAATCGCGGACGGATCCACGATCGCCCGGTACCCGGAAAGCACGCCTCGTTCCTCCAGCCGCCGCACCCGTTCGATCATCGCCGGGCTGGAAAGCCCCACGCGCTCGGCGAGAGCCTTCATGGTCAATCTGCCGTTGTGCTGGAGTTCGGAAAGAATCCGCTCATCCAGCGTGTCGATTGTCGACACCGTGGACTTATCGTCGGATTTCGTAATCACTTGCATGTGAAACCGCGTACCTCTTCCATCCGGGTCATCTCGCATGCCCCTCTACAAACTTACTTACACTCAATAGCCCAGTCTATATGTCCCGTATGCCTGACACAAGGCAATCGGGCGAACTTTCGTAAACCAGATCAGGAATAGACGTAACAGAAATGGGTACGTGAGCAGACATGTATGTGGTCGAGAACTCCGGACCTAGCGTGTCGCCAGCGCGCGGGCAACGGCCCGCTCGTGAGCCAGCGTTTCGATCTCGTCACCGAGCGGAGCGAGGTGGGCGCTTCCGTATCGCCGCGTCAAGCCGCCTTCGATCAGCCAGTCGGCGAGAGCCGGGTTCTTCGGCAGCAGGGCGCCATGCAGGTAGCAACCAATGGCCCGCTTGACCACCACGCCTTCGGTGCCATCCTTGCCATTGTTTCCCCTGCCGACCCGCACCCGCCCAAGCGGTGACGATCCCTCTCCCAGGTACGTTAGCCCACTGTGGTTCTCGAATCCCACCAGGGTGCCCCAGTTGGAATCCACCACCACATTGCCAATGAATCGCTCGGGTCCCGCGGTGGAGGTCACATCGAACAGGCCAATGCCGGGCAGCGGCTCCGCGCCATGAGGGCGATACTCGTGCCCCAGGAGTTGATATCCGCCGCACACCGAGAGGAGCGCCGCGCCATCCTCGACGGCCGCCTTGACCTCATCGCCCTTCGCGCCCGCGAGGTCCTGGGAAACCGCGATCTGCGCCTGGTCCTGACCTCCACCAAAGAAGAAGACATCCACGCCTTCAGGTATCGGATCGCCAAGACCAATCTCGATCACGGCCGGTTCGATCCCTCGCCACCTGGCCCGCTGGGCCAGCGCCAACACATTGCCACGGTCACCATAGATGTTCATCATCCCGCCATAGAGCCAGGCGATCGTAAGTTTTCGATGTTCCATCACCAGCCGCGCTCCATCACTGCTCCCAGAACGACTCCAACGCACCGCGATCCGCCAGCACCGACCTGAGTTCCAGCATTGCCGTATACGTCGGAAGAATGTAGCCTTGTCCTCCCTCCGGAATGCTCGCGACGAAGGTATCCAACCCTTCGTTCAGGGCGTCCGCGAGAGGGAGAATTCGGTCTGGCTGAATGCCTGCATACTTCAACCGGTTCGCCATGTCCGACCCCCTGATCCCGGTGGTGGAAATCCTGCCCGTGCCATGGGCCAGCAACTCGAAGTCGACATCCCACAACCACGAAACATCGCGGCCATCGGCGTCCTTGTCATTGATCGCGATCAAGGCCGGTACCTGGAGTTCTCTGGAGTTGGCGGTCAGCATTCGCAGGACTTCGTTGAAGCCAACCGGGTTTTTCACCAGCGCGATGGTCAGCCGGCGATCCCTGTACGCCACGCGCTCGATCCTGCCGAACGCCGATTGGAATGCTCGCATGGCCCCGGCGATCGTCGCCGTGGGCACGTCGAATGCCCTGGCCGCGGCCACCGCCGCGACCAGGTTGTACGCGTTGTACAGCCCAGGCACACCAATCTCGAATTCGGCGGGCTCGCCGTCGAGATCGATCCGCATCTGGACCGACTCGACTCCATTGAGTTCGATTCCGTACCCGGCAACCTCCAGCTGGGGCCGGGAATGACCGCATTCGGGACAGAACCAATCGCCCAGGTGAGACACATACAACGCCCGGTATTCGAGCGCGGCGCCACAGTGCCGGCAGACTCCCGCGTCGGCCGCATGTGGCAGCTCGGACAGCACGTGTCGCTGCTCGGAGAGACCGAAAGGGACGGTCATCGCCGGGATATCCCGGACGATCTCCGCCAACCCCGGGTCATCGGCGTTGAACAGCACCGTGGTGGACGAATCCACCCCGGCAAGCGCGGCCTTCCACATCCTGGCGATGGCATCCAGTTCGCCGTAGCGGTCAAGTTGATCCCGGAACAGGTTGTTGAGCAAAATCACCCGGGGGCGCGCAAGGCGAACGATATCGGGGAACGCCGCCTCATCGGTTTCGATCACGGCCACGTCCCCACCGGGATTTCCCGTGATCGATGCCCGCGCCACGAACGCGCTCACCACCCCCCGGACAAGGTTTGAGCCAGAGCGGTTGTGAACAACCTCCATGCCATTGGCGGTGAACACATCGGCAACCATCCTGGAGGTCGTTGTCTTGCCATTGGTTCCGGCGATCACGATGGAACCGTGGGCGAGCCGCGATGTGAGCTTCGACAACATCGCCGGATCGATCCGCTCCGCGACAAGGCCGGGGGCGGAGGTTCCTCCGCCTTTCCCAAGCATCTGAATCGCGGCGGCCGCGACCTTGGCGAGGCCAACACTGGCGCCGAGCCGAATATCCTCAAACAGGGAAACGCTACTCATCGACTTCCACCGCTACATAGACCGTGGTCAGATTGTTGAAATTGCTCACGCCGGGCCTGACCTGAATAACAAGGGTCGCCGTTTGGGGATCAACCACCGGTTCGCCCAGTACCTGACCGATGGGAATGTTGGGCGGCACCTGCCGGGTCTGCGTAACATTCGACTCGGATGTCACGACCCACTCCCCTTCCTCGGGCGCGCGATCGGCCTGGACATACATCATGCTCAGGTAGTCGCCATGTTGCCATTGCCCCTGAACGACGCCTTCGCCACGTGAGTCCTCTAGCATGGCCCCCACGGATTGGCTGGCGTCAATCACCAGCATCACTTTCGAGGTCGTCTCGGTGACTTCCACCACCTGTCCCACGTAATAATAGGGACTGACGATCGCCATGCCCTCGCGAATACCGTCGTTGGACCCCAGGCCAATGACGATAAACATCTGCGCGCCAGTGTGATCCCTCCCCTGGACTTTCGCGGGCACGAGTTCGAGATTCGGATTCCGGTCCTCGACATCCTGCATCTGCCGGAGTTCCTCGAGTTCGGCGGTGTCCGCTTTCAGTTGGCTATTCTCGGCCTTGAGTTTGTCTCGTTCCTCGGTGACGTCCGCAAGTTGCTGTTCAAGGTCCGAATCGCTCCCGGGCGCGTCCACCACGCCATAGAAGGCGGAAGCAATCGGAGACACCACCTCGTTCAGGCCCGTGCGCACCGGATTCAACGCATCGCGCCGATCCAGCACAAGGAATGTGCCGCACACCAGCACAAACACCACGAGCAACGAGAGCGCGCGTTTGAACGGAATTGTGGTCATCGGATATCCAGGGGGAATGTGCGCCGTGAACGCTTCATGAGCAATGACTGTCCTGTTCGGCCCGATCCCGCGAGAGCCGGAACGCGCCGGGGATTACGTCGATGTCCGGAGCGGCTACTGGGACCAGCTGAGAAACCCGGTTCGAGCGGGATCGTCGCGGGCGGCGCTAACGCCGAATTTCGCGGCCGCTTGCCAGCGCACGCTGGTACAGGTGTAATGACTCGGCCACGCGTCCGGTACCGCGCGCGACACAGGTCAGGGGGTCCTCGGCCCGGTGGACCGGCATCCGCAGTTCGCTCTGCAAGCGCCGGTCCAACCCCATGAGGAGCGCTCCCCCCCCGGCCAGCGTAATTCCATGTTCCATGATGTCCGCCACCAGCTCAGGCGGCGTCTCTTCGATCGAGGTTTTCACCAGTTCGATGATGGTGTTGACCGGTTGGGAGATCGCATCTCGCAATTCCACCGAACTTACCTCTACAGACTTCGGAAGGCCCGTGAGCAAATCGCGGCCACGAAGGGGCACGCGGACCTCCTCCTCCAACGGATAGGCCGATCCCGCCGCGATTTTCGCGTTCTCGGCGGTTCGCTCACCTATGACAAGGTTGTGATCGCGCCGCGCATACTGGATGAGGGCGTCGTCAATCTCGTCGCCCGCCACGCGAATGGAGTGGTTGACGACGATTCCACCCAGGGAGATGACCGCGACCTCGGTGGTCCCACCGCCAATGTCCACGATCATGCTTCCGACAGGCTCGTTGATCGGTAGCCCGGCTCCGATGGCGGCCGCCATCGGCTCTTCGATCGTGTAAGCCTCCCTGGCGCCGGCGGAGAGCGCCGCGTCCTTGGCCGCCCGCTTCTCCACCTCGGTCACCCCGCTGGGAATACCGATGACCACTCGCGGGTGAGGCGCCATCAGCCGCTGGAGATGCACTTTTCGGATAAAGTGATGCAGCATCATCTCAACGGTGTCGAAGTCCGCGATGACGCCATCCTTCAGCGGGCGCACGACAATGATGGAATCTGGAGCCTTGCCATCCATGGCTTTTGCCTCCATACCAACCCAAAGTGCTCGCTTCGTCTTGGCATCGATTGCCACCACGGAGGGTTCCGATATGACGATCCCCTTGCCGCGAACATACACGAGGGTATTCGCGGTGCCGAGGTCTATACCAAGGTCCCGGCTGAAGAAACCAAACAGTGTGGAGAGGGGACGGAACAAGGCCAGAGACCTCCGAGGATCGATATAAGTCAGGTCTGAACCATCTTTGCGAGTGGAAGATACATTGGGCGACAGAATCCGGAACTCTCGCGAACCCAGTCCCTGAACGAATGGTACTTGACGGTACACGTCCTGTGATACACGCTACCGGAACGCATTCGCTAGCACTGTCGCAGAGGTATGAGCGCCGGAAAGGGATGGCACACAAACTGCCCTGAGTCGGCGGGAGTATAGCATAGCCCCTTCCTGACCAATGACCCGCGAGGCCGGGCCTGGACAGTGCGAATCGCCCGAATCGAATACCCGGCACGGGAGACGACATTGACGTATCACACCACGGATTGGAGCCAAGTACGGGCGGCGCTGCTGAGTGCGCCGGATCAGACCTCGATCGCCGTTTGTGCGTGTGACCTCAACGGTCGCCAATGGATCGGGCACAATGAAGATCAGGTGTTCCCGTCCGCCTCGACCATCAAGATCGTCCTGCTCGCGGCGCTCGCGTGCCAGGTGGACGCCTCACGGCTGAGCCTCGACGACCTCGCGCCAGTTCAGGACTCGCAGGAAGCGGGAGGCAGTGGTGTTCTCCAGCGGATGGCGACGCCAAACCTCAGGCTGACACTCGCCGACCACGCGCTGCTCATGATCGCGATATCGGACAACACCGCCTCCAATGTGCTGATCGACGCGATCGGAGACGCTGGCGTGCGCGACGCCGCGCGGAGGCTGGGCCTGACACACACCGCCCTCACTCGAAGGTTCATCGGGCGCGCGCCGGAGAGGAACGCCCCCGACAATGTGACTACCGCCCACGATCTGGTTCGCGTATTGGAGGCGATCGCGTCACACACCGCGGCGAGCAGCGAACTCTGCGATTGGATGCTGAACATCCTGAGCGCGCAACAGTTCACAGATCGACTTGGACGCGCTCTTCCGGATGACGTGACCTTCGCCGGAAAGAGCGGCTCGCTCAAAGGTCTGTCCCACGACTGTGGACTCATGATCTCCAGCAAGGGAACCGCCGCGGTGGCGGTGCTCACCCAGGGTCCGGACAAGCACGGAGCTACAGCGTTGATCGGACGTATCGGGGCCGCCGTTGCCAACGACCTGAAACTGGCATAGCTTTCCATCTGGGTTGAAGATTGAACCGGATGGGACAGACAGGAACCGTAACGCAATTCGAAAGGCGCGAGGCGGCATGAAAATAACGAGAGCAACGACATACATCGTTGGCAATCCCTGGAAGAACTGGTTGTTCGTCAAGCTCGATACCGATCAGGATGGCCTCTACGGCATTGGCGAGGGCACCATCAATGGCTTCGCCAGGACCACCGAAGCCGCCGTCCATGAGCTGGCGGCCCGGTATGAAGGGTTCGACCCGTTCCAGATCGAGACCATCCTCCAGCGAATGTCCCGCGATCTCTACACCGAGGGCGGGCAGATCCACATGAACGCCGTCGCGGCGATCGAGGTCGCCTGCTGGGATATCATCGGCAAGGCCACCGGCCGCCCGATCTACGACCTGATCGGCGGACGCTACCACGAGTCCCTGCCAACCTACGCGAACGGCTGGTACGCCGGCCCCCGCACGCCCGAGTCATTCGCCGAGCGGGCGCAACTTGTCATGGACAAGGGCTACAAGGCCCTGAAGTTCGATCCGTTTGGCGCCGCATGGCGAACCATGTCTCCAGAAGACCGTCATCTCTCCATCGACATCGTGCGCGCGGTGCGCGAAACGGTTGGGCCCGACGTGCAGATCATGATCGAGGGCCACAGCCGGTTCAGCGTGTCCGAGGCGGTATACGTTGGAGACGCCATCGCCGAATTCGAGCCCACCTGGTTCGAGGAACCAACCCCGCACCAGAACATCGACTCCACGGTGGAAGTGGCACGCAAGATCAACGTTCCGGTTGCCACTGGCGAGAGCTATTCCAGCGTTCACCAGCACGCCGAACTGTTGTCCCGAAACGCCGTCCACATCCTCCAGCCGGAGCCGGGTAACATGGGCGGCATCTGGAGAACCCGCCAGGTAGCCGCGATGGCCGATGCATTCTACGGCGTGGTGGCGCCGCACAACGCGCAGGGCCCGATCTCCACGGCAAC
>CAZUPA010000001.1:70803-97240 GCA_964622205.1 uncultured Sphaerobacteraceae bacterium
TGGGAGCGCCGGGAAGGCGAAAAGTCCGTATAGACCCACCATGGACGAGCGTCGCCGCGCGTGACAGGCATGGCGACTCGATCCGATCCCTCGTCTCACAGATGGGCTCGTGTCGCGTTTCATCACCGATACCGGCGGCGTCATGCCGCACGCGAACATGCGCCGCCGGCCGTGGCGGTGTGCCACAATCGTGCCGCGCCGTGAGCACAAGGAACTGGCCCAGTGACGGAAACGAGCCCATCTCTCGAAACCACCAGTCCTCCTGGATCATCCACACGATTGCACGTTTCGGCTACCCAGATCCGGGAGCCAGAGCATGTGCCATTTACCGTCATCATCGAACGGCACGGGGATGAAATCTTCCGGTTTGCCTGCCAGTTGGCGGGCAATAGGGTGGACGCGGACGATCTCTATCAGGAGACGTTGTTGAAGGCCTTTCGCTCTTTCGAGAAGCTCCCAGCCGATGCAAA
The DNA here is from genome assembly GCA_964622205.1 of uncultured Sphaerobacteraceae bacterium. Taxonomy (GTDB): domain Bacteria; phylum Chloroflexota; class Chloroflexia; order Thermomicrobiales; family UBA6265; genus JACCYX01. The sequence continues at coordinate 71,274 of CAZUPA010000001.1, forward strand.
CTTCCGTGCCTGGCTCTATAGAATCTGCTCAAATTCCTTCATCAGCGATCGCCGCAAACATGGCCGTGTCTCCCCAATGAATGATGCGGTGTCGGACACACTGTCCGTGCCTCCCCCGGATTCCGCGCGCGCGCTCGATGCCCGCGACCTGCTGGGGGAGGTGGTTCGTTTCGTCGATGCGCTGCCGCCCAAGCAACGTGTAGCGTTGGTCCTCCGGAAACATCATGAATATGGATACGCGGAAATCGCAAACATCCTCGACAGTTCGGAAGCCGCCGCCAGGGCCAACGTCCACGAGGCTCTCACCAAATTACGCGGCGCATTTGCCCACCGGATGGAGGTCTAGCCATGAAGGAGACGATCCAGCTTCGGGACCGCTCATGTTCGAACGACTCATCCGTACACTCCCTCCTGTCCCGAGCTTCCAATGGCCGACCGTCTATGGGTACCACCATGAATTCAAGCACCGCTGGCTCCGTCGTTCCGACCAATCTCGCGCAGTTGGCCAGCCTGGGCGTGGACGATGACTGCGACATCGCCGAGGCCGCCATGCCAGACCTGGTGATTGGAGATCTCGCGCCAGAGGATGAGGCATGGATCCGCAGGCATACCGTCACCTGCAACTACTGCGCGAATGTGCTCGAAGGGCTGGAGCAGGTATGCAGTACGCTCGACACCTGCAATGAAGCACTCACCATCACGGTGTCCCGGGCAGACTCGCCCACGGTGGCTACCTGCCTCGGACTCTCGGAGGCACGCTACGGGTTCATGGAAACGCCCGTGGGCGATGTCCTTGTCGCATCCAGCCCCGATGGGGTGCTTGAAGTGAGCTACATCGGCCCAGGAGGGTCATACGATAGCCTGCGGGAGATCGAACAGCGAGGGTTCCTGGTATACCAGCGGCAGTCCGCCGTTCAGCCCATTGTCGAGCAGCTCCAGGAGTACTTCGCGCACGACCGTACGACCTTCACCATGCCACTTGACCTGACTGGCGTCTCGGACTTCACGCGACTCGTGCTCCATGCGGCCAGCGAGATTCCCTATGGTCAGGTTCGCACCTACGGGGATGTTGCCCGGACAATTGGTAGGCCCCGGGCGTCGCGGGCCGTGGGAAATGCTCTGGGCCGGAACCCGATTCCGGTCATCATTCCCTGCCACCGGGTGATCCTGGCGAGTGGCGCCATGGGCTGGTATACCGGTGGGCCAGAAATCAAGCGAACCCTGCTGAGTATCGAAGGCATTTCCTGGCTACACGCCACCCAACAGTCGTTCAGTCTCTGATTGGTTCGTATCGCCCTGAATCAGGTCTCCCATTTCACTGAGCACGAGTCCTCGAACGGTGTTCCAGGAGGGCAGCCGATCCAGGGAGATCAAATGATCTCCGGGAAACTCGTGATAGCCCCGCAGTCGAGTGAACTCATCACTCAACCTCCTCGTATCGCGGCGATGCACGACATCGTCTTCGTGTCCCTGCAGGATGGCGACGGGAGATTCCACCCGGCGAGCGGCCTTGTAGGCCATGTTGCCAAGCGTTTGCAGTTCAGCGATGACCACGGGCGGCACACCCGATTCGTTCTTCACCCGCCGCTGTACCTCCGGGTCGGAGATGTCGAGACCGGGCAATGCCACGTCGAACCACGACTGAACGGCGGGATTCGCGAAATCGACGTTGGTGAACATCTGGATATCCTTCATCATCCGCTTGGCGATGGGAAGGAAGATGGCACGTCGATCGTTGATCTTGATGAAGGGAGCCAGAAGGATCAGGAGATCTGGTGGCGTTTCCGCGGCCATCAGGATGGCTGACGATCCACCCATCGAGTACCCGATGAGCACCGTGCGCCGGTACCCGCTCGTGTGATTGGACCAGGCTTCCAGCATCGACGATCGCCAGACCTGTGCGGTCATGGTGGGCAGGCTGGCGATTTCGGTGGCCATGCCCCGCTGCATGGGGACGTGACAGTCCGCGCCAAGCCCGTGCAGGAGGTCGGCGAGGGGTCTCATGTCGGCGGGCGTGCCCGTAAATCCATGCACCAGCATCACACCGAGACGATCAGGATCAGTCCGCTCATGGACGAGCGAGAATGCCTCGAATCGTGGCTGCTGGAAGTATTCGATCACCTAACGACCTTCACGATGCCGATGGAAGACTGGCCCGCGCCCTAGCCGTGGAGTCCCCGGCGTCCCCGTCGCGCGCCCGCGTTCGCGGCGAACCTGCGTTGGTATTTGCGTCCGCCATCGACAGACTCGGATTGCCGCCCATCCAGCTCTCCCGGATCGGCGTGATTGATGGTTTCCGAAAGGCCATTCTCGCCGGCTTCCGGGGTCGAGAGCGCTTCGATCACCAACGGATGGGTAAAGTTGAGTTCCGTCGTCACCAACTCCTGGCCCTGGCCGTTTATGGTCTGGCGCTTGGTGAGCACACCCTTCCTCAGGAATTCCATGACCTTGGCCTCGATGTGCTCGGAAGGCAGTGAATTGCGATCGAGGAATCGCCAGAGCGTCCTGCTCATGTGACTTTGGGTGGGGACGAATCCTTCATGCAACTGATGCACGTAGGTATCGATCGCCTGCACCACCTCGACATCGACATCGGCCGAATGGGCGATGTCGAGCGCATCCTCTTCCCCAGCGGCCGCGACCAGATCAGGGCTTATCGAGCCAGGGACTCCACAGATGATGACCCGGCGCCCGAGACGGTTGCGGAGCGTCGTGACCAGCCGGATAAAATCCTTGTCTCCCGTGAAGAGGAGGAAAATCTCGATATCCGGGCGAACCAGCGCTGTGTTGATGATGTCGACGACAAGGTTCAGGTCAGATCGAGAAGCGTACTTTTCCCGACCGTGTGAGTCGGTCGTTCGCTTGGCCGGATAATGGTGGGACTCGAATCCCGCGACATCCAGACGTGTCCTGGATTGAGGCGGATGCTGGTCGAAATCCGCATACGCCCGTGCCACGGACATCAGGCCGTACTCAAGCGTCTTGTCGCGCCAGGCGATGGGATCGGGTTCGCGTCCAAACGAGTTGATCGTGGAGTACCGGATGTTCTCGAAATCGACAAAAACCGCAACTTCCTTGTGATCGGTATCACCATTACCCGGACGAAAACTCCCAATATCAACACTCACAAGCAAAACCTCCTAATTTGGCACTTACAACGCTGATTACCATTCGGTTTGGACTCATACCGAGTGTACAACTGACTACAACGACTAAGGTGCCAGCACTATCCCAATGCCGTACCGCCTTCGAACATGATGGTATATGTCACAGGCACGCCTCCCGGCACACTACATTCCGGGAAACACGCCGACTTTCATTCAATGCCTTGTACACACTACCGGGACGACTATTCCAAACTCATATCTGGAGTGTACATCAAGCGCCTTTTCCCGGCATCGGCCGCTGTTCAGGACCGCGATAATCCGCGGCCCATGAAGCATCACGCGCCGGCGGCGATCACCGCGGCGCCCACCACGCCTGAGTAGTCGCCCAGCGCGGCCCGGACGATCTCGACCTCCTTGCCGGCGTTCGGGAATGCCTCTCGCCGCGTCACGGTTTCAGCGGTCTCGAAGAGCAGGTCCACTGCTTCGATCACGCCGCCGCCAAGGATGATTCTCTGGGGATTCTGGAAGTTGACGATCGAGGCAAGTCCATAGCCAAGGTACGTGCCCGCGCTGGTGACGATCTGAACCGCGACGTCGTCTTTTGCATTGACCGCCTTTGCAATCACTCCTGATTTGATGGCCGTGCCGCCGGGCGCGGCGGGATCGACATCGGGCAGCAATTCGCTCAGGACGGACGTGTGCCCGCGCCTGAGTTCACCAAGCAACGCGGCCGTGATGGCTGTCCTCGATGCGTAAGCTTCCAGGTGACCGCGCCCCCCACAGCCGCATACGCGGCCTTCGATGTCGACCGTGGTGTGCCCGAGCTCGCCAGCATTTCCACTGTATCCCTTGACCAGCTTCCCATCCTGCACGATCGCGCCACCGATACCAGTACCTACGAAGACGCAGACGAAGTCCCCGATTCCCTTGCCCGCCCCAAAGGAATACTCGCCGATCGCCGCGATCTGGACATCGTTCCGGATTTGCGCGGGAACGCCATACCGTTCCGTGATCTGCCGCGCCATCGGTAAGTCCACAACCGACCTGCTCAGGTTCGCCGTCCCGACCAGCAACCCCCGCTCCGCGTCGACCTGACCGGCAATGCCAACGCCAATGCCCACCATGTCACCGGCGGACTTCTTCGCATCGTCGAGTGCCAGATCGATGGTCGCATAAATACGTTTCATCAGATCATCGGGGCTGTCACCCGCGCTCGTCTTCTTCTTGCCTTCGCCGATGACCTTGCCGTTATCGACATTCACGACCGACGCGAGGACCTTGGTGCCTCCAAAGTCAACTCCAACCGCATACCTGGTCATTTCATTCCCCTTATCCCGGACTATCTCCGGCTGAAAAACGCCTTGATGACTGGAGCGAATGCTTCGATAGCGTCGACAGACATCGGCCGCAGGCCAATTCGCACGTGGCCGAATCCCATTGCCACCATCGATTCGAGCAGAGCCACCTTTTCATCGTCGGTACCGGCGAACACCGTCGACGGATCGCCGTCGAACCCGTCTCCAGCGAACCCCACACTCACCGACCGGACCACGGTGGATGGGTCGCGGCCAGCGTCCCGCATGGCTTTCTCGAATGTAGCGACCCTGGCTTGCAGGCCGCTGGTGTCACCTCCCCAACTGGTGTCCCACGCGTCGCCGTAGGTGGCAAGCAATCCAAGCATCCGGGGACTCGACGACCCCACCAGAATCGGCGCGCCCTCTGGACGCGGGCCCCTGGGAAGGTTCCTGGCTTCGTTGGCCTGGTAGAACCTCCCCTGGAGGTTTGCCTCACCATGGCGAAGCAGACCGTGAATGATGCGGATTGCCTCCTCGAAGCGGGAGACACGTGGTTCGAAGGGCAGACCGAACTGATCGTACTCGTCCCGCTGCCACCCGGCCCCGAGCCCGAGGATGAACCTGCCGCCGGAGATCTCGTCGATCATCTCGGTCATCTTGGCGATGACGCCGGGGTTGCGATAGGCGGTGCAGGCCACCATTGGACCAAGATGGACATCCGGTACGCGAGCCGCGATGGCGGCGAGCAACGTCCAGGCATCCCAGGCGCCACGCAACCCGTCGTCGGAAGGGAAGCTGAAGTGATCGGCGAACCAGAGTATTTCGAAGCCCGCGCCGGCCGCGGCCTCCGACAACTCAAGAAGATCGCTGAATCGTGGAAAGGTGGAGCCCGGACTGGGTTGGGAATCGGGGATGCCCAGCCCCAGGCTCACATCGTGCCGCGTTGCCGGCCAGTAGGCGTTGGCTGGTAGATTCGCCTTGCTGCTGCTCATGATCGCTCCCGTGTCGCGCTCCCGGCGCCGGACATCCGTGGTTTAGCCGCGGACGGCCTTCATGATCGGCTCGGTCAGGGCGATCGTCTCTGGCGTGCTGGTCTTCACCCGGATCATGACGTGGTCGATGCCCATCTCCTGATACGCCTTGATCTTCTCGACATGGTCGTCCACGCCGATGACCAGGGCGCCGTTGCTGACCTCCAGCGAGTGGCCAATGGTGCGGGCAACGGTCTTCGGATCGCGCCCTGCTTCCGCGCAGGCGGCGTCCAGCTTGTCCAGCTTCGCCTGGACTTCTTCCAGCGTGCCGCCTCCGGAGTTCCAGGCATCGGCATAACGGACGAGCAGTTTCAGCATCCGGGGACTGGTCGAGCCGACCAAGATGGGCGCGCCTCCGGCGCGCGGACCGCGTGGAAGGTTCTTCGCCTGGTTGGCCTGGTAGAACTCCCCCTGGTAGTCCACTTCGCCATCTCGCAGCAGGCCGTGAATGATGTGCAGCGCTTCGGCGAACTGGCTGACCCGCGGCTCGAAACGAAGGCCAAACTGCCGGTACTCATCCTTCTGCCATCCGGCCCCGAGCCCGAGGATGAACTTGCCGCCGGAAATCTCATCGATCATCTCGGTCATCTTGGCGATGACACCAGGGTTGCGATAGGCGGTGCAGGCCACCATTGGGCCAAGGTAGAGGTCCGGAAGCTCGGCGGAGATCGCCGCCATCAGCGTCCAGGCTTCCCACTGGCCACGCAGGCCGTCCTCGCCGTCGGGGAAGCTGAAATGGTCGTCCCACCAGAGCACTTCGTAGCCAACTTCGGCCGAAGCGCGGGACATGGCCAGGATGTTCGAGTAGCTCGGGGTGCCGTCATAGTAGTTGCCCGTGGCGTTCGGGATGTTGATGCCGAAGCTGATCGGTCCCTTCAGGTCCGGCCAGGCGCCCAGCGTTCGAACGTCGCCCTGTTCAAGTGCTTCCTGATTTCCCATATCCTGTATTTCCTTCCAATGTGTGTGATCGACTGCCTACCGACCAGCCAGAAACTTCTCCACGACCGGCGCGTATGCCTCGATTGCCCTGGGAGTACAGGGATCGAGCCCCACGCAGATGTGCGTGAATCCAAGGTCTTCCACTTCATACAGGAAGTTCAATTGTGTTTCCGCGTCGCCGCGGCGGGGATTGGGGCGAGAACCGGTATACCCTTCGCCAGCGACGGCGATGCCAATGGTCTTGACGATGGTAGTGGGGTCTCGCCCCGCCTTTTCGGCGGCTACTTCGAGGGTCTGGAGCTTGCCGGGAATGCCTTTGGTGTTGCCGTACCAACAGGTGTTCCAGGCATCGGCGTACGTCATCAGCAGGCTCAGCATGCGGGGGCTGGTTGAGCCGATCATGATCGGAGGGCCATCGGGCCGTGGTCCACGCGGCAGGTTCCTGGCCTGGTTGGCCTGGTGGAACCTGCCCTGGACATCCGCCTCGCCATCGCGAAGCAACCCGTGGATGATCCCAAGCGCCTCCTCGAATTGGCTGACCCGCGGTTCGAACTGGATGCCGAACTGGTCGTACTCGTCCTTCTGCCATCCGGCCCCGAGCCCGAGGATGAATTTTCCGCCAGAGACTTCGTCGATCATTTCGGTCATCTTGGCGATGACGCCAGGGTTGCGATAGGCGGTACAGGCGACCATCGGGCCGATGGTGACATCCGGCACGCGAGCCGCGACCGCCGCCATCAGCGTCCAGGCATCCCAGGCGCCACGCAACCCGTCGTCGGAAGGAAAGCTGAAGTGATCGGCGTACCAGAGTGTTTCGAAGCCGACCGACGCGGCGAGACTCGATATGTCGATGATGTCGCTGAACCGGGGGGTGGTGACAAAGGTCGCCCGGTCGGACACCGGGACCATGAGGCCAAGACTCGTGCCACGTTTCGTTTGGGGCCATCGACCATCCGCCCCGGATCCAAACTGCTCCACAGAACCTGCCATTCGCACCTCTCCGCGCAATTGCCACGCCGGGCACAACCATTCATGCCTTCACGCTACCGCATCCTGGCGCTGATGGACAGGGCTTGAGCGATCAGTCGAGGCTCATGGTTCGGAGGCGCCAGGTTGCCAGGGCAACGCTTACGGCCAGGATGGCGATGGTCGCGATAATCACCGTGGACTCACTGGAGGCGCCAGAGATGGTGATGCGCCGGTCGTCGACGAGCCGAACGAACTGAGACTGGGTGAAGTGGCGGATGCTGATCGAACGAAGTCCGGGCAGGATGCGCGACAACGAGGTTTCCCAGACGAACACGTAGAAGACCCCGACCAGGAGCGCGCGGTTCACCACCATGCTGACCAGCATGAACACCGAGCCAAAGCCAACGATGGCGACCAGGCTGGAGGCGAGAGCGGGCCAAAGAAGATCCTTCATCGCGTCGATGTTGCCGAAGGAGATGATGCCCCAGGTAAGGGCAATGCCGGCCCAGGTGATGGGTGTGAGGACGATGAAGACCGCCAGGAGCTTTTCGAGGACGATCCGCAAGCGGCTCATGGGCTTCAGGACAAGGTACTGGAAGGTGCGGTCGTCGATCTCGTCGCCAATCGCGGACGTTGCCAGCACCAGGATAGCCAGTGGCAGAAGCGTTCCGGTAATCAGTCCTAGATAGAGCGTTTCGGCGAACGCGGATCGAAGATCGCGAATGTCCTGATCGACGGATGCCAGCCGGGGAACGATGGCGAAGACGGCGGAGAGCAGCGAGATGCCGATAACCACGTAGATCGACCGGGATCGAAGGAACTGCCTGATTGTGAGCGTTGTAATGGTCACCATTGGCCCTATTGCTCCACCAGGTACGAGAACACGGAGGTCAGGGATTCGTCGGTTGGCTGGATCTCGAACAGCCGCAGACCGGCGCCCTGAGCGAGTTTCGGAACATTTCGATAGAAGGCGCGCACATCGGTTGTTCCGACGATGACCCGTTCCTGGGGGTCGAACTTGACCGATTTCACTTCCGGGACGGAGATCAGGATGGCCGCGAGCGCCCGGCCATCGGATGCCCTGATGCGGACTTCATGGTCGTGGGCATCGATCTTGTCACGAATCGCGCGAAAGTCGCCGGCGGCCGCCAGCTTGCCGTTGATGATGACCAGGATGTTTTCAGCGAATCGTTCGACCTCGACGAGGACGTGTGACGACACGACCACGGTTTTCCCCGAGTTGCCAAGCTGGCGGATCAGGCGGATCAGTTGCGCGCGCTGGACAGGGTCGGTGCCGTTCAGTGGTTCGTCCATGAGGATGACATCGGGATCGTGGACGAGCGCGCCCGCCACCTTGATGCGCTGGCGCATGCCCTTGGAATAGCCTCCCACCCGGCGGTTGGCCGCCGCCTGCATGTCGACGAGGTCGATGGCTCGTTCGACCGCGCCATTGACATCCTTGAGGCGTTGGAGCTTCGCGTTCAGCCGGACAAACTCGCGGCCCGTGAGGAATGGGTAGATGACCTCCTGTTCGGAGACGAGCCCGAGTTCGCGGTAGACGCCCGGGTTGCCACGCGCGCTGAAGTTGTTGATCCTGACCGACCCATTCGACGGAGCCTGGAGGCCGGACATCATTTTGAGCGTGGTGGATTTTCCGGCGCCATTTGGACCGAGCAGCCCGGTGACTCCCGGACCGATGCCAAACGAGACATCGGAGACGGCGACGATGTCCCCGTACCACTTCGATACGTGATCGAGCACGATGGTGGCGTCGTCGGGTACGGGCGCGACCGGGGCGGGATTGGCCATGGATTCCGCTTGCACTTCCTGTTGCCTGGTTCGTCTTCCGAACATCGATACCTCCTTACGAGTCATCGCGCGGGCTGTAGCGCCAGCGCAGGAAGACGATTCCCAGAACGATGAGGGCAGTCACATACCCAAGGTAGACGCCGAGTGGCAGGTCGGCTTGTTCAACCGCCCACTGGGTCCCTGGGGCGATATCGTCGAAGAGGTACCCCGAAATCGCGATGAAGACATCCATGAAGCTGAGCAGGATGAGGTACCGGCTCCAGTCCTCGTCTTCCAACAGTTCCATCGACCCGGCGGAAATGGCCGTGAGCACGATGAAGCCAATGAAGATAATGGTGATGGCGACACCCTTGCGATCGGTGACCGAGGAGACAACGAGGCCCAGAACGCCCAGCAGGAGCGCGATGAGTGCTCCAAGGAAGATGACGCGGCCGAGGTCGTCGACGTTGGAGCGGATGGATTGCCAGACCGAATCGGCGCTCAACTGTTGACCCAGCCAGAGGATGACCATCGGGACCAGCGACATGGTCATGGTGAGGAGGGTCATGGCGACAACCTTGGCCATGACGTAGTCGGTTCGGGCGATGGCGCGAGAGAAATAGAGCGGAAGCGTTCGCTCCCTGCGGTCGACGCACAGCATTTCGGGGGCACTCATGCCAACGAAGATGCCGATAACAACGAACGTCCACGAGATGTAGTCGGTATAGGATGTGAAGTTGAAATCCGGGACCAGCGCGTCGATGCCGATCATGACGACGACCGGGATGAGCACGGAAGTATATAGAAGGAAAGGCAGGACCTTCGCGGTCCAGCTCTTGCGAATGCCCAAGGCTCGCTTCATCGAATAGCCGATCAGCGAGCGGACCGCCTGGCGGCGGCCCAATCGCGGACCCCGATAATGCGCGTACCCGCGATCGAAGACCTCGCCGTAGCGTTCGCCGTTGCCGGCCAGTTCGGGGTTAGCTTGCTGCATCGTTGGCCTCCCGGGCGGCGCCGACATCTCCCAGGTAAATGTCTTCGAGCGTGCGGGCACGGGGCCTGATCGACCTCAAGCCGGCTCCCTGGTGAACGGCCAGGTCTCGCACGAGATCGTACACACGGGGATCGGGAACGGGAACGATGAGTTCATCGCGTCCCATGTCGAGGCCACCGACCTGAACCGCCAGGCCCTGCTCCTCGAGTTCCCCAGCGAACCGGGCGACATGGCCGTCGATGCGGACGATGACTTCGGTAACGACCTCGTCGCGGTCCTCCAAGGGCCGGGCGGTAACGACCTTGCCGCTATCGAGGATGACCACGTGATCGCAGACGCGCTCAATGTCTTCGAGGATATGGGACGAGAAGACAACCGCGATGCCAAGGTTCTGATAGATGCGTTCGACAAGTTCGAGCATGTCCTCGCGGCCCTGGGGGTCCATGCCCGCGGTGGGTTCATCGAGGAAGACCAGGTCGGGATCGTGGACGATGGCCTGGGCAAGCTTGACGCGCTGCCGCATACCGGTGGAGAAGCCCTTGATGAGACGGTAGCGTTCTTCGGTGAGACCCACCTGATACAGCACATCGGCGGCGCGCTGGCGGGCCTGGCGAGCGGGCAGCCCGCTCATTTCGGCCATGTGCCCGACGAAATCAGCCGCCGTCGTGGACATTGGCAGGGCGTCTGCTTCGGGCATGTAGCCAACATGTTCGCGGAGCTTCGTGCCCTGGGTCTGGATGTCGTAACCGACCACCCTGGCGGACCCAGAGGATGGTTTCGACAGGCCGAGCAGGGTTCGGATCAGGGTCGTTTTACCGGCTCCATTCGCGCCGAGCAGGCCAACCGACGCCCTGGGGATGGTCAGCGTTACGCCATCGAGCGCGACGAATCGCTTGAATCGCTTGGAGAGGCCGTTCACCTCGATAATGGGAGGCTCGTTCGTTTCGGACATATCGCTCGCTCACAGACGTGGGAGGCCAGGTTCTATCTCGACGTGGAGTGTACCAGTCCGGATGGGCGGGTTTGTGGCGAAAGTGTGGCGTGAATGTTGTCGTGGCGCGAGCGTGGCCAGTGATGGTGAGGCGCCCGGCGGCATTCGAGGCTGGAATGGTCCCTCGAGGCCGGATTCCGGGTACAGGTACCCCTGCAAATAAACGGCCGCGATAATTCGGAAATCCGGCAAATCGCTTTCGCGGTGATTTGGCCCGGAACGGCGGGCTTTTCGGCTGGCGAATTAGCGCGGAATTATCGCGAATTCGCGCGGGCATGGCGGGTGGTGTTGTGGGCGACGACGGGGAAGCCAGGTACGAAGCGATGGGTGATGGGCCGGGAGCGATGGGAATGCGTCATGGTGGGTGGTCCTTTCGTGCGGTAAGCAGTGGGACGACCGCCGGTGAGAGCACAGAACCCGTGACAGGCACAAGACCTGTCACTACTGGGTGGCGGGTGATCGGGCGGGGGTAAGCACATGGAGTCGACCGCTACACACGAACAACGCCTGTCCAGTGAACGCATCGAACCCGCGAAAACCGGCCATGCGGCGAGAAACTGGTCCCTGGAGGGCGGCACGTACCGGGGCCTGCCCGCATGGGCAGGACGCCGCCTAAACACTTTTGGGATGCCCAGGACGCCTCCGGGAACTAGCGTTAATGTGAAGTGTGGCAACCAGGTCGATACACCTCCCCAAGCAGGTTTCTTCCCATCGGCCATGGTCTTTCAACAGGAGTCAGCAACATGCCGGACGAACTTTCCGCCCATACCATTGGCACGGTGTTCGCCGATGCCGTCGACGTTGTCCAGGCCGGAATCGTGGCCGTGGAAGGGCGGCATCGGCTTCCCGCGACCGGAACCGTGTGGAATGTGGATGATTCGGGCGCGGTGATCGTTACGGCAAGTCATGTGGTGGAACGCGAGGACAACATCTCGATCCGGCTCGGCGACCGGAAGGCTGTTCCGGCGACGATCCTGGGACGCGACCTCTCGCGTGACCTGGCGGTGTTGCGGGCGGAGACAACCGAATTGCGGCCAGCGGACATTTCCGGCGACAGCGCGAGAGTTGGGACGCTGGTGATGGCCGTTGGCCGGCCGTTCGCGACCGAGCCGCAGGCCTCCCTGGGCACGGTGGTGTTCGTGGGGTCCATTCGATTCCGGTCGTACCGGACCGGATGCTTCATCCACGCCGATCCGGCGCTGTACCCTGGATTTTCTGGCGGCCCGCTCATCAACTCGGTCGGGGAAGTGCTGGGCATCAACACGTCGGGCATCCGCCAGGCCGGGAGTTTCACGATTCCAGCCGACCAGGTTTCGCGGGTTGTCTCCGACATCGTGGAACTCGGGCACGTTCGCACGGCCTGGATTGGGATTACGGTCAAGCGCGCCGACCTTCCTGAATCCGCGCGCGGCCATTTCCCCGATCAACTGTCCGCCGTCATCATCAGCGGCCTCGAGGCGGGGGCCCCGGCGGAAGAGGCTGGACTGTACGCGGGTGATATTCTGGTAACAGTGGACGACCAGCCACTGGAGGATGTCACCGACCTCAAGCAGATTCTTTGCGACGAGCATATCGGAGACCCGATCAGCGTCGTTGCCTGGCGAAACGACACGCGACTCGAGGTGTCGATCACCCCAGTCGCACGACCAGAGCAACCTTGTGGCTAGCGCGACCAGCCAGGAACACCGGAGAATGCCAATGCCTTCCACCACGCCAGTCGCCCGGCCAGCACCCATAACCCCTCTCGGCGACCGCAAGGACCAACCATTCGTTTCGCGTCGCAACCTGACCAACCTGCCTGTCGCCACTCCCTCGCGGGAACGGCTCGTCGTTGGGATCGTGGCGGCCTACCCTTCGATGCGGGCCGGACTCGGCGCACTCGTACAGAGTGATTCGAACCTGACCGCCTCGGCGATTGCCCCGGCGGCGCTGGCGGCGGCATCCGGATTGCCGGCGCTGGGACAAATCTCCGATGCGGACGTGATCCTGATCGATTCTGGCGACCTTCCCGCCGACACGCTTTCAAACCTTGTTTCGCTCGGCAGGACGGAAGACGTGCCACTGCTGTGGCTCGGTTCCGACGGGTTGCCGGAGAATGCGATTTCGACGCGATACGCGGGCGGGATCATCGCGCAGGATGCCGACGCCGATGCCGTTGTCGCCGCGATTCATGCCGTGCATGAAGGGCTGTACGTGATCGATCCGGCGGTGAGCCAGATCGATGTCTCCGCCCAGGTTCCTGGCCAGGGCGAAGACCGCGAAGGCGCGATGTCGACACTCAGCCCTCGCGAACGCGAGGTACTCGACCTGGTGGCGGCGGGCCTGCCCAACAAGGCGATTGCCCGGACGCTGGGAATCAGCGATCACACCGTGAAATTCCATGTCAGTTCGGTGCTGAACAAGCTCGACGCGGGCAGCAGGACCGAAGCGGTCACCATCGCGACCCGGCAGGGCATCCTGTCGCTGTAAGTCACAAATCGAATACGCGGGACGAGACCGGGGAGGCGCCACCATGAACCTCCCCGGTTTGGCGTTAAGCGATGCAATGTGAGTGATGTCCTATTGCCGCACCACGACGCGCATGCCCAGTTCCGCGAACTCGAAGACGGAAGCGGCATCGCTGGCCGACAGGCGGACGCAGCCGAGCGTGGTCTGGTTCTGCCATTCCCTTTCGACGCCATTGGCATCGCGGACTGGGGAGTGGATGCCATTCTTCCGAACCGGATCGAAGCCAACCCAGTCCGTGAGATAGGTGTCCTCCGCGAACGGGGTAGGCGAGAGGCCCTTGTTCATGCTGTAGATGTAGTAGGTGCCGACCGCGGTCGAGTAGAAGCCATCCGGAGAAGGATCGCGGCCGATCCGGCCGGTGAAGACGGCGACCACCGTATCGCCATGGTGCAACGTGACCGTGGTGCTCGACCGGTCGATCTCGATCCATCGCTCACCGGTTGGCGGCGCGGATTCGGCGATGAACTCGTTGGCGAATGTCGCCTGCGTGGGCTCCTCGCGCTCGCCGGATACCGGCCCGGCGTCGACAGGTGAGTCCGGTTGCCCGGCTTCCCAGGAAGGAACTTCCGCCGCCAGCGCCACGCCGGGCTCATTGACCGTCACCGCTCGTCCGAGTGTCGGGTCGCCTTCGAACGTGAGGTATTGGGCGGACATCCAGCCCTGCGTGCCGTCGATCCTGACCGGGTAGAAGCCATTCTCGGCTGGACCAATCACATCCACATGGTCACCCGCGCCACCGGTGTCGAGGATCATCGCGTTGGTGGTTGGCGCGGCGCGAACGTTGAGAACATCGGCGCCGACAACCGCGGTCTGCCCACCGGACCCGAGTGGATCGATCACGATCCACCCTTGCTGGGTGGAGACGATGGCGGCCAGGGCGAGGAAGAGCGCCAGGACCGGCGTGGCCGCGCGGAGTGGCGACAGCCATGCCGTCGATTGTGTACGTTTGCGTCGCCTGGCAGCCACGTTGCATCGCCCCATCCACCCATGCCGATCCCACCGCCGGCTCGAAGCCAGCGGTGGGATCAACATCACGTATTCCTTACCGGTACACAACCACCCGCATGCCGATGTAGGAGAAGTCGTACACCGCCTGGATCGCGGCGGCGGGGAGGGCTACACACCCGCCGGTCTTGCCCGCGCCATTTGGCAGGACGTTGCCATTGGCATCCTTCGAATAGGAGTGGAATCCGTTCGAGCGGTAGCTGTCGTAGCCGACCCAGTGGGTGATGTACGCATCAGCCCACTTCGTGTAGCCGAGAGGTTCATATCTGGCGTAGACGTAGAACGTTCCGTTGGCCGTGGAGTAGAAGCCGTCGGGCGACGTATCGTAACCAACCGAACCCCAGTACGTCGCGTATACGCTGTTGCCAATCATCAGGTTGACTTCGCCGGTGGCGCCGTTGATCTGGATCCAGTGCTCCTGACTGGTGTTGGCGGACGATGAAGCGGATGACGTGGAAGACGTGCCGCCGCCGATCTGGCCAACCGAGGCGTAGTTGTAGCTGCCGTCCCAACTCAGGTACTTCGTGGCCACCCACGCGACATCGCCGTAATAGTTGATGGGCGAGAAGCCGTTGACGTCGTTGCCAATGACCTCGATCCATTCGCCAGGACCAAAGGAATCGATCACGCTGGCGCTGGACGATGCGTCGGCGCGGACGTTGAGGGAATCGGCGTCGACCATGGCCCAGGCGCTCCAGGACCAGGCTCCAGCCTGTGCGGCGGAAGACGAACCGCTCGACGAAGAACTGCTTGACGAAGACGAGCTGCTCGACGAGGCGCCGCCATCAAGATCGACGAACTCGGCCCACACCCAGCCGACCGTGCCGCCGTGGTTGACCTCGAACATCTCGCGTTCCGGACCCCAGAAGATGTCGACGCGATCTCCGGCGTGAAAGTAGTCGATGACCGTGTGATCGTTGAGATGCCGGAACACCTCCACGTTGTTGGTATTGATGGTGCCGGCCTGTCCGGCGCGAGCGACTTCGGGCTGGGCGATTCCGATTCCGGCGGCGACCATCAGGCCGACAAGGAAAACGGTGAGCAGGCGTCCGAGCCTCTCTCCCAACCAGTGGCGCAAGGCGCACGGTCCAGCCACCGGTAGCCAGTTCATATCCTGCTGAGCGATCACTTAAACCCCCTCCTCGCGGAGAAACCGTTTGAAATACGTGGGTGCGCGGGGACACACCAGGAAAACAACCAAACAGCAATTGCCTGCTGTATTCGTACATAGTGTACGGACACTCTTATCGTTTGTAAAGGCTGTCATTCGGGGAGAAAGAGAAGGCAAAACGGCATCTGTGACTATTTGTCATTATTCGACTGCCCTGTGCCGCCTTTTCTTCCGCCGTGTCACATATCAGGCACGAAGCTGTGACAACGGGCAATCTGGGAGAATCGCGAGATTCGATGGAAATTGACGTCTCGTGGATGTGGATGCGGGGCGACTGGCGCCGGTTCCGCCCAGCCAGGAAGGCCATGATGGGCGATCGAAGGCATCGGATCCCGCGGTGAGCCTGGGCGATTCCCCATAGCGGGATGACGGGGCATGCCCTGGGCGCTGGTTTCCCCGGATGGGTGGTTTTACTTCCGGGCCGTGCCGACCTATACTTGAGGCAGGTTCAATCAATGGAAGCCGGGGGTTGCTTGCCTCCGGCTTTGTGTTACGTCACACGACCCGGCACCCGCCGTGGCGTGAGTGGCGTGACTCGATACACGCCATGCTCGTTGCAGCAATCTGAAAGGAACACCACCATGGGCGTCGAACGAAGCGTGCGACTCACCGCCGAAGGCGTTGAGCGCCTGAAGGTTGAACTTGAGGAAGTACGCGCCCGGCGTCAGGATCTGTATCGCACCGTGCAGGACGCCAACACGAACAACGAAGCTTCGGACAGCGGGGAATACGAAGAGATCAAGGATGACCTAGTGTATGCCGAGGCACGCGTGCGTGAACTCGAGAGTCTCCTGGAGAACGCCGAGATCATCCAGCGGGGTAGCCCGGACGGCATTATCGCGCTGGGTTCGCACATCACGGTCAAGGCCGACGATGGCGAGACAGAGGACTGGGCGATCGTGAGCCGGGAAGAGGCGAGCATCCACGATGGAGACATCTCCATCGACTCGCCCGTGGGCCAGGCGCTGGTTGGCTCTCGCCAGGGCGACAAGGTCACCGTGATTACGCCGGGCGGCAGCGTGCAGTACGAAGTGGTCGCGGTAAAATAGGCGAGATCGCCGGATTGGCGGGCCTCGCGCGCCAATCCGGCTTCCCCTGTCCACTTTCCGCACGCATCACCGGAGTCACGATGGAACTTAGCGAGTTACAGGAAATTCGCCGCCAAAAGGTGGAAGAGCTTCGCGGCCGAGGCGTCGAACCCTACCCGACTCGCGCAAAACGCACCCATACGTCGGCAGCCGCCATCTCGTATTATGGCGAGCAGGAAGCGGCGGAGGGTCTGGTCGACGGCTCGACAACCGAGCCGATGATCCTGACTGGCCGGATCACCGGTTTCCGGCACATGGGCAAGACAGTGTTCGCCCATATCCAGGATGGGTACGGGCAAATCCAGCTATATATCCGAAAGGACGAAGTTGGCGAGGACGTTTATGCGGATATCCTCAGGTTCTTCGACCTCGGGGACTTCGTGCAGGCAACGGGTGTCCTGTTCCGAACGCGAACCGGCGAGATATCGCTTCGCACGACCGACCTGACCATGCTTTCGAAGGCGCTGAGCGCGCCGCCGGAAAAATGGCACGGCGTGCAGGACATCGAGCTTCGATACCGGCGACGCTACCTCGATCTGATGGCGAATGAAGAAACCCGGCGCGTGTTCGCGATCCGTTCGAAGATCGTGACCGCCTTCCGGACGTTCCTGGATGCGCGAGACTACATCGAGGTGGAGACTCCGGTCCTGCAACCCTTGTACGGCGGAGCCGCGGCGCGGCCGTTCACCACCTACCACAATACGCTGGATCAGACGTTCTACCTCCGAATCGCCGACGAGTTGTACCTGAAGCGTCTGCTGGTTGGCGGGTACGAGCGGGTGTACGAGATATCGAAGGACTTCCGGAACGAGGGGATCGACAAGAACCACTCCCCCGAGTTCACGATGCTCGAATTCTACGAAGCGTACGCCGACTACGAAACCATGATGGAAGCGGTCGAGCAGATGATCCACAGCACCGTGGTCGCGGTGTTCGGCGGCCCGGTGTTCGTGAACAGCGGCAACGAAATCGATGTAACCCCGCCCTGGCCGCGGAAAACGTTGCGCAAGGCGATCATCGATGGATGCGGGATCGACTACCTGGAACATCCCGACCAGGAATCGCTGCTGAAGGCGGCAAGGGCGGCGGGCGCGGACATCGAAACGGACACGGTGTGGCCGAGGATCGTGGACGAGCTGCTGAAGCAGTTTGTGCGGCCATTCCAAATCCAACCGGTGTTCCTGATCGACTATCCGGTGGAGCTTTCGCCGCTGGCGAAGCGGAAGCCGGATGACCCGACGCATGTGGAACGGTTTCAGCCGTACATCGGCGGGGCGGAAATCGGCAATTCGTTCACCGAGTTGAATGATCCTCTGGACCAGCTCGCGCGGTTCCAGGAACAGCAGAAGGACAAGGATGCGGGCGACGAGGAGGCGATGCCGATTGACCTCGACTTCATCGCGGCGCTGACCTTCGGTATGCCGCCGACAGGAGGCGTGGGGATTGGGATCGACCGGATGACGATGCTGCTGGCCGACCAGAACACGCTCCGGGACGTGATCCTGTTCCCGGCCATGCGCAATCTGCCCGCCGGAACGGCCGGCGGGACTGCGAGCGACGAGAGTGAGGCAAGCGACGACTGAGTGAGTCGCCGGGCATCGCGAGTTTCGGTACACTTGCCGGAGAGACGGGATATCCGGGGTGGCCCCGAAGCCAACGCGGCCAACGACTGATGAATCACACCGCCAGGGAGGATTGAGGAATGAGCAAGCTGATCGATCGCATACGGGACATGACCGGCGTTTATGCCTCGGGCATCGATCCGGCGTCCGCCGCGGGATTCCTGCTGCCGGGCCTGTTCGTGATCGTCGTCGGTGGCGGTCTGGCGGCCTGGGTCATCCTCGGGTAGCGTTCCCAGCAGCCCTCGAATCACAATCCAAACGCCTCGTGGAACCATTCCTGGCCACGGGGCGTTTCCCATTCGGATGCGACAAGGCAACGCGCCTCTCGCAAACGGCGCCACCCCTTGGGACCTCACCAGTCCACCGCCAGCGCCATGTTGACGCTGGTACACCCAGACAAGGGGCATCACACAATGTCACATTCATCACCACGTTTCACCGGTAACGATTCATCGGCCTCGCGAGGACGGGAGCCGTGGCTCTGGACGGGCGCGGCGGCCGGTGTGCTCGGTATACTCGGCACGCTGGCATTCGACATCCACATACCGGGCGACGGAACGTCCGGCGACCTGGTCACCATGGACATCGTCGGCGCGATCGACCAGCAGAAGGCACATTTCAGCATCATCACCGGATTCCTGGCCGTCACGTTCCTGCTCGTGTTCGCGGCGGCGTGGCGGAAGTCGATCGAATCGCGATTGCCGGACAGCCTGGCTGCGCGGATCGTGTCGCAGGCGCTGACCGCCGCGGCGGGCGCGCTCTCGCTCGGCTACGGGTGGAAGGGCGCGACGGCGATCTACCACGCCGACGGCATGGACGCGGGCACGTATGACGACCTGGGACTGTATATCTACTACATCCTCAACGACTTCGGTTCGTACATTGGCTGGTTCGGCGTGACGGTGGCCGCGGGAGCCGTGGCCTGGATGTCGCTTAAGGAGCGGGTGCTTCCGCTGTGGGTGGGCGTCTTCAGTTGCGTGCCGGTGCTGGCGGTGCTGGCGTTCACGGGCGGAACGGGTCTGC
Source organism: uncultured Sphaerobacteraceae bacterium (assembly GCA_964622205.1). Classification (GTDB taxonomy): domain Bacteria; phylum Chloroflexota; class Chloroflexia; order Thermomicrobiales; family UBA6265; genus JACCYX01. The sequence continues at coordinate 90,805 of CAZUPA010000001.1, forward strand.
CGGGCTTTCCGGGAGTCGTGTCGCCGATGTGGATGGCGGTGGCCTTCGCCGGAATGGCGCTGACGCCGAGTCCGGTGCGGGTCCGGCGCATGGCGATGGACCGGGAAGGCACGGTGGCGCTGGCGACCGGCGATTAGGATGTCGCCACAAGAGGCAGGAATCGGCATGGGAAAGCGGCGGTGGGGATTTACCCGCCGCCACTTTCCCATGCCAATCTGGAATCCGGAGGTTAGTCTTCGTCCTTGCCGGTGCGGCTGGCCTCGCGGATCTGCTCGACAATACCCGGATCGGCGAGGGTGGTGGTGTCGCCGAGTTTCTGACCGGAGGCGATATCGCGGAGCAATCGCCGCATGATCTTGCCGGAGCGGGTCTTGGGCAGGTCTGGCGTGAACATGAGGCGCTTCGGCTTGGCGATCGGGCTGATCTTGGTGGCGACGTACTGGCGAAGTTCCTCGCCGAACTCACCGCCGACATCGGCACGGCTCTTGAGCGTGACGAAGGCGAAGATCGCCTCGCCGGTGAGCGCGTCGGGTTGGCCGACCACGGCGGCTTCGGCGACGAGGTCGTGGGAAACGAGAGCGCTTTCGATCTCGATGGTGCTGAGGCGGTGGCCAGAGACGTTCATGACATCGTCGACCCGGCCCATGAGCCAGAAATCGCCATCGTCGTCGATGCGGGCGCCGTCGCCGGGGAAGTAGAAGCCGGGGTACTTGCTCCAATACGTGTCAGCGTACCGTTCGGGATCTCCGTAGATGCCACGAAGCATGGCCGGCCATGGCTTGCGGATGACAAGATACCCGCCTTCGCCCAACGGCACGGATTCGCCATTTTCGGTGAAGACGTCCGCATCGATGCCGGGCAGCGGATGGGTGGCGGAACCAGGTTGGGTTGTGGTGATGCCGGGCAGCGGGGAGATCATGATGGCGCCGGTTTCGGTTTGCCACCATGTATCGACAATTGGCGCCAGCTCGCGGCCAATGTACTTGTGGTACCACATCCAGGCTTCGGGATTGATTGGTTCGCCGACCGAGCCGAGCAGGCGCAACGATGAAAGGTCGTGCTTTTCGGCATGCTGGTGCCCCTCGCGCATGTGGGCGCGAATCGCGGTCGGGGCGCAGTAGAGGATGGAGACCTTGTAGCGCTCGACGATGTCCCACCAGCGGTCGGGGGCCGGATAGGTGGGAGTGCCTTCATACATGACGCTGGTGGTGCAATTGGCCAGCGGGGCGTAGACGATGTAGCTGTGGCCCGTCACCCAGCCGATATCGGCGGCGCACCAGTAGATGTCGTCGTCCTTGATGTCGAACACAGCCTTGTGGGTCCAGGAGGTCTGGAGCAGGTACCCGGCGGTGGTGTGAACGATTCCCTTGGGGCGGGCGGTGGTGCCGGAGGTGTAGAGGAGGTACAGCATGTCTTCGCTGTCCATCTCTTCGCAGGGGCAGGTGTCAGACTGGCGACTGACGATCTCGTCCCACCAGACGTCCCGCCCTTCCCGCATGTCGACTTCCTCGCCGGTGCGGCGGGCGACGAGCACATGCTCGATGCTGGGTGTGCCTTCCAGGGCGAGATCGACGTTCGGCTTGAGGGCCGAAGGAGCGCCCCGGCGGTAGCCGCCGTCGGCGGTGATGACCACATTGCAATCGGCATCGTTGATGCGGTCGCGGAGGGCCTCGGCGGAGAAGCCGCCAAAGACGACGGTGTGCGGCGCGCCGATGCGGGCGCAGGCCAGCAGGGCGATCGGCAGCTCGAGGATCATGGGCATGTAGATGGCGACGCGGTCGCCCTTCTTCACGCCAAGTTCCTTAAGGGCGTTGGCCGCGCGGCTGACCTCGACGAGGAGTTCGGCGTAGGTGATCGAACGAGTGTCGCCCGGTTCGCCCTCCCAGTGAAAGGCGACCTTGTCGCCGCGGCCGGCTTCGACATGGCGGTCGAGGCAGTTGTAGGCGACGTTTAGCTTACCGCCGACGAACCATTTGGCGAACGGAGGATTCCAGTCGAGGACCTGATCCCACTTCTTGAACCACGTCAGGGAATCCGCCTGCTCGGCCCAGAAGGCTTCGGGATCGGCGAGCGCTTGTTCGTAGATGGCGGGGTCGGATTGGTTGGCCTGTTCGACGAAGGACGCGGGAGGAGGAAATGTCCGATTCTCGGCAAGGAGAGCTTCGATTGTCGCCTGGTGGTCACCTTGATTGACGGTCATGAGAATCCGCTTTCCTCTTTCGACTACGCGGCGGATCGGCCCCGGAGGGGACGATGTCGCACAAGAAATGACGAGCGCGCACGGTGGAACAGGTGAGGGGCTCTGTCGACCATGCGTTCCGTAGAGTCGTTGGGAGTATACCGGCCCTCCAACGAAAAGGAAAACCAGAGCGACTGGCCGCGACGGGACGATGCGGACCAGAATGGTTGAGCGGAACGTGCATCCAATCAGGGCCGGTGGGTAAAGGCTCCCGCACCACGAGGCCGCCAGTGGCATACTTGCGAGCGGCGGCCCGCGATAGTTGGGAATGATTCCTGACTCGCGTTTGTGTCCTCGATTCAGTCCTCATGGAGTTCGAATGACCAATATTCACATGATTGTCGGCACCCTGGTGCTTGTAGGGTACCTCGTGACGCTGGCGCTGAACATCAACACCGCGCGCACCGGCAAGGACTTCTCGTGGCAGAAGATGGTGTCGTTTGGCGCGGCGACCCTCCTGTTGCTCCAGTACATGCTTGGTTTCTCGCTGCTCGGCGAAGGCAACGACATCAGCGCCTTCCACTTCCTGATCGCGCTGGCCGCCATCATCCCGGTGGGCATGGAGCACGGCTATGCGAGCCAACGGCCGTCGGCGGTTGAGCGTGGCAAGATGGGTGCCTTGGCGAACGTGTTCACACTGGTTCTGGTGCTGGTCGCCTATGCGATCGGCGAGATGAGCTAAGGCGCCTGAGCGAGCGCGGGGACCTTCCATGCATGGCGCAACCAGCACGAGCGCTGACATTTTCATCAGTGGCGGAGGGATCGCCGGGGGCAGCCTGGCGATTGTCCTGGCGCGTCAGGGCATGGACGTCCACCTTGCGGAGCGCGCGCCAGAGTTCCACGACCGGATCCGGGGCGAGACGATTCACCCGTGGGGCGTGAAGGAACTTCGCGGGATTGGCCTGTACGATGTCGCGGTCAACGGGGCGCGGGCGCAAGAGCAGGTGTTCTGGCAGACGATTCGCGACCGTGAGGCGCAGACACCTTCCCGCTGGACGGACAATTTCCCGGACGCGCCGAACGGGCTTGGATTCAACCACGTCGAACTCCAGGCCGCGCTGATCGACGAGGCGGCAAGGTCGGGCGCGACCATCCATCGCCCGGCGGAAAGCGCCTACTCCAGGGTGGACGGCGCGCCGCTGGTGACCGTGACCAGCGACGGCGTCTCGCGAGAGATTCGGCCAAGACTGGTGGTCGGCGCGGACGGCGAGCGAAGCGCGACGCGGTCCTGGATGGGTGGCGCGCTCCGGTACGACCCAACGCATCACGCGCTCGGTGGCGTGCTGGCACGGGGATTGGGCCTGGCGACGGACAGGATTCACCAGGCATTCATGGAAGGCGGATTCGCCTTCGTCTCGCCCCAGGCGGACGATCGCGCCCGGGTGTACCTCGTGACCTCGAACGACGATGCGGCGACGATCCAGCGATCACCCGACGCCGGGGACCAGATCGTGAGGCGGCTGATCGACGCCACGCCGGAGGGGTATACAACTGGCGAATGGCGCATCATCGGGCCAGCCGGGTTCTTCCCCAACGCGATCGCGACCGCGGAGATTCCGTCGAGCAACGACACCGTTTTGATCGGGGACGCGGCGGGGAAGAACGATCCGAGCCAGGGCCACGGGCTGTCGCTGGTGTTCCACGACGTGGCGACACTCTCGGGACTGCTTGGCGAATTGCCCTGGACGGAAGTTCCAGACGCCTTTCATGCACACAGGTCGGGCGTGTTCGAGACGTTGCGGCAACACGCGCACTGGAACGAGCGCCAGGCGACGGAGACCGGTCCGGAGATCGACGCGCTGCGCGAGCGAATCCGGCTCTCGCGGGAGATCGATCCCACCGCGGCGGGGTTCGCCGGAATCTTCGCGACCGGTCCGATGGGATTGGAGGCGACGGACGAGGCCCGGTGCGTATTTCTGGGCGAAGACTTCCTGACGGCAAGCTGACATCTCGCAACGAGGTCAGGTCGCGCTCCCCTCCCCCTCCCGTGTCCTTCCCTTCTCATGGACAATGCTGGCAGTTCACCCTGCCTGTCCAAAACGCATTGCCACGTCTCGATACGTGAATGCATGATCCGGACAGGTTCGCCCCTTGAGCGGAGGACAAGGTCATGACCAGGAACGACGGATCGGGACTCCCGGCCGAAACGCCACGCATCAGCGAAGAAACGCGAACCCTGCTCGGCGGGGTCAGCACCGCGACGCTGTGTACGCAGCTTCGCAAGCGGGGATACCGCTCGAACTTTTTCATGCGGGACGTGGCTCCCCAGCGCCCGGACCTGCGAATGGTGGGACAGGCGTTCACGCTCCGCTACATACCGGCTCGCGATGACCTGGAGCCAACCGGGGATTACGACAACCAGACCAATATCCAACGAATCGCGGTCGAGACGGTTGGGCCGGGCGATGTACTGGTCATCGACGCGCGGGGCGAAACGAGCGCGGCGGTGCTCGGAAACATCCTGGCCGCGCGAATCGCGTCCAGGGGCGCGGCCGGTATCGTGACGGACGGCGCGTTTCGTGACGCGCCGGTGATCAGGTCGCTGGAATTCCCAACATACGCGCGGGGTCAGAGCGCCAATCTCTCGAACCAAATCCACTTCCCGTCCGAGATCAACGTGCCGGTCGCGTGCGGCGGGGTGGCCGTGGTTCCGGGCGATGTCATCGTGGGCGACGCCGAGGGCGTGGTCGTGGTCCCGGTGGCGATCGCGGACGAGGTGGCGCGAGACGCGGCGGAGCAGGAGTCGCGCGAGGCGTTCATCTTCGAGAAGGTCAAGGCGGGGAGCAGCATCGTGGGCGTATACCCACCAAACGAGCAGACCATGCGAGAGTACGAAGAGGCGAAAGCTCGTTCCTGAGCGGGCCCGTGTTTCACCTGGGTCCGCCTCCCGCTGGAGAGTTCGAACAATTCGAGGGAACACATGAAGATCACGGACATCAAGACCTATCTGGTGCGAGCCAACGACGGCGGGAACGTCGACCGGCCTCGCGGCCGCAACTGGCTATTCGTGGCCGTGCATACCGATGAAGGTATTGTCGGCTACGGCGAGGGCGGTGGCTGGCCCGAGATCGCCGAAGCGGGGGTGCGTGAGATCGCGCCGATGCTGATTGGCGAGGATCCGTTCGCCGCGGAACGGATCTGGCGGAAGATCTACGACATCGTACATGGTCATGGCCTGACCGGTTCGGTGCGAGGCGGGGTCCAGAGCGCGATCGACATCGCCCTGTGGGACATCAAGGCCAAGGCGCTGGGTGTTCCGGTGCATGTGCTGCTGGGCGGCGCGGTGCGGGACCGGATCCGGGTGTATGGGCACGCCAGCACGCCCGAGTTGGCCCAGGAACTGGTGGCGGAAGGCTATACCGCGTTCAAGTGCCAACCCTCCGCGCGGGTGCTGGCCGATCTGCGTTCGGCCGTCGGCGACGACGTGGAGATTGGCCTGCACGCGCACGGCGAGTTCACGGTCCACGCGGCGGTGCGGCTGGCACGCGACGCCGAGCCATACCGCCCCGCATTCTTCGAGGAGCCGACCCATCCAGACGAGCCGGATGCTCTCGCGGCGGTCGCGGCCAAGGTGGATGTGCCGCTGGCGGCGGGCGAGCGCCTGTACCACAAATGGTCGATGTACGAGCTCATCAAGCAGGGAGCGGTGCAACTCGTCCAGCCGGAAACGACGCGCCTGGGAGGCATCACGGAACTGAAAAAGGTGGCCGGAATCGCCGAGGCCGCGGGCATGCATGTGGCTCCGCACGCGGGATCGGTGGGACCGATCGTGGAGGCGGCCAATGTTCACGTGATGGCGACCGCGCCGAACTTCCGCTTCCTCGAATATATGCCGCGAGATCTGGAGCGGAAGAGCACCGTGGTCTCGGGCAGGCCGAAGGTGGTGGATGGACATTTGCCCCTGCCCACGGCGCCGGGCCTCGGCGTGGACCTGGATCTCGACGAGATCGCGCGGTACGAACTGCTGCCAGCGGACAACTACACCTACCGGTACCGGACCTTCGAGGAAATTCGCCGCTGGCGCTGATACGCCGATTGGCGTTCGCGTGGGCGGCCATGAGACCTCGGTCCCATGGCCGCTTTCGTTCGGATCATGGCAACTCACGAGCCGCGAAAATCCGTCGCGGTGTCCAGCGCGTATATCACCGCATACGCTCGCTTCGAGGGTTCGATGACGCGGCGATTCAGGCCGGTTTT
>CAZUPA010000001.1:97340-99440 GCA_964622205.1 uncultured Sphaerobacteraceae bacterium
TGCGTCATCGAGGTCAGCCTCGACGGCGGCGGCGGACTGGCGGGCGCAAGCTACTCGTTGATCGCTTCCGATGACAACACTGGCGCGGTTATCAGCGCCGATTCTGGCGCCGCGAATGGATCGGGCATCGCCTGGCTCGCGATCGACACCAGCAGCGCCGGATCTTCCGCCAAGCTGTGGGCCAGCGTGATGGTCAACGATTCCTACATCGGCGGCAAGACGATCAGGGTCGGTTCGGATGGATCGTGTTCCGGAAACGGTGAGCTCGTATCGCTGAACGGATCGGCATCGACAACGTCCACCAGCTCGGATTCCGGTTCGAGCGCAAGCGATGGGGCCGTCATCATTCCAGGGGCAATCGCCTACCAGCAGCAGCGTGGATTGAGCTGCGAGTACTCGTCGCTGGCGATCGCGACGGGGATGCTGGGCGACTGGGTTTCCGAGTACGACTTCGAGTCCGTGGTGCCGTTGAACGACAATCCGCACTGGGGCTATCGCGGGGAAATCACCGGATCGTGGGGCAACACCACGAACTACGGGGTGTACGCCGCGCCACTGGTGCCAGCGCTGAATGCCTTCGGCTTCCAGGGCGAAATCTTCTATGGCGGCCGTGAGACTCTGAAATCGCAGATCGACATGGGCCGCCCGACGTTGGTGTGGATCGGCGCGCGCGGCGAAGCCGGTTCGTTCGACGAGTACACGGCCGATGGAACCCGCTACCAGCTCACCCCGTACATGCACGTCGTCGTGATCTACGGATACGACGCGGCGGGCGTATACGTGAGCGACCCGGGCAACGGCTCTCTCACCCACTGGTCGTGGGATGGCTTCGAAGCCATGTGGTACGTCATCGACGGCATGGCGCTGGCCGTTCACTGGTAGCGTCTGGTCACGCGACAATGTATGGAAAACCGGCGCCCCGCCTCGCGAGGCGCCCGTTTTGTTTGTCACCAATGTGACGTATGCTTCCAGGAATGAATCCATGGGAGGATCGCCGCGCATGCCGAAACGCCGAAACCGCCGGGTTGGACTCGTGTTCAGCCACCAGTACCTCAACCACAATTCGGGGCTTCACCTGATTGGATACCGGGACGAATATCCTTATGCGGAGCCTGTTCCACACTTGAGCAGTCCGGCCATAGCCGGTCGAACCCGGCACCTGCTCGACTACTTCAAGCTGTCGCAGGCGATGCTGGATATCGACGCGGACCTGGTTGGCGATGGCACGCTGCGGCTGTATCACACCTCGGACTACGTGCAGCGAGTGACCGATATCAGCAAGACCGGTGGCGATACGGGGGTGGGGGCGCCGATGGGCCGGAATGGCGAGCCGATCGCCAGGCTGGCGGTCGGCGGCGTGGTGTCCGCCGTCGATGCGGTGATGCGGGGAACCGTTCACCATGCGTTTTCGCTGGTGCGGCCGCCAGGTCACCACGCGATGTCGGACCGGGGCATGGGGTTCTGCATCTACGCAAACGTCGCGATCGCGGCGCGCCATGCCCAGCGGCGTCATGGGGCAGAGCGGGTGGCGATCGTCGACTGGGACGTTCACCACGGGAATGGGACGCAGGACGCGTTTTATGCCGACCCATCGGTCCTGTTCATCTCCCTGCACCAGGACAACCTGTTCCCGATCGGCTGGGGATCGCTGGACCAGATGGGCGACGAGGAAGGCGCGGGGACGACCATCAACATCCCGCTTCCGGCCGGGTCGGGCAACCCAACCTACCTCGCGGCGTTCGATCGGATCGTGCTGCCGGCGATCCGCGAGTTCGCGCCCGACCTCATCATGGTGAGCGCGGGCCAGGATGCCAGCGTCATGGACCCTCTCGGACGGATGTCGCTCACGACCGCGGCGTACAGAGCGATGACGCGCCACCTGCGTGACCTGGCGGACGAGTTGTGCGACGGACGGCTGGTGATCGCGCTGGAAGGCGGATATAGCGACATCTACGCGCCGTATTGCGGAGCGGCGATTGGCGAGGGACTGTGCGAGGGGCTCGACGGGATCGATCCCGTCGAGGAGCCGTACGGTTCACGAGCGGAGTCGATGCCCGCCACCCGGGCGATTGGGCTGGACGGCGAGAAGGCGCTGGCCGA
>CAZUPA010000001.1:99540-105399 GCA_964622205.1 uncultured Sphaerobacteraceae bacterium
TCGGCGGTCGCGGCCAGTTCGTCCAGCACGGCCGCGCGGAGGGGCAAGCCAGTGGCGCTGTTCTCGATCTCGGCCTCCGCCTCGGGATCGCCGGGGATAATGACCCTGGCTTCGGGGTGGGCAGGATTTGGGCGGCAGTCGCGCAGTTCGGCGATGAACTCATCCATGTCGGAGAGAAAGGCATCGGCATCGCGGAAGGCGTCAATGCGCCAGGCCATGAACATGTGGCCGATGCCTGGCTGGGCTCCGGTGGAGGTCGATTGAGCGATGCGGCTGCCCCAAAGGTTGCCCGCGAGCGGTCCGCAGAACGTCTCGACCATCATCGAGAGTCCATACCCCTTGTGGCTGCCCTGTTCGATGGAACCGCCGAGTGTGGTAAGTCCCTTCACGCGGTTGGGATCGGTGGTGGCGTCGCCATTCTCATCGAGGGCCCAGCCGATCGGGATCGCGATCCCGGCGCGCCGGGCGATCTCGATCTTGCCGAACGCGACCGTGGACGTCGAGAGATCGACGACCAACGGGCGTCCACTGCCAGTGGGAACGGCGAACCCGATGGGATTGGTGCCGAGCTTCGGCTCGGAGCCGTTGGCGGGCACCACGATTTTGCCGGCGTTGGTCATCGCCATCCCGCCGAGTCCGGCCTCGGTCGCCATCACGGCGTAGGCCCCGGCGATGCCAAAGTGGTTGCTGCCACGAACGGTGGTGAGGCAGATACCGGTTTCCTGGGCCTTGGCGATGGTGCGGCGCATGGCCTCGGGGCCAACCAGCAATCCCAACGCGTTGTTCCCGTTGAGGGAAAGCGTGGATCCAAGCTCCCGCTCGATGGACACCTCGGCGTCGGGATCGATCAAGCCACCCTTCAGACGGCCGATATAGGCGGGCATGCGAGCCATGCCGTGGGATTCCACGCCCCGCATGTCCGCGATGAGCAGGTGGCGGGCGGCGGCTTCGGCCTTTGACCGCTCGATGCCCGCGGCTTCGAAAAGGTCGGAAGCAAATTCATGCACCTGGCCGTATGGGAAGCGAATGACATCGGTGGCGAGCGAATTGGCTGGGAATGGCATGGATTTGTTCTACTCCGGAAGGACTCACTCAGTTGTTTCCTGCCGGATTGTCATGCGGAAAGACGGTTTTCGCAATAGCCAGACCTGGTGAGCGAACAGAGGGCCGCGAAACGATCCGGGCCCCTACTCCACGCGTTCGATCCGGGCGGCGCTGGCGCCACTTCGCCTCGTGCGATCGCGGACCTTCCATCCCTTTGCCTTGGCGGCGAACGAGAGAAACCTGCTGACAACGCTCGACGTGCCACCCACGACCACCTGCCCCCCACGCTCGACCATTGCCGCCAGGTCTTCGAGGCGGGCGGCATGGATGTCGTTGCGGACCTGCTCCTCGAGCATCATCACGACGAGGTCGAACGGTCCCGCATCCCTGGCGTCAGCAATATCGGCGGCGGCCACCATGGTGACGCAAGGCACGCGAATTCCCGCATCGACCATGGCGCGAACGCTGGCGCGTAGCGCGAGGGTATCGCGATCGATGAGCGCGAGCGTTTCGGGCTGGAATGAACTGGCGGCCACGGCGGCGACGTGGCCCTGACCGGGACGGTGGATCAAGACCGATTCAACCTCGCGGCTGACCGTTCGCAGCGTGTCGAAGGCGACCTGGGTGGCGAAACTGTACGAATCGTACTCGGGCACGCCAATGACTGGCGTTATGTCGTATTCCAGGTCGTCGACGCCAAAGCCCGCTGGCTCCCGGTCGAACACTCCCCGCTCGAATGGATCGGCCGCGGGTTGTGGCGAACCGCTTCTGGTGGCATGGATGATGGTGTGCTCGGCGTGGGTTTCGTCATGAAGGACGCTCACGGCCGGGTCGGCTTCGAGGACCGCCCGGATAACGCCGGCGAGCGGGTTGACGACAACCATGGCGACGACGCCGCCTTCCTTCAGGACAGCGACCACATCGGAGGTGAGGGCCACGATGACCTGTTCTCCAGCCTTGCCCGGAACGTTCCACAGGATGAGATCGGCGCTCTCTGGCGGCACGAGATCCATGCCAAGGCCAACGCTGGCCCGCACATCCGGGGCGGAGTAGCCCATCGCCGTGGCGTTCCACTGGCTAAACTCGACCGCGAGCGCATCGCGGTCGACGAGCAGGATCTTCCATGCGGGCAGGGCGTGCTTCCAGGCGAGTCCGAGCACTCCATACCCACAACCGAAGTCCACCGCCATGCCAGTTGCTGGGAAACTCCCGATATCGAGAGATTTCAGCAGCAGTTTGCCGCCGACATCGACGTCGTGACTGCTGAACAACTCCTGCGCCACGCCATAGCGGGTACGTTGACCGTTCCAGGTCAGCTCGACGTCTTTCTTGTGCCATCGGGCTACGTTCATGCGCTTCCAAACCGTTCAGATCGCTTGCGTTCAATGGTCGGCCAACTTGCCAGCCTTCATTCAAGCAGATAGCATCCCTGCACATGGCTGGATATTGAACCACGTACATGGGACTGTAGCAGGAGGCGTGAGCAAGTTGGCCGACTCATTCAAGGTAGGGATCGTTGGCGCCGGAACCATCGGCGAGGTACACGCGCGGGCGCTGGAGGGCGTGGACAACGCCACGGTGGTGGCGGTCGCCGATCCACGGGAAGACGCGGGGCGCAAGCTGGCGGATGCCCATGACGCGACATGGTACCCGAACTATACCGATCTTCTCGCTCAACCTGACATCGATGTCGTGATTCTTGGCACCCCGTCGGGACTGCATCCCGAGCAGGCGATCCTGGCGGCTCACGCGGGAAAGCACATCATTACGGAAAAGCCGATGTCCATCACCCACGACGGGGCGACCCGGATGATCGAGGCGGTGGACCGGGCCGGGGTTCACATGGCGGTGATCTTCCAGAACCGCCTGTCGCGCGATGTGTATCGGGCGCGGCGGGCGCTGGAGCAGGGGCTGATTGGCCAACCGATCCTTGGCGGCGCATCGGTATTCTGGAAGAGGACGCAGGAGTACTACGACGCCAACGGCGGCTGGCGCGGCACCTGGGCGCTGGACGGCGGCGGGGCGCTCATCAACCAGTCCATCCACACGATCGACCTGCTCCAGTGGCTGATGGGTGGCATCGCTTCAGTGCAGGCCCATATCGCCACCCTGAGCCACCAGATCGAGGCGGAGGACGCGGCATCGGCGAGTGTCCGGTTCCATTCCGGGGCGGTCGGGTCGATCCTGGTGACGACGAGCGCGAACGAGGATTTCCCGGCGCGAGTGGAGATCGTGGGGACCGAGGGGCGGCTCACGATCGAGAGCAATGTGGTGACGCGGTTCGAAGGCAAGGGCGAGCTCAGCGACGACCTGCTGGATGAGCATGACCTGAACATGGTTCGCGACTGGAAGCCTGACGAAGGATTTGGCGAGGGACATCGACGTCAATTGCGACTGATCTTCGAAGCGCTGGCGGCGGGAGACGCGCCACCGGTGCCGGGGAAGGAGGCGCGCAAGGCCGTCGACGTTATCCTTGGGATCTACGAGTCCGCGAGAACCGGCATGCGGATATCGATCGCCGGTTCGAAACCGGAGGATGCGTCGTGAAATTCGCTGTCTTTTCCGTATCGATTCCCGATTACACACCGGAGGTGGCCGTCCAGCACCTGAAAGAGATTGGCTACGATGGGATCGAATGGCGCGTCATCGACCAGGACGCGGACGCCACCAGGCCGGCTTCGTTCTGGGCAAACAACCGGGCGACGCTGCCGTTCAGCACGCTGGAGCAGGATGCGCCGGCGTGGAAGAAGCTGACGGAAGAAGCTGGCCTGGAGATGCCTGGACTGGGTACGTACGTCCTATGTGACGACCTGGCTGGGGTGGAACAGGCCATACGCGGCGCGAAGGCGATGGGTGTTCCGCAGTTGCGCGTGCGCGTGCCAGGGTACGACGGGATCGAGCCGTTCCGGCCGATCTGGGATACGGCAAAGGCACAGTATCGCGATGTCGTAAAGCTCGGCGAGCAGCACGGCATCAAGGTATTGCTGGAGCTTCATCATCGCTCGATCGTGCCTTCGGCGAGCGCGGCGCGGCTCTTCCTCGACGACCTGGACCCGGCGCATGTGGGGGTGATCCACGACGCGGGCAACATGGTGTACGAGGGCTACGAGACACACCGGCTCTCGTTCGAGATGCTGGGTCCGTACCTGGCGCACGTGCATGTGAAGAACGCGCGCTGGTTCCCCCAGAAATACAACGAAGACGGTTCGGTATCGTGGCAATGCGACTGGGCTCCGGTGGGCAAGGGCATCATCGATATGCGGGCATTGTTCGTGGCGATGCGCGGCGTTGGGTACGATGGCTGGGTCGGAGTCGAGGACTTCAGCACGGAGAAGCCGCTGCTGGAGCGGCTGAAGGGAAACCTGGAGTACCTGAAGTTGCTGGAGCGGGAGACCCGGTAGCGAGCCGGGACTCATGCGGGATCCGGCTGGATCGACGTGATACGGAATCCGGATAGAGACAGGGCAGCCACACGCTCGCCTTCATCTCGCTGGGCTGCACGGTGTATGCCCCCAAGAGCCGGAACCACGGCTTCGTTCGGCGCCAAATCGCAAACGCCCCCGGATGGAAAACCATCCGGGGGCGTTGCCGTCATGACCTGGTGGTCGCCGCCTATACGGGCGGGTTGGACTCGGTCTCGTCGGTGACGCCGGACTCGAGGTTTTCCTCGTCCGGCGCCTCGCCGTCGAAGCCCTGACCTTCGCCCGGGCCATCGGCCAGAGCCGTGGCCGTTGACGGCAGGAGGCCTTCGGACATCAGCGCGGCGTAGTCCTCGTCCTCGGCGGCTTCCACTGGTTCGCTCATGGCCGCCAGCGTGGCCTGCTGGAGGTTGGACCGCTCGGCGGCGAGCGCCTGCCGGGCGCCAAACCCGGAGCCAGCCGGGATGAGCTTGCCGATGATGACGTTCTCCTTGAGGCCACGCAGGTGATCGACCTTGCCGTTGATGGCGGCTTCGGTGAGCACGCGAGTGGTCTCCTGGAAGGAAGCCGCGGAGAGGAACGAATCGGTCTCCAGCGACGCCTTGGTCAGGCCAAGGAGGAGCGACACGGCGGTGGCCGGTTCGCCACCCTGGGCGAGGGCGGCCTCGTTCTTGTTGTTGAAGTCGAACTTGTCGGCCATATCGCCTTCGAGGAAGTCGGTATCGCCAGGGAACTGAATCCGGACCTTGCGCAGCATCTGGCGGCAGATCACCTCGATGTGCTTGTCGTTGGTGTTCACGCCCTGCGAGCGGTACACCTTCTGCACTTCGTCGATGATGTAGCGCTGGGCGGCGTCCGGGCCGAGCGTGGCCAGGACCTGGTGCGGATCCTTCGGACCAACCGTCAACTGGCGGCCGGGGAGCACATCCTCGCCGTCTTCGACCAACAATTGGTCGCCAACGGAGATCGGGTAGTCCTCGCGGTCCTCCCGCTCCTCGCGGACGTACACGGTGCGGCCATCGAGAAAGAAGTTGCCAGCGATGCCGGAGGTGAACTTCTCGCCATTCGGGCCGGTGGCGATGACGGTCTTGTCCTTGTCGACGTGGCTGCCTTCCGGCAGGACCACCTCGAAGCCATCGGGCAGCAAGGCTCGCCAGGAGTCCAGTTCCATGGAACTGATGACGAGAACGCGGCCGGTGTCGGTTTCCTCGATCGACACCACACCCGGCTTGTGGGCCAGGAGCGCGGCGCCCTTCGGCTGGCGAGCTTCGAAGAGCTCCTCGACGCGGGGAAGACCGCTGGTGATGTCGGCGCGGTTCACACCACCGGTGTGGAACGTGCGCATGGTGAGCTGCGTGCCGGGCTCGCCGATCGACTGGGCGGCGATGATGCCGAC
>CAZUPA010000002.1:0-56647 GCA_964622205.1 uncultured Sphaerobacteraceae bacterium
GCGGCGCTGCTGGGCCGGACCGACAGCGACCCATGAGTTACGTCCGGATCTCAGGAACGATCGGGTAATCAGGTAGCGGGAACCGGATCGTCGATGCGGCCTGAATGGTCGTCCACATCAAGCGCAGCTCCCTCCTCCTCGCCGGGCGGACGCCGGTTGGAGCGCAGGGTGACGAGGCCGCGAATCGCGATCAGCCCTATCGCCGTGAACGCCGCTGCCCAAACGGCGGGGGCCTGGATGCGGTCTGGAAACGCTGGTTCTTCCGCGACCGGCTCGGCCGAGGCGACGGCCACTTGTGGTGGCTCCGAGTCTTCAACCGCCTGCTCCAGCGGTTCACTAGCGCTGAACGATGCCGATGAGGTGGTCGAGCGAACGATCTCGATTGGAGCGGGATCGGTGAACTCGAGGATGTCGCCTTCAAAGGCCTCGTTGGATGCGATTAGTTCTTCCTGCCGCAGGAATCCATAGTCGAGGAGGGTGGCATTGTCGTCGTACCAGTCGCTGCCGTCGCCGACGCCGTCGAGGGTAACCGCGATGACATTCCGCGAATCGTCGCGGGTGGCGAAGTTGATCAGGCAGTATCCAGAGTCCCAGTCGTAGCCTGTTTTCCCGGCTACCACCGAGGGATAGAGGTTGAGCGAGCGATTGGTGTTGGTGACCGTCAAGTAGCCGTTCGAGGTGGTATAGGAACTCGTGCCCATGATCTTCATGAGCGTGGGGTAGTTGGCGGCCAGGCGGCCAAACGTGGCGACATCGGCGGCGGTGGAGTAGTGGCCCTCCACGCCCCAACCGTGCGCATTCATGAAATGTGTGTTCTCGAGACCGATGTCGGCGACGCGCTGGTTGAGCAGATCGAGGAACCGCTGGATGGCTTCCTCGTCGGTATCGCCCTCCTGATAGCCGAGAGAGCGGGCGATGGCGTTGGCGGCGTCGTTTCCCGAGGGCAGGAGCATGCCGTAGAGCATATCTTCGAGGGTGTATTCCTCGCCTACTCCGAAGCCCATGTGCGTGCCATTCGATCCGAAGTAACCGCCATCGGGGGAGCGGAGATCGCTGTCCTTCGTGACGATGATGGTGTCGAGCGGAGCCATTTCCATCGCTTGCACGGCGGTGAACATCTTGGTGACGCTCGCGATGGCGACGCGCTTGCCGGCATCGCGCTGGGCAAACACGTAGCCGGAAGTTGCGTCGATGACGATGTAGCGGGAGGAGGTGATCTTGAGTTCGGACGCTTCCTGCGCGGCCACGGGCACAAACAGGAGGGACAGCGCCACGAACGTGGTGAACACTATTGAGCGGAGCCGGTGGCTCAACGACATGTACGTGCATCCTGGTGAAGAAAGGTCTGTCTCGGCGGCCTGGCGGATGAATGCCAGGACCTGGAACCAATGCGCAGGGCATCGGTCGTGCGTGGTTCATGATACCCGGTTGGGATAGGCGGCACGCAAACAGCCACATCCGAAACGGACGTGGCTGCATGGGACTCCTGGTGGGCGATACTGGACTCGAACCAGTGACCTCTACGATGTCAACGTAGCGCTCTAACCAGCTGAGCTAATCACCCGCGAGCACGCGAAGTATAGGGGCGACGGCGAGGGAAAATCAAGCCTCGCCATCGCCTTTCCAGGATGCCCAGGCGGCGGTGTCCGCGAGCAGGTCGCTGGCGGTGGTGACAATGGTTCCGCCGGATGCTTCGATGAAATACTGGACCTGCAGGTTGACGATGGAGCCGAAGTTGTCGCCAGCCAGGCGGAAGTCGGTCCTGAGCCCGTAGACCCGCTTTCCGCGGGCATTGGCATAGCCGACTTCCGCGGCCGTTCCGGAGTCAACATCGACTCCATCCAGAATTGCGATCACGCCATCGGCGCGTTCGATCGCGGCGGCGTTAGCGCGGCCAAGCTCGCGATTGATTTCGGCGAGGCGACGGAGGCGGACGGTTACGCTATCTTCGGACTGGAGCGCGATGAACTCGGCGTCGAAGCGCTGGTCATCCCAGGGGTTGAGCACGTCGACGATCTCACGGAGCGCCGTCGCCAGCTCGGCCATGTATGCCCTGGTGGAATCGGCGAAGCCAAGCGGGGATGCCAGGTAGATCGTCTTGCGCACTTGGTTGGCCCTTTCGATTGGGGACGGCTGCTGGAAATGAAGGAGTTGCATTGGAGAAGGCTATTCTCGCTGGCTTGACATTCACCGTCGCGTTCATCGTCGTGATCAAGTGGTTCACCGGAATCGCGCTCATGCCGTTGCTGCTGATCGCGATTTTTGTGTTTGGCATGGCGTTTGGCTTCAGCATACGAATGGAGCGTCTGAACCAGCGGCGGCGTTAGTGACCGAGGCGGGCGACCGACTTGCTCCGGTCGTGCCAGACCAGCGCGACGGACTTGAACTGCTTGAGGAGCCCGGATGCACGCTGGTGCAATGGTCGAAGTCCTTCGTTCTTGACTTTCCATTTGCCGAGCAACTGGTTCAGAACCAAAAGGCTGTCGCCGTTGACGGTCACGTTCGTCGATGTGGAGGCGTCGCCGAGTTCCCGCTGAAGCCAGGCGAGCGCTTCGATCAAGGTCTGGTATTCGGCCTGGTTGTTGGTCACACCGTCTCCATAGTCGTGACGGTGATGCCGGATGACCGCGCCTTTCGAGGTGATTTCGTAGCTGCCGTACCCCTTGCCCGGGTTTCCGAGCGAGCCGCCATCGAAGACGATTTCGTAGGAGGCGGACGTTGGCGCGTCAAAGAGCGAGTGTTGTTGGTGGGCCATGGGGAGGCGCGGATCCTTTCGGGCGAGCATTCGACGAGACGAAGCAAGGACCAGATCGAATCCTGATCCTTGCTTCGTTCAGTCTAGAGCTTTCGAGTCGCCGCAGGTCAGGCCGCCTGCCCGGTGGCGATCGTTTCCGCCTCGCGCTTGATGGATTCAGCGAGGTGGGCGGGCACCTCCTCGTAGCGGCAGAACTCGGACGTGAACGATCCGCGCCCTTGCGTTATCGACCGGAGGTCGGTGGCATAGCGTTGGAGTTCCGCCGCCGGCGCCTGCGCCTCGATAATGGACGTGCCGTCTTCACCCGGCTCCACGCCGCTCACATGCGCACGCTTGGAGTTGAGGTCGCTCATCACATCGCCCATGTAAGCGTCGGGAACAGTGACCCGGAGGAGGTTGATCGGTTCCAGCAGGGTGGGACTGGCATTGAGGATGCCGCGTTTGAATGCCTCCTTGGCGGCGATGCGGAAGGCCATTTCGTTGGAGTCGACGTTGTGGTAGCTGCCATCGGTCAGGGTTGCCCGGACGTTGACGACTGGATACCCGGCGATGGGCCCGGCATCGAGCGCATCCTTGATGCCCTTCTCGACCGCCGGGAAGTACCCCTTCGGCACGGAACCACCGACCACGCGATCGGTGAACTCGAAGTCGGCCTCGGGGAGTGGTTCGAGTTCGAGGTAGACGTGGCCGTACTGACCGGCGCCGCCCGTTTGCTTCTTGTGCTTGTATTCGCTGGTGGTTTTCGAGCGGATCGTTTCACGATAGGCGACCCGGGGCAAGCCAATGTCGACGTGGACTCCGCTGCGGCGGCTCATCCGGTCGAGCGAGATTTGCACGTGCGGTTCTCCAAGGCCGCTGACGATGGTTTCGCCGCTGATCGGATCGCGGGAAAGGACGATGGATGGGTCCTCCTCCCGGAGCCGGACCAGCGCCTGGCCGAGTTTGTCGAGATCGGACTTGGAGCGCGGGTGAACGGCGCAACTGTAGGCCGCGTTGGGCGTGGTTATGCCGTCAAGGACGATTCCGGAACCGTCGGCGGCGATGGTATCGCCCGTGCCGACCGATCCGAGCTTGGAGACGCCGCCGATGTCGCCCGCGACGACCGCTCCGGTGGCCTGGTGTTCCTTGCCGGCTGGATGGAAGAGCTGGCCGATGCGTTCGCCTTCGTTCTTCGTGGTGTTGGTAACGTGCGAGTTGGAGTTGAACGTGCCAGCGAAAACCCTGTAGTAGGTGACGCGGCCGACGTGGGGGTCGCTGACGGTTTTGAACGCCAGGGCGGCGAGAGGGGCGGATGGGTCCGCTTCGAGCGTGGCGTCCGCGCCATCGACCGTCGCCGGTTCGGTGCGTTCGGAAGCCGCGGGCAATTCACGGATGACGGCGGACAGGAGCGGCTGGATGGCGAGCGTGTACTGGGTGGCGCCACAGAGGAGCGGGGTGACGGAGCCATCGCTGATACATGATCTGAGTTCGTCGAAAAGCTCGTCATCGGTGATGGGCTCTTCGTCGAGATACCGCATCATCAGGTCTTCGTTGTGCTCGGCGATGCTCTCGACCAGGGCCTGACGATAGGTCTCGACGTCGCTGGCCAGTTCGTCTGGAATCGGCACGGTGTCGAAGCCGCCGTCGGCATTGTCGTGATACACGTACGCCTTGTTGCTGAGGAGATCGACGATGCCTCGGAAGGACTTGTCGGAGCCGATCGGGAAGTGAATTGGGGCTATCCGTTTGCCGAACGCTTCGCGAAGCGACTCGAGTGTCCGGGCGAAGTCCGCGTTTTCGCGGTTCATTTTGTTGACGAAAAGCAGCCGGGGCAGGTTGTACTGGTTGGCGAGTTTCCAGGCGTGCTCGGTGCCGACCTCGACCCCGGCGGAGGCATCGATCAGGATGACCGCGCCGTCGACCACGCGCATGGCGGCGTGGACTTCCCCCAGAAAGTCGGCGTAGCCGGGCACGTCAAGCACGTTGATCTTGTGGTCGTCCCACTCAACCGGGATCACGGTGGTGCTGATGGACATTCCGCGCTTGATTTCGTCTGGATCGTAGTCAGATGCAGTGGTGCCGTCCTGGGCATTGCCCAGACGACTGGTGGCGCCACTGACGAACAGAAACGCTTCGGCCAGGGATGTCTTTCCCGCGCCACCGTGGGAAAAGAGACCGACGTTTCGAATACGCTCCGCGGGATACTGCTTCATGCTCATCCTCTTCCAGACGTGGACAAGCTCGCGCCGTGTTGTCTTTTCGCGAACCTGTCTATCGGCGGCAGATCGCACATTGTTGAGTTTGGATGAAGTATAGGCGGGCGATGGAAATTGGGGAAGCAGCGCGAGAGACGATGCTGATTCCATGCTCTTCCGGGCTGACTGCACGCGATAGCGACCGTCAGGAGCGGCCCTCACAGGCGTTCAGTTCGTACACGAGGCGAAGACCGTCGATGGTGAGGTCAGGCTCGTAGGCATCGATCAGGGAGGACGCTTCGGCGAAGATTTCGCTGTAGCCTCCGGTGACGATCACGGTGGGCTCGCCTTCGAGTTCACGCTCGATGCGGGCGATCATGCCTTCGAGCAGAGATAGGTAGCCAAGCACCATTCCGGACTGGAGTGCTTCGGTGGTCGACCGTCCGATGGCATGCGCTGGCGGCGCCAGATCGACATTGAACAGGCGAGCGGCCCGCGACGTCATGGCTTCGAACGCCACGATCAGTCCCGGCGCGAGCGCGCCGCCAACATAGTTGCCCCGGTGATCGACGATGTCAAAATTGATGGCGGTGCCGAAGTCGATTGAGATCAGGGGCGCGCCGTACTTCCGGAACGCGGCCGCCGAGTTGACGAGACGGTCGGCGCCAATTTCTCCCGGCTGTGGGTAGTCGATGCCAATTCCGAGATTCAGGTCGACGCCGACCTGCATGGCCTCAATGCCGAGATGGGTGCTTCCCATCTCCGTCAGCCAGCGGGTGACGCTGGGCACCACGCTGGAGATGACCATGGCTGTGATTCGATTGGGATCGACTCCGGCGGAACTCAGGACGGGAGCGAGGATCGCGTACCATTCATCCGGCATTCGATCGCGCCGGGTGGACATGCGCGCGCTGGCGACCCGCATCGATGATTCGATGTCGAACAGGCCAAACACCGTGTTTGTATTGCCGACATCGACAACAAGCAGCATGGCCTCACCCCAGTGATCGCGAACCGGCGCCCGTTGCGGGCCGGACATTATAGAAGACGAACGCGTGTTGAGCCCGCATGGCGGCTCAGAGGACATCATGGTTCAGGAACAGACTTCGCGCGGCGCTGGCGGGAATTCCTCCGGGACGCTGTCGCCGACCCACTTCTATCTTCGCATGTCGGCCCTGTTCCTGCTCGTGCTCCTGGTGGGCATGGCGGGAGGGATGTTCGTCGGCCGCGAAACGGCCCCAACCCAGGCGGGCGGCGCTGGCGGTTTCGATGACCTGGATGCCGTGACGGACGTCCTGACAGGAAATTACTACTATCGTCCGACGACTTCCGATGAGCAGGCGGTGTTCGAAACGACGCTGGAGCAACAGGCGATCACTGGCATGCTCGCGAGCCTCAACGATGACTACACTCGCTACCTCCCGCCAGTCGAAGCACAGATCGCGGCCGAGGAACTTGTAGGTGAGTACGGAGGCATTGGGGTCTCGCTTCAGGAAGTGGATGGTCTGGTCGCCGTGGGGCGGGTTGGCCCGGAAACACCCGCGGCCCGGGCTGGCATCAGGGCCGGTGACATCGTCGTGCGGATCGACAACCGGCCAGTGGCGGTGATCGAGGGCGATCTCAACGGGCTCGACCTTCGCGGGCCAGTAGGCTCGTCCGTGGACCTGACGATCCAACAGCCGTCCGCCGAGGGACCCATCACGCTCAGCATCGAGCGAGAGGCGATCATCGTTCATCCGGTGGCCTGGGAGCAGATCGAGGGCACCACATACATGCGGATCGCGATCGACATCTTTGGCGACCGCACGACGAGGGAGCTCGACGAAGCCCTGGCGGAGGCCGACGCGGCCGGGATTACCGGTATCGTGCTGGACCTGCGAGGAAACGGCGGTGGCTGGGTGAGATCGGCGCAGGAGACGATCGGCCGGTTCCTTCCAGATGAGACAGGACCGGCCCTTTACGAAGACACCACTCCTGGCCCCGGCAATGAAGTGGATCTGCCGATCATAAATGGAGACAACGGGCCAACCGACCTGCCAATGATCGTGCTTGTGGATGGGAATACGGCCAGCGCCGCCGAGATCGTGGCGGGATCGCTGCGTGACTACGACCGTGCCCTCGTGATCGGTGAGGAAACCTTCGGCAAGGGCTCGGTCCAGCGAATCTTCGATTTCGAGGACGGCGCGTCGCTGCGCGTGACAGTCGCCGAGTGGTTCACGCCGAGCAAGGGACGGATTCAGGATGAAGGCATCAATCCGGACGTGCTGCTGACCACAGGCGGTGGTTCGGGCATACAGGCTGGCGACCCGTTTGTGACCGCGGCGGTCGCCTTCCTGGACCAGGGCAAGAGCCGGCCCACCGATCTCGCCCTGCCAACTGGCGAGGCGACGCCAGCGGTCTCCCCCTGATCCCCACTTCTCCGCCGCCTGGCGAGTACGCCCCAAAACCCCGGATCGCGGCATGCCGCGATCCGGGGTTTTGTCCTGAGTGTGCGGAAATCATTAACTCGACTGGCGATTTTACGATACAGCCGCGGTGATTTAACACTCCGCTTACAAACCATTAAGTTCCGCGGGCTATGGTTCCAAATGTGAACAGTTCCACACGCCGTCAGGTGGAGGCAAATCCAGGCAATGGTGGCACAGTCGGTCAATCAACGCGAAGAAGCTACAGTCCTGCTCGTGGAAGACGACCCGACCCTGAGAAGCACCCTGGCGTTCAACCTGGTGCGAGAAGGGTACGACGTTCTGACCGCGGTGGATGGAACTTCGGCGCTTGAGGTTGTGGCCCAGCACGGAGATCGCCTTGACCTGATGATCCTCGACGTCATGCTGCCGAAGCTGAATGGGTTCCAGGTACTCCGCACACTTCGAAAGGACCATGACTTTCCGGTTCTCATGCTCTCGGCGAGAGGCGAGGAGCAGGATCGAGTGGATGGCTTCGAATTGGGCGCGGATGACTATGTGGTGAAGCCATTCGCGCTGCGGGAGCTGTTGGCGAGGGTCAGGGCGGTTGTGCGGCGGAAGGCGGTCGCTTCGGCGAAGCCGCCCAGCATCCTGTACCGGGGAGACCTCCAGATCGAGCCCGATCGCCGCGGGGCGCGAGTCGGAGACACGGAACTCCTGTTGCGGCCAAAGGAGTTTGGCCTGCTCGTCACCCTGGCAATGGAGCCGGGGCGGGTATTCCAGCGACAGGAGTTGCTCGATTCGATCTGGGGCGCCGACGTGTTCGTGGACGAGCGCACGGTGGATGTTCACATTTCCTGGTTGCGCGGAAAACTGCAAGCCGCTGGAATGACCAGCGACTGCATCCGCACTGTCTATGGCGCTGGATACAGATTCGTCCTCGACCCTGAGCATCAGGTTGCGTCCGGGGCGAGAGCCGGGTCGGCGCCAGGAACCTCCCTTCAGGTCACGAAGGCCGCTGAGTAGACCGGGCATCGGAGCCTGTCTACCAGCAAAGGTCGGACGATGGACGTCCGATAGCCGGTAGACATATGTCTCAAGGAGAAGTCCCTCATGTTCGATTCGGTGATTTCACGACGCAAGGTCGTCATCGCCTCGGCCGCCGTGTTCGCGGCGGCCCCGCTGGCTCGCTTCGGCATCGTGTCGGCGCAGACCGAGTACACCGCACCGGACAACATTTCCGAGATCCAGAGCACCCTCGAAGCCGATGGCTCGTCCACGGTCGGTCCCCTGACCGAGGCCGTGATCGAAGAGTTCGCCGCCGTTGCCCCTGGCATCACGGTGACCAACGGCATTTCCGGTTCCGGTGGAGGCTTCGAGCGGTTCGCCAATGGCGAAATCCAGGTCTCGAACGCTTCGCGCCCAATCTCGGACGATGAGGCCGCGCTGGCCGCCGAGAATGGCGTCGGCTACTACGTGCTCAATGTTGCCTATGACGGCATCACCGTGGTTGTCAGCGCCGATAATGACTTCGTCGAGTCCCTGACCGTTGAGCAGCTCGCCCAGATCTGGAGCGCGGATGGCGGCGTCGTCAACTGGTCGGATGTGAACCCTGACTGGCCGGCCGAGCCGATCGAGCTGTATGGCCCGGGCGCCGACTCAGGCACCTTCGACTACTTCAACGAGGAAGTCCTCGGTGACGACGTCGCGGTTCGCACCGACTACATCCCGAGCGAAGACGACAATGTGCTCGTGCAGGGCGTCATCGGCAGCCCGCATGCCCTTGGCTACTTCGGCTTCGCCTACTATGTCGAGAATCAGGACAGCCTGAAGGCGGTCGCGATCGATGCCGGAAACGGGCCAGTGGCTCCGAGCATCGAGACCATCGGTGACGGCTCCTACGCTCCTCTCTCTCGCACGCTCTTCGTGTACGTCAATGCCGGCGAGCTCCAGTCCGATCCTGGCCTGCAGGAGTTCCTGCGGTTTTACCTCGCCAACAGCGGCCCGCTGGCCGAGGATGTAGGCTACATCGCTCTCCCGGGCGAGGTTCTTGCCGAGCAGCAGGAGAAGCTTGAGGGCGCGATTTCCGGGGAAGTCGCTCCCGATAGCGAGGCTGTCTGATCACGCGGTTCGCAACGAGCCCGGCCGCCAGTTGGCGGCCGGGCTCGCGCCCAGTACAGGAACTGGAACCGGGGTCAGTACAGAGTCCGATTCTAGATGTTGAAAGGACGTGACGTGGCTGCACCCGGAAATACAATGGCCCCCGGCCCGGCACGGCCACCCATGGATCTCACCGGGAAGCGTAACCGGGCGTTTTCCGAGCACCTGGTGAAATGGCTGCTCACTGCTTGCGCGACATTTACGCTCCTGACGACTATTGGCATTGTCGTGATTCTGATTTGGGAAGCGTTGAACTTCTTTCGAGAGGTTCCTGTCACCGATTTCCTGTTTGGAAATGAATGGACGGCGTTGTTCGGCGAGCCATCGTTTGGCGTTCTTCCATTGGTTCGAGGCACCGTGACGATTGCCGGTATTTCGGCGCTCATTTCGATTCCGTTTGGCCTGATGGCCGCGATCTACCTGAGCGAATATGCCGGGGAACGAACCAGGGCGGTTATCAAGCCTATACTTGAGATACTTGCTGGCATCCCAACGATAGTGTTCGGGTTCTTCGCACTTAAGTTCATCACGCCAAACCTCCTCAAACCAATTCTGGACGTGGGGACCTTCAATGGACTGGCGGCGGCCGTCGCGGTGGGCATCATGAGCCTCCCGCTCGTGGCCTCGCTTTCCGAAGACGCCATGCGAGCCGTGCCCCGGTCCCTCCGGGAGGCTGCTTACGGCCTGGGCGCGACCAGGTTCGAGACGGCGGTCCGCATTGTCCTGCCAGCAGCGATCTCCGGCGTTATCGCCTCGTTCATCCTCGCGATTTCAAGGGCCGTCGGCGAAACCATGATCGTGGCGCTCGCGGCGGGCAGCCGACCCTCGGGCATGGGGGCCGCCGGTCCGTGGGATCCGCGAGACAGCATGCAGACGATGACCGGGTTCATTGCCCAGGCATTCAGCGGTGACGTTTCGCGTGGGTCCACGCAGTTCTACTCGCTCTTCGCGGTGGGCCTGCTCCTGTTCCTGATGACGCTGGCCATGAACATCCTGAGTGGCTGGGTAGCGCGACGATTCCGGGAGGAGTACGAATGATGGGGCAGTCGAACGCCGGTGAGCTAACCGGGACACCGGCCGCGGCCAAGGCGAGTTGGAACCCGCGGGTGAGCCAGCGAAAGAGTATCGGCGAGGTGTGGCGCTGGGCCCTGTTTGGGGCGACATTGCTGGCGATCGTGATGCTGGGCATGCTGCTCTGGTCTATCCTCGAACCTGGCCTGGCCTGGCTCTCCTGGCACCTGATCACCGATATGCCGTCTCGCCACGCGGAGATCGCGGGCATGAACTCAGGAATCTGGGGATCGATCTGGATCGTCCTTGGCTCCGCCCTGTTCTCTTTCATCGTAGGGGTGGGCAGCGCCATCTACATCGAAGAGTACGCGCCCAGAAACTGGTTTACGCATTTCGTGCAGACCAATGTCTCGAACCTGGCTGGAGTGCCGTCAATCGTGTACGGTCTCCTGGGCCTGGTGCTGTTCGTGCAGTGGATGAACCTGGGCCGTAGCATTTCCGCTGGCGCGTTGACCATGGGCCTGCTGATCCTTCCAGTGGTGGTGATTTCCTCGCAGGAAGCGATCAGGGCGGTTCCACTCAGTTTGCGGCAGGCATCGTACGGGCTCGGCGCCACCAAGTGGCAAACCACCCGGTCGCACATCCTTCCGAGCGCCATGCCTGGCATCCTGACCGGGATGATCCTTTCGATGTCCAGGGCGATTGGCGAGACCGCGCCGCTGATCGTGGTTGGCGCCTCGAGCCTGGTGCTCAGCCGTCCTGACGGGCCGCTCAGTTCGTTCACGGCGATGCCCGTCCAGATTTACAACTGGTCGGCGCGTCCACAGAAAGAGTTCGAGCACCTTTCGGCGGCGGCGATTATTGTCCTGCTCATCGTACTCCTGTCGATGAACGCCTTTGCCATCTTCTTCCGCCAGCGCCTCAACAGGAACAGGGTATAGACCGTGGTATCCACACATGCCAGTCCATCGATTCCCAAGGTGAACTCCGAGAACTTCATGGAGCAGACCGATTACGAAAACCAGGAGATGGTCGTCAGGATCAAGGATGTCGATGTCTTCTATGGCGGCTTCCATGCCGTCAAGGGGGTGACCGTCGATGTGCCCCGCAACCGGATCACCGCGTTCATTGGTCCATCCGGTTGCGGCAAGAGCACGGTGCTCAGGTGCATCAACCGGATGAACGATCTCATTCCCTCCGCTCGAGTCGAGGGAAGCATCGAGTACTTTGGGCAGGAAATCCTTTCGCCGAGGGTCGATCCGGTGGAAGTGCGCCGCCGCATCGGGATGGTGTTCCAGAAGCCGAACCCCTTTCCGAAGAGCATCTATGACAACGTTGCCTGGGGCGCAAAGATCAATGGCTTCAAGGGCAATATGAAGGAGCATGTCGAGCGATGCCTTCGCCAGGCGGCCCTGTGGGACGAGGTGAAGGACAAGCTGAAAGAGAGTGGCATGGCCCTCTCCGGCGGACAGCAGCAGCGCCTGTGCATCGCCAGGGCGCTGGCGATCAGCCCGGATGTCATCCTGCTGGATGAGCCGGCCTCGGCCCTCGACCCGATCTCGACGCTCAAGATTGAGGAGTTGCTTCGGGAACTGGAGCAGCAGTACACGATCGTCATCGTGACACACAATATGCAACAAGCAGCGCGGGTGTCGGACAAGACTGTGTTTTACTCGTTGAATGAACAACGGCAAGGAATCCTTGTCGAGGCTGGACCGACGCAGAAGATTTTCACGAATCCCGACGACCAGCGAACCGAGGACTACATCACCGGCCGGTTCGGTTAGTCACGGGCGCCAGATTCGCCGGCGCTGTAGACCTCGTATCGGAGGAACCATGACCCGGGCAGCATACGAGCAACAAATCGAGGACTTACGCGACCACGTCGTGTACATGGCAAGCATGGTGGACAAGGCAATCGCCCGGGCAATCGACGCGCTCCAGACCCAGGATGTGGTTCTGGCGCGACAGGTGCGCAAGGGCGACAAGGAGATCAACGAGGCCCGGTGGACAGGCGAGGAGCGGAGTCTCACCCTGATCGCCACCCAGGCCCCGATGGCTGGGGACCTCCGGCGGATCGCCGCGGCGCTCCAGGTGTTCACCGATCTGGAACGAATGGGCGACCATGCCGCTGGTATCGCCAAGATCGTGATTGACACCAGCGATGAGGCGCTACTGAAGCCGTTGGTGGATATACCCAGGATGAGTCTGATCGCGCGGGAAATGCTCTCGCAGGCGATCACCGCGTTCATGGAATCCGATGAGGACCTGGCGCGCCGAACCGCAGTTCGCGATGACGAGGTCGACAATCTCAACGACCAGATTTATCGTGAACTCCTCACCTACATGCTGGCGGACCCGAGCACCATCAACCGGGCGACACGCTTGCTCTGGGCGGCGCACGGGATCGAGCGAATCGCGGACCGGGTGACCAACATCTGCGAGCGCGTGGTGTTCACGGTCACAGGCGAGACCGAAGAACTCGGCGGCGGACGGAAGAAGCGTCAGAAGGCGCGATTGGCGGAATCGGCGAGCGGCGCGTCCGGGTTGAACTGACGCCAGGCGGCGAACACCTGGTGCAGTTCGCGCACGGCATCCTCGAGTTCGATGGGCGCCGTGAGCGTTCGCTTGATGCCGAGTTCGTCGACCGGGCGTGGCGTCTCTGGACGGACGGACTCCACCAGCACAACGGGCGCGGCCGTGCGGGCCGGGCCGCCAGGATCGAGTTGGGATATTCCGCGCAACCGCCGAAGGAATTCGATCGCGTCGAAATTCTGCATTTCGGCGTCGACCACCACGAGGTCGAACTGCCGGAGGCGAAAGACTTCGAGGGCCTGGAGGCCGCTGGCGATGACCGAGACCCAGAACCCTCCAAGCGGTAGACCTTCGGCGAAGAATTCGGAGAGGCCAGGATCGTCGGAAACGACGAGGACGTGCGGCCGTTCGTTGGCGCGTTGGACATCGAGGCGCGGTCTTGGTGGCTGTGAATGCATTTCAATCCATGTGCATGGGGAACGGCGAGCGCGAATGTGCTCGCCGCTCATTGT
Organism: uncultured Sphaerobacteraceae bacterium; assembly: GCA_964622205.1. GTDB lineage: Bacteria > Chloroflexota > Chloroflexia > Thermomicrobiales > UBA6265 > JACCYX01. Next base: position 13,553 of record CAZUPA010000002.1, read on the forward strand.
AGAATGCCAGCGCGGTTGGAACCGGTCGAGGCAGTGGGGCGGATGGATGATTCAGGTTGAATGCGATGCGCGGGTCGTCGATCTCGTCGGGAAACATGCGGGATTGCTGGACCTGTCGCTGGATGACCTGATGCTGACGACGAGCCGGTCAGTCTACGGCGAGTGGCTGGGGCGGCGGGTGCCATCGTCATACGGTGGAGCCTACTGTTACCTTGCGCGAAGGCGCAAGCACGCGATCCTGATCAATCTGGAGCGCATCGACACATCGCGGCCCAGAGCCATTGAACTGGTGGTGGCGGAAGAACTGATTCACATGCGAGACAGGATCGACGGCGATCTCAGGCGACACTCGCATCACGGTCACGACCGCATCGCGCTCAGGGTGGCGGAGCTGACCGGGGCGACCCTGGAAGAGGTGCGTTCGGCGCTGATACCGGTGAAGCGGCGAGCGGTGAAGTACCTGTACCGGTGTCCTGGTTGCGGGCTGACCGTTCCGAGGAAACGCAAGGGAACCTGGTCGTGCGGGCGCTGCTCGCCGCGGTTCGACCGCCGGTTTCAGATGCGGATCGTGCGGGAATTCGCGGCGGAGCCCAAGACCCAGGCGTAGACGCGGGTGTGCGGCGAAGTACAATGCCGGTACCGAGTGAATTGGCCGGTACTGGTTTGACGTAAAGGTGTAGTCGGCAACAGTGCTGTTCTTCAAGCTCCTGTGGGGCGGACTGAAAGATACCTTCAGTCAGTTCATGATGTATGCACTCCTCTCAATCATCTGGTGGGTTTGCGCGCTGCTCATCGTTCCAGGGCCGCCGGCGACCGTGGCGCTGGTGTCGGCGACCGATCCGCGGAGGATGGGCGCGGCGCCGGAATTGTCCGATGCGATCGACGTGTTCAAGGCATCGTGGAAACGGTCGTGGGGCATTGCCTTGTTAACGATTCCGTTCCTCGTGATGCTATCGTGGAACGTTTCGTACTTCGCCGGCAGCGACCATATCCTCTCAACCATGATCCCGTTGTGGCTCATCCTGTGGCTGCTCCTTGAGATTATCGCCATGTATGCGTTTTCGGTGGCGGGAACCATGGAGTCTGGCGTCAGGAATGCGTTCCGGGGCGCGATGTTCGTGCTCGTCAGCCGCCCCTTCATGAGCATCTTCCTTGGCATATTCATGCTCCTGCTGGTGCTCTCGATGGCCGTGATGGTGATCCCGCTCCTGCTGATCGGCCCGGCGCTCGTGGCGTGTATCCTCAACCGATTCACGCTGACGATCCTGGGCGAGGAAATCATCGATCCGTCGGCGCCGACTCCAGAAAGGCACGACGAGCGACAGCGGGGGGTAAATCCCGATCCTGGACTGCTTTCACGGTTCCGCGGGAGCAGGCAGAAGGGGAGCTAGATGGGTTCCGCTCGATCTGACTCGGCCAACTCTGGCGTCCCGCGGGCGGTGGACAGGAACGAACTTCCGGCCGTGCGTGCCGAAGACATCAAGACATCACGCTTTCCGAGGACATCACGACGACACGAGCGCGTGCGGTCGGTGCTGACCAGGCGTCAACCAACGCTTGCGGTGGTGCTGGAGGACGTTCACGATCCGCACAACGCGAGTGCCGTGCTTCGGTCGTGCGACGCGACCGGGGTGCTGGACGTTCACCTGGTGTATGTCCACGAGGAACCGCCGCGAAAGGCGTTTCACCGGACCACCTCCGCCTCCGCCGCGAAGTGGGTCCGGACGCACTTTCACGAGTCGATCGATTCGTGCTACGGCGCGTTGCGAGCGCGAGGATTTCGCATTCTCGCCACCGCGCTTCGTGAGGAAACGCATGACCTGTACCGGGTGAACCTGACCGATCCCGTGGCGCTTGTGTTCGGAAACGAGAAGCGGGGCGTGTCCGACCAGGGGGTGGACCTGGCCGATGGCACGGTGGGCATACCGATGCAGGGCATGGTGGAGAGCCTCAACATCTCCGTGGCCTGCGCGGTGTCGCTCTATGAAGCCATGCGACAACGAACCGCGGCGGGGATGTACGGGACACCGCAATTGTCGGTCGAGGAAATGACATCGCTCGAGGAGGAATGGCTCCGCCGGTAACGCTCAGGTGTCGCGTGGCAGGACACGAATCCCCTGGGAGACACTCCAGGAAAGCGTATGCTCGTTGCCGTCGACCGCGATGCGCACATCCTGCTCGGGGACGGCGAGTTCCACGAGGACGACCTCCGAGCCGGGCGCGATTCCGGCGCTGAACACCTTGCTGAGGTGCTCGGGGTCCCGGTCGCTAACGCGGCTAACCGTCCGAACCGTGCCAGGCTCGATGCCAAGGAACGCGACATCGTCGATATCCGGCACCGTGCCGTCGCGGTTGGGAATTGGGTCTCCGTGGGGATCGAACGTGGGGTAACCGAGGTACTTCTCCATGCGGCGTTCAAGTTCCTCGGAGACGTGGTGCTCCAGTCGCTCGGCCTCATCGTGGACTTCGTCGATGTTGTACCCGAGCGCTTCGGCCAAATAGAGTTCCAGCAGCCGGTGATGACGGATCACCTCCAGGGCGATGCTTCGGCCCGCGGGGGTGAGCGAGGCGCCGTGGTACGGGTTGTGGACGACGAGCTTGAGGTCGTCCAGTTTTTTCATCATGTTGGTGACCGATGGTCCCGAGAAGCCAAGCCGCTCGGCCAATCGCAGATTGGTGATCGGCAACCCTTCCTGATCGATCAGATAGGCGACTTTGAGGTAGTCCTCCATGGCGGTGGTGACACGCGTGTCGCCGCCGAATCGTAGATTCGCGGCATCCTGATCGGGCTGATTGCGTGTGTCGTTCATTGATGAGGCTCCTGGTCAGCATCGACCCGGTGGCTATCGAGTCATCAGCGGGTGGGTTCAGACCCTCCGTCCGCTGGAACGGTCAGGATACCGTTTTTCGAACGCACGAGCTGGTTGCCGGCGTAGGCGCTCTCCAAAGCGCGCTGGGTCGTGGCCGTCGCCCATCCGAAATCCGTGGCAAGGGAAGCCACGGGGACGCCCTCCGGCTTGGCCCTGACGTGGGCAACCAGCAATTCCTGCAGGAAGACATGTCGCTGATCGCGTCGCCGGACCGCCTGGGCAATGACGCCTTGCGATGGCGAGAACAGGAAGGTGACCAGGAAGATGGCGCCGAGGGAGGTCGCCATGGCTCCCGCGACGGATCCATCGATCGCGCGGGCAAGGTAGTAGCCAAGTACGGACGAACTCGCGCCAATTCCCATCGACAGCATGAGGAGGGTAGGGAGATGGCGGGTAAGGAGTTGAGCGGTCGCGGCGGGGACGATCAGCATGGCGACAACGAGCACCGCGCCGACGGCGTCGAAGGAGACGACCGTGGTGGCGGAGACGGCGGCCATCAGCAGGTAGTGGAGCAGCACTGGGGAGACGCCGATGGCGGCGGCAAAGCCGGCATCGAATGTGGAGAGCTTGAGTTCCTTGTACAGCAGCAGCACGAAGGCGATGTTGATCGCGAGCATGACTCCGAGTGTCCAGAATGCCTGGATACCCAGATCCCGGCCGAACATCTCCAGGTGGTAGAGCGGGACGTAGGCGATCTCACCGAAGAGCACGGCATCGACATCGATGTGAACGGTGGATGGGAACCGTGAGATCATGAAGACGCCGATGGCAAAGAAGAACGGGAAAACGAGCCCGATCGCGGCATCCTCCTTGACCAGGCCGGTACGTTGCAGCCAGGCGACGAGCGCGACGGTGAGGAGTCCGACGGCTCCCGCGCCGATCGTCATGAGCAGCGGCGACCGGGAGTGGGTGAGGGCGAACACCACGACGATGCCGAGCAGGACCGCGTGGCTGATGGCATCACCCATCAGGGCCAGTCGCCGCAGCACGAGGAACGCGCCGATGAGCCCACAGGACGCGCCGACAAGCGCGCCGGCAATCATGATGATGGTGGGTGCGCTCATGATCCGGACACTCCGTGATGGTCGGCCAGGGCGAGCTGGCGCTGGAACTGTCGCGACCTTGCACGGCGGGACCGGTACGTCGCGACCAGGCCGCGATTTGGCGCAAACAGGATCGAGACGATGACGATCAGCGAGGCGGCGATCACGATCATCGGCCCGGTCGGCAACCGGTCGACGAGACTACTGGCGATCGAGCCACCGACCCCGGCGGTCATGCCAAAGGTCCCGGAAAGAATGACCATGCCCGACAGGCTGTGCGTCCACTGGCGAGCGGCGACGGCGGGCGCGATCAAGAGCGAGACCATGAGGATGACCCCCACGGTTTGGAGCCCGATCATGATGGTGAGGACCAGCAGCGCGGCGAGAAGCGCTCCGACGATGACTGGGTTGATGCCGATGCTGGCGGCGAAGAGCGGATCGAAGGTGATGAGCTTGAGTTCCTTGAACATCAGGGCGATCGAGCCAACGACGATGAGGGCGACGATGGCCATGGTCACCACGTCGCGGGGGAGGATGGTCGCTGCCTGACCGAAAATGAAGCGGTCAAGCCCGCTCTGGGCGGCATCGCCAGAGTGCTGGATTCGAGTCAGGAGGAGAATGCCGAATCCGAAGAAGACGCTCAGGACGATTCCAAGCGCGCTTTCTTCCTTGACGATGGACCAGCGATTGATCGCGATCAGGACAGCAGTGCCCAGGAGCCCACTGATGGCCCCGCCGATGAGCAGCAGCTCACTCGATCGGGTGCCCGTGATGATGAACATCATGCAGATGCCGGGAAGCGCGGCATGTGAGAGCGCGTCTCCAATGAGACTTTGGCGGCGGAGGACCGCGAACACCCCAATGACCCCGCTGGTGAAGCCGAGAATGAGGGAGCCAAACAGTACATTGCGGAGCGTGGCGTCCCATGAGATGTCGAGGCCAAGCAGGGCGAGCGGCATCATCATCGGAGCATCGCCTCGACCGGGACCATTTCCGAACCGGCCCGCTGGGACTGTTCGCTCGGCTCCCCGAAAGGGCTGGCCGGCGCATGATAGGTCTTGCGAAGGTTGCGCTCGTTGAAGACCTCGTCCACCGGACCCGATGCTATGAGATTCACATTGAGGAGGACGACGTTGTCGAAGTAGGCGGCCACCGAATCGAGATCGTGGTGAACGGCGATGACAGTCTTGCCAGCATCGCGTACTTCGTGAAGGAGTTGGACGATCGCCCGCTCGGTAACCGCGTCGACACCCACGAACGGTTCGTCCATGAGATAGAGATCGGCTTCCTGGGCGAGGGCCCGGGCGAGAAACACCCGCTGTTGCTGCCCGCCGGAGAGCTGGCTGATCTGGCGCTCGGCGAAGCTGGCCATGCCAACCTTGGTGAGGCATTCGCGCGCGATGTCCAGATCGGACTTCGACGGACGGCGGAACCACCCGATGCGTCCGTAACGGCCCATGGTGACGACATCGAGCGCGTTGGTCGGAAAGTCCCAGTCCACGGAACCGCGCTGGGGAACATAGGCAACGCGTTGTCGAACCTGATCCAGGTTCGAGTTGAAAACCCGGGTTGCGCCAGCGGAAATGGGCACCAGCCCAAGGATGGCTTTGAGGAGCGTGCTCTTGCCGGCTCCGTTGGGGCCGACGATGGCAGTGGCCTTGCCTTCCGCAAAGTCGATGTCGAGATCCCAAAGTACAGGGGATTCGTTATAGGCGACCGTGAGGTCGCGGACTTCGATGACAGACCCGGTGGTGAGGCTGTCCTGGCCGAATGGCGATTTCATTCGCTTGGTTCTCCTGTAAGGCCGGATACGATGGCGTTCACGTTGTGCCGCATCATGCCGATATAGGCGCCTTCGGGCGTGCCTTCGTCGCCCATGGCGTCCGAAAAGAGGGACGTGCCGATCTCGACCGTCCAATCTCGATCGGCAACCGCGACCTGGACGGCCTCGATGGTACGGCGAGGGACACTCGTTTCGACAAAGACCGCGCGGATGCGATTCATCGCGATCAGGTCGGCGATATTCTGCACATCCCGTACGCCGGCTTCGGTGGCGGTGCTTATACCCTGGAGTCCAACCACGTCCAGGCCATACCGGCGGCCCAGATAGCCGAAAGCGTCGTGGGCGGTAACGAGGATGCGAGAGGACTCCGGAATCCGGGAGAACTGTTCAGCCGCCCAATCGTCGAGTTCGAGGAGCTCGTTTCCGTAGGACTCGGCGTTGGCGTTGTACGCGGCCGCGTTTGTGGGATCGGCGCTGGCGAATGCGCGGGCCGCCTCGTCCGCGGCCGCGCGCCACAGGGTGGGGTCGAACCAGAAGTGCGGATCGGGATTGCCGTCGAATGCATCGCCAACGGGCTGGATCAGGTCGTCTTCCGCGACGCCGTTGCTAACCGCGGCCACAGGCTGTCGCTTGCCGGCCTGTTCGAGCACTTCGGCCAGATTTCCCTCGAGATGGAGACCGCTGTAGAGAATGAGTTCGGAGTCGATCAGGTCGATGACATCCGATTCGCTGGCCTTGAACAGGTGGGGATCGACTCCGGGGCCCATGAGCGTGGTGACCGCGACGGTGTCGCCGCCCACATTGCGGGCGAGGTCGCCGACCTGGCCGGTGGTGGCGACGACATTGAGCAAGTGGTTGTCCGCGGTTGAACTCTCCGGGGGACGAAGGGCGGCGTACGTCAGCCCAATCGCCGGAATGGACGCAAGGGCGGCCACGCGCCATCGGCTCGAGATGGGATTCTGGTCTGTGGGAGCGTGCGTCATGGTTGGGAGGACTCTCCGCCCGCAGGATTCCGTCGAATATTCACCATGGCTAAATTAGCATAGGCTAACTTTCATGGCAAGTGGCGTTCGCCCGCGAACAGGGAAGGACGACAGTCGAACCATCCGCACTCGGGGATGGCGGTCCGCGGGCGGTTCGACCGATCAGCCCGTACCAGGAGTCGGGATGCACGCAGCTCGCGTGACGCCGCCGGGTTCCAGCTGACATCAACCGGGCCGAGGCCGACTGGTGAGGATGATCCTCGCCGCGGCCGCAATTGCCAAGCGCCCTCCCGGGATGCGGGCATGCGCGCCATGGAGTGCGTTAGGTGCAAGCACAAACGTCCGGTCCCCGCGGAGACCGGACGTTTTTTCGCTGGATCGAAGGTTGAGGGACTAGAACTTGAAGGGCATGTTCTTGGGCATCTTGCCTTTTTTCGCCATCTGTCCGAACTGCCCCATCATCTTTTGCATGTCCTTGAACTGCGACAGGAGCCGGTTGACTTCCTGGCGTTCGACACCGCTTCCGCGCGCGATACGCCGCCGCCGGCTGTGATCGATGCGCTCGGGGTTGCGACGTTCCCAGGGAGTCATGCCGCGAATGATGGCCTCGACCTGCTTGTAGTCGTCGTCCGAGATCTGTGCCTTGGCCTGGCGCATTTGCTGGCCGAGGCCGGGGATCATTTCCATGATCTGGCTCAGCGGCCCCATGCTCTTGATCTTCTGGAGTTGCTCCAGGAAGTCCTCGAGGTCGAACTGGCCCTTCATCATTCTCGACTGGAGGCGCTCCGCTTCCTTCTCGTCTGTCTGTTCCTGGGCACGTTCGATGAGGGAGAGCACATCGCCCATGCCAAGGATGCGGCCGGCGAGCCGGTCCGGATAGAACGGCTCCAGGGTGTCGAGCTTTTCGCCGGTGCCGATGAACTTGATCGGCACGCCTGTAACCGACCGGATCGACAGCGCGGCGCCACCCCGGGCGTCGCCGTCCATCTTCGTGAGCAGGAGCCCAGTGATGTCGAGTTGCCGGTTGAACTCTTCGGCGACGCCGACGGCTTCCTGTCCCGTCATGGCGTCGGCGACGAGCAGGATTTCCGTCGGGTTGACCGCTTCCTTGATGCGGACGAGTTCCTGCATCAGGGCTTGGTCGATCTGGAGGCGGCCCGCGGTGTCGATGATGACTGGATTGAATCCGCGGCCGTTGGCGAACTGGATCGCGTTACGGGCAATGGCGACCGGGTCGGCGTCCGTGCCTTCATCGTAGACCGGAATGTCGATCTGCTTTCCAAGCGTTTGCAGTTGCTTGATGGCGGCGGGCCGGTAGACGTCGGCGGCGACCAACAGGGGATTGCGACCCTGCTTGCGGAGACTGAGCGCCAGTTTGGCGGAATGCGTGGTCTTGCCCGCGCCGTTAAGCCCGACCATGAGGATGATCTGCGGTGGACGTTCGGGATTGAGCAGCGGAACCTGTTCGGCCCCGAGGGTCGCGATCAGTTCCTCGTTCACGATGCCGATGACGGTTTGGGCTGGCGTGAGGGACCTCAGCACATCCTGGCCGACGGCCCGCTCTCGAACCCGGGCGACGAAGTCCTTGACGACCTTGAAGTTGACGTCGGCTTCCAGCAATGCTCGCCGGACTTCGCGCATGGCGTTGTCGACGTCCTGCTCGGTGAGCCGCCCCTTGCGTCCGAGTTTCCCAAACGTTTCGTTCAGGCGATCTGAAAGTGTTTCGAACATGGATCAGAAGCCCTCGCCTTCGCCAAAGAAGAGTGAGTCGACGTATGTGTCCTGCCGGAACTCGGCCATGTCGGTGACCTTCTCGCCTGTGCCAACATAGGAAATCGGCGTTCCCATCTCCTTGGCGACCGAGAACGCGATGCCGCCCCTGGCGGTGCTGTCCAGCTTGGAGATAAAGATGTCGGTGACCTCCACCGACTTCGTGAACTCGTGGGCCTGCACGAGACCGTTCTGCCCGGTGGTGGCGTCGATGACGAGGACCACTTCCTGGGGAGCATCCGGCACATGGCGCTGCATGATCTTGCGAATCTTGTGAAGTTCGGCCATGAGATTGTGTTTGGTGTGAAGGCGCCCGGCGGTGTCGACGATCAGGACATCGACGTTGCGGTTGTGAGCCGCCTGCATGGCATCGAACACAACCGCGCCCGGGTCGGCGCCTGGTTGATGGGCGATGACCGGGACATCGACGCGTTCGCCCCAGACCTTCAACTGGTCGATGGCGGCGGCGCGAAACGTATCTCCCGCGGCCAGCATAACTGTCCGGCCAAAGTTCCTGTGGTACTGGGCGAGCTTGGCGATCGCGGTGGTCTTGCCCGTACCGTTCACGCCGACCACGAGGATGACGAAGGGAACGCCTCGTTGCAGGATCTTGACCTTGCGGTTGCGGGTGGCGAGTTCCAGGATCTGGATCATCTCCAGACGGAGGATTTCCCGCGCATCGGCGGGATTGACGATAGTCTCATCGCGGATCTTCTGCTGGAGTTCGGTGACGAGTTGCTGGCTCACATCCCAACCGACATCGGCCTGGATGAGCAGCATCTCGAGATCCTCGAACAGTTCGTCATCGATTTCGGTGCGATCGAAGAGGCGGGTGATTTCAAGAAACACGCCCCGGCGTGTCTTCTCGAGTCCCTTTTCCATCTGTACATCGGGTTCGGCCTGACGCCGAAACAGTTTTCTGAGCACTGAGTGTCTTTCCCTGAGAATGGAATCCGGCGGTTGGCGAGTCGACATTCGGTTGGTTGTGGGGCTGCCACTGGATTGCTTGTCTGGCGGAAACGGGCCCTCGCGTCGAGGAATGATCCCTGTTTTTGGGGCCAGCAAAAGTATATCACCGGCGCCGGTCGGGTCCGGAGTGGCGACGCGGGGCAGAAGATCATCTGGTAGGATCATGCGGTTGAAAGCCGTGACCGTTCGACATCCCTGAGAGTTGCTGATCGATGCGCCGTTCGGAACTGTTCCTCGCGGTATACCTGCCGACCGCCCTGCTCGCGATGGGGCAGGGGTTGTTGCTCGCGACCCTGCCGTTTTACGCGACGGAACTGGGCGTATCGTTGACAGTGGTGAGCCTGATCTCATCGGCGGCGGCGATTGGCACGCTGGTGTCCGACCTTCCAGCCGGCGCCCTGTTGTTCAGGATCGGTTTGCGGCGCTCGATGCTGATCGGTTCGGCGCTGGTGGTTGCCGGGACGATCAGCCTCGCGCTGCCGCTGTCGCCCGAGGCGGTGGTCGGGTTCCGGCTCCTCGCGGGAGTCGGCACCGCCCTCTGGGGACTCTCGCGTCATGCCTTCATCACCCAGCACGCCGACCTGGCGAACCGTGGCAAGTCGATCGCCATGTTTGGCGGCATCAACCGTATCGGCATGTTCGCGGGTCCAGCGATCGGAGGCATCGTTGCGACGGCTTCGAGCACGAGCGTGTCGTTTGTGCTGGCCGGCGCGATGGGGGCGCTGGCGTTCCTGGCCGCGGTCATCTTCATTCCGGACGATCGCGAGGCGGTGGTTGGTCGCCGGGGGACCGGCCGCAAGCGCTGGGACGTGGTTCGCCAGACGCTCAGGGCGCACTCGGGAGACATGTCCGCGGCGGCGGTGGCGCAACTCTTCGCGCAGATGATTCGCCAGGGGCGGCAGTTGCTCCTTCCACTCGTGGGAGCGGTGACGTTGGGCCTGAATCCGGCCCAGGTTGGCGTCATCATGACGATCTCGGCGGTGCTCGACATGACGATGTTCATCCCGGCCGGGATTTTGATGGACCGGTTCGGCAGGAAGTTCGCATCGGTTCCCAGTTTCGCCATCATGGCGATCGGGATCGGGATCGTGCCCCTGGCGAACGACTTCTCCGGCTTGTTGATCGCTGGGATCGTGATCGGATTGGGGAATGGGCTGGGATCGGGGGCGATGATGACGCTCGGCGCCGACCTGGCGCCGCCCGAAGCCACGGGCGAGTTCCTGGGCGTATGGAGGCTGATTGGAGACACGGGCATGGTGGTGGGTCCGCTGATGGTGGGGTTCATCGCGACCTGGTTCGGGCTTGCTGGCAGCGCGTACGTCTTGATGGTGGCGGGCCTACTTGCCTCCGGAATCCTGTACTTCCTCGTCAACGAGACGCGAGTCGACCCGGTGGTGCACTCGGTGAAGGGGCTGGAGACGCCAGGTGACTGAGATACCCGAACTGTTCGAAGGGCAACCTCCGGCCCGGCGAAGTGGCAGGAAGATAAGCGAGGGCGATCCGGATGTGATGCCGCGGGAGCGGTTGGAACAGTCGGGACCGGAATCGCTCGACGACCACGAACTCATCGCCATCCTGTTGCGGACCGGTACCGCCCAGGAAGGCGTGCTGCGGCTATCGCAGCGGTTGCTCCGGGAAAGTGGCGGATTCGTCGGGATGCAGCGGCGCGATTTCAGGGAACTCCTGGAGTTTGGCGGGCTCGGACCGGCCAAGGCGGCGACGTTGAAAGCGGCGCTGGAGATTGGCCGCCGCGTGGCGCGGCTCCCCATCGAAGAGCGGCCAGCGATTTCCTCGCCTGAAGACGTCGTGGACCTGATCGGATACGAGATGGCGGCGCTGGAGCAGGAACAACTCCGGGTTGTGCTGCTCGACACGAAAAACAGGATCGTGCGCGTGTCGATGGTGTATCAGGGGAGCGTGAATGAAGCGTCGGTGCGGATCGCGGAGTTGTTTCGCGAGGCCGTGCGGGCGAACGCGGTGAGCCTGATCATGGTTCACAATCACCCTTCCGGGGATCCTGCGCCATCGAGCGCGGATGTCGCGCTGACCGTTGAAGTAGTGGCGGCGGGGAAGCTGCTCGACATCCGCGTACTGGATCACCTGATAATCGGGCAGGCGCGACACGTTTCGCTCAAACGGCTTGGGCTCGGATTTCCGAAGTAGATGGGGTAATCGATGAAGACCAGCAAGCTGGGGTTTGGCGTGGTTGGATCGCTGGACGTGGACACTGTGCGCGAGATCGCGAAGCGGGCCGAGGAGATCGGTCTGCATTCGCTCTGGTTCAACGAGACGCCGGATGGAGACGCGATCGAACGCGTGCGGGTAGCGACTACGGTGACAGACCGCCTGGTGGTGGGCTCGGGCGTAATCAACGTGGACCGCACGCCGGCCAGCGCGATTCTGGCGGCGATCCGGCGACGCGAACTCGATGAGGCGCGAATCGTGATTGGCATCGGCGCCTCGGCGAAGCCAAGGCCGCTCCATACGGTGGCAACCGCGATCGAGGAGCTGCGAGAGCACCTCTCCTGCCCGATCGTTGTTGGTTCGCTCGGTCCGCGCATGCGGCAACTCGGCGCGGAGGCGGGGAACGGCCTGCTCTTCAACTGGTTGACGCCGGAGCACGCGGCGGATACGACCAGGACGATGCGACGGCAGGCCGCGGAGGCCGGCAACCCATCAGTCCAGTCAGCCACATACATCAGGACCGCTATGGGAGAAGCCGCGCTGGAATCGCTCAGGGCGGAGGCGGCCAGGTACTCGGCGATCCCTTCCTATGCCGCGAATTTCGAGCGGCTGGAGATCACGGCCATGGACAGCGCGGTGTATGGCGCCAGCCCCGAGGACGTGGCGAAGGGCGTGTCCGCGTTCGATGGGACCGTGGACCATGCGATCGTCCGGGCGATCACGGCCACGGATGACACGGGCCACTACCTTTGGCTGCTGGACGCGATAGCGCCACTGGCCTAACGATCGGGAGTGTGTTCCCGCAATTCTTCGTGCAGGCGGTTGCGGACGCTCTCGGGCGCGAAGGACTGGTTAATCGTGCTGGCGACGAGATTGGCCATGCCGTGCCGGTCGAGACCGAGGAGTTCCATGACGATGGCGTACTCCGAGAGCAGGTTGGCGCCGAACATTGGCGGGTCGTCGCTATTGATGGAAAAGCGAACTCCGGCATCACGAAACGCCTGGAGCGGAAGGTCACCGTACCCGTCAATCACGCCTGTCCGGAGATTGCTGGTGGGACAGAGTTCGAGCGGGATGCCTTTGGACGCGAGATGCTCCATCAGGGCGGGATCGCGGCCGGCGGCGATGCCGTGCCCAATGCGGGCGGGTCTCAACTGGTCGAGTGTTTCCCAGATCGATTCCGGGCCTTCGGCCTCGCCGGCATGGGCGACGACGGCGATGCCTTGAGTGCGCGCGCGCTCGAATGCCAGGCGGTAGTCGCGGGCTGGGTGTCCAATCTCATTGCCCCCGAGACCAAGCGCGACGATTCCGGACTCTGGTCCCGCGTCGACGATCCAGTCGACGGTGATGTCGACCGACCGTGGCCCGATGGCCGCGTCGCGAACACCGTCGGCGATCCACCGCAGTTCGATCCCGTATCGCTCGAGGACCCGCCGCCGCGCCCGGTTCATCGCGTCCAGCCCATCGCGCAAGGCGATGCCTTTCCGGCGCAGGTGGGGTTCGGGGTTGTAATGAATCTCGGCGTAGCGGACATTCTGACGGGCGAGTTCCTCCCCGTAGGCATCCACGAGCATCCCGAGATCGGCGGCGGTGCGCAGGCAATCGCTGCACCGGGTGAAAACATCGATGAAGCCGGGGAAGTCCTCGTATTGGTACAGGGTGGGCATGTCTTCCTCGGATTCGATGCCGAGGTCGATACCGTGCGCTTGCGCTATCCGCCAGAGCGTGCCGGGACCGATTGTTCCTTCGAGATGAACATGGAGTTCGACCTTCGGCATGGTGACCAGCCAGTCGGGCGCTGGAGATGGAATGGAGAGGGGCACGCGCAAGCTCCGCGGGATGGAGACCGCAACGCGAGGTTACGGTCAGAGGCACAAGGTAAGCATGGTACAATTCGCGACGGTCGAGGGCTATCCCATATACGCCCGCACACCCTTGTGCGCCGGGGATTCGGCTCTCCATCTCGATCCAGAACCAGAGGAACAACGATTGCCCAAGCAGGTAGGAATCGATCTCGGAACAGCCAACGTGCTGGTCTTCCTGCGGGGCCGTGGCATCGTGATCAACGAGCCGTCGGTCGTCGCGATATCCGCCAAGGATGGCAAGGTCAAGGCAGTTGGCCTCGAGGCCCGGAACATGCTTGGCCGTGAACCTCGCGACACCATCGAGGTCGTCCGGCCGATGCGCGATGGCGTGATCGCGGATTACATCGTCACCCAGAAGATGCTCGAGTACTTCATAAACAAGGCGTGTGGACGGTTTTCGCTGATCCGGCCGGATGTCATGATCTGCGTTCCCGCGGGCGTGACCGGCGTGGAACGCCGGGCGGTGCGCGATGCCGCGCTCAACGGCGGAGCGCGACGCGCGTACCTGATCAGCGAGCCCCTGGCGGCCGCCATCGGGGCGAGGGTGCCGGTGGCCGATCCCAGCGGAAACATGATCATCGACATTGGTGGCGGCACCACCGAGGTGGCCGTGATTTCCCTGAACGGGATCGTGGTGGCTCGATCGTTGCGCGTTGGCGGCAACCGCTTCGACGAGGCGATCAGCAGCTACATCAAGCGCAAGTACAACCTTCGCATAGGTGAACGAACCGCCGAAGAGGTGAAGATCGCGATCGGCAGCGCGATGCCGCTCGAGGAAGACCGGATCATGGAGGTACGGGGCCGGGATGAGGTCGCGGGCCTTCCTCGCACGGTGCAGATTCATTCAAACGAGATTACGGATGCCATCACCGAGCCACTAGAGGCTATTATTGGCGCAGTCAGGGCAGTACTAGAGGAGACGCCTCCGGAGCTTTCGTCGGATATTATCGACAAGGGCATGATCCTGACTGGTGGTGGCGCGATGTTACGGCATCTGCCGGACCTGCTCACCGAAGTTACCGGCGTGCCGTGCTATGTGGCGGACGATCCGCTATCGTGTGTCGCCATTGGCACGGGGTTGGCGCTGGAACACATGGATATCCTGCGGGATAGCCTGGAAGAGCCGTAGAAATCGCGAAACCGGTCCGTGAAGCCCAGGGGAGGGCGAGGACGGGATCGTGGGGTCCCAGCCAACACGTCGAGGGGAGAGCCTTGGATGTCACGACAACGAATCGCATCGTTCGTACGATCCACCAGAACCATGACCATGAGCCTGCTGGTGGTGGCGGGTGTCACGATGTCGGCATGTGGTCCACTCGGGGACGATGACACTGACCCCACGGCGACCGCGGACACCATCGAGCAGCCCACAACCGCCTCCACGGAAGAACCCGCGGCGACCGAGCCAGACGGTGCGATGGACGCCACCACGGAGCCAGTCGAGGATGGCACGCCTGTTGAGGATTCCACTCCCCCATCGACACCGCGCCCGTTCGATCTAGGCACGCCAGTACCAGAAACTGACACTGAAACGGTAGCCACCACCGAAGTGGTCAGCGTGTCGACGCCCGTTCTCGATCTTGAAGAAGACGATTCGATAGCCGGCACGCCCGTGACCGGCGAAACCGATCCGGCCGCGACGCCGTCGGACCCCGATGGCGAGGATGCGATCGGGACCGCGACGGACGAGGCGACCGGCGACGAGCCATCCTCGCCGTCGAGTTTCGGCGGTTCGGATGGGACCTCCGGGGCGACGCCTCAATCCGGTTCGGACGATGGGCCGACTGACTCAGAAGGTGACGAGGCGACACCGTTCTTCGTTCCCGACGATCCGACCCCGACCCCAGTTCCCGAGCAAGCGTCTCCGGTGGCCGATGGCACCCCAGTCGCGCCGGAGGATGCGACGGTCGCGGACCTCTCGCCGTTGATGGTGACAAGCTGCGAGCCAGAGGAGATTCCCGAGATCACCATCGACCAGGTGTCCTACCTCACCACGGCCGATGTGAACTTCCGCACTGGACCGGGCGCGGACTGTGACCTGATCGAGACCATCGGCACGAACCAGGAAGCGACGGTGCTTGGCGGTCCGGTGACACGCGAAGAGGATGACTTCGTGTGGGTTCAGGTGGAGATCGCCGACGATATCGGCTGGATCGTGATCGACGTGCTGGAGCCCTCGGAGTAGATCCAACCTACGCCAACGCCGCCCACATCGCGTGGGCGGCGTTCTCATTTGATACCGGCGGGGATTACTTGTGAATTGGTACCATTCCCCAGCGCCCTGCGACTCAGGGTATCCCTGATGCACCTCTGGAGTACCTGAACATGCCGTTTCCCCGCGAGAGTGGCATCTTACTGCATCCAACCTCCCTGCCTGGTCCGCACGGCACGGGAGACTTTGGCCCGGCCGCGTTCCGGTTCATCGACTGGCTGGCCGACGCCGGCCAGCGACTGTGGCAAGTGATGCCGCTGGGGCCGACCGGGTTTGGCGATTCTCCATACGCGTCTCCTTCCGCGTTCGCCGGAAACCCGCTCATGATCTCGCTGCCCTGGCTGGAAGGCGATGGGCTGCTGGATGCGGCCGATTTCAGGGACGCGCCGTCGTTCGACGATCGAGCCGTTGATTTCGAGCGTGCTGGACCGTTCAAGGATAGGCTGCTCCGAAACGCTTTCGAGCGGTTCAAGGGGCCGGCGGGAGAACGATTCAGGCTGGCATTCGAGTTGTTCCGGACGGCCGAGGCATGGTGGCTCGACGACTATGCGCTGTTCATGGCGGTCAAGCGAGCACACCAGCTACGCGGGTGGCAAGACTGGAATCGCGACATAAGGTTGCGCGAGGACCACGCGGTGCGCGACGCGGAGGCGACGCTGGAGGACGAAATCGAGTTCAATCGCTTCGTGCAGTTCCAGTTTCAACGGCAGTGGCTCGAATTGCGAAGGTACGCCAACGAGCGGTCGATCCGGATCGTTGGAGATATCCCCATCTTCGTGGCCGAAGACAGCGCGGATGTTTGGGGGAACCGGGAGCAGTTCAGGCTGGACGGGGATGGGCGAGCGCAATTCGTAGCTGGTGTCCCGCCCGACCCATTCTCCGCGACCGGCCAAATCTGGGGTAACCCACTCTATGACTGGCGGCGGATGCGCGACGAGGGCTTCCAATGGTGGAAGCAACGGGTTCGCCGAACGCTTCAAATGGTCGATGTGATTCGAATCGATCACTTCCGGGGATTCGCGGCGACCTGGTCCGTGCCAGCAGGGGCGGAGACCGCCGCCGAGGGGCACTGGGAGCGAGTTCCCGGCGGGGAGGTATTCTCCGCGATCCGCGGGGAGTTGGGTGATGTTCCCGTCATCATCGAGGATCTCGGGGTCATCACGCCCGATGTGGTGTCGTTGCGGGAGATCCTGGGTTTCCCTGGGATGAACGTGCTTCAGTTCGCGTTCGAGAGTGGACCATCGAACGTATACCTTCCCCACAATCACCAGACGAACTCAGTTGTCTACACCGCCACGCATGACAACCAGACGACGGTTGGCTGGTTCGAATCGAGGCCGGACGGCGAACGCCAGGCGATCCAGCGGTACCTGGGCCGGGATGGCTCCGACATCGCCTGGGACCTTATTCGGCTCGCGCTGGCGAGCATCGCCAATACATCCATTATGCCGTTCCAGGATGTGCTCCGGCTTGGAGACGAAGCTCGGATGAATGTTCCAGGCAAGCCGTTCGGCAACTGGGCCTGGAGGTATCGCGCGGAGGAGTTGTCCCATGGATTGGCGATGGGAATGCAGGAGTTGACCGTTGCCTATGGCCGGGGTGGGAACGCCACACCGAACCGCGGCGCGAATCCGTGGGACTACACCGCTCCCGGGAGCCAGCATCCAGCGCTCGACTATTGACATTGTTTGCACGGGAAACCCACTTGTACCGTCGTTCCTATCCTACAAGCACGTGAAACGGAGTTCTTCCATGACCAATGCAGCGGGCGCGTTCACCTTCGTCCTCCACAGCCACCTTCCGTACGCCCGTCAGGCTGGTATGTGGCCACATGGCGAGGAGTGGGTGCATGAGGCGATCGCCGAGACGTACGTGCCACTCCTGGATGCGCTGAACGACCTGGCCGGGGAGGGACTGGATTTCAAGATCACGATCAGCGTCACGCCGATCCTGGCGGAGCAACTGGCTGATCCGCTCATCCAGGAGCACTTCCTGACCTACGCGGAAGAGCGCGCGGCCTGGGCGGCGGCTGACATCACGCGGTTCGATGACGCCAGAGACCCGGAAATGAAGCGTCTGGCCGTGCATTTCCACCATTGGTACTCGCGAGTGCTTTCGTCATTCAGAGACCGCTACGGATGCGATATTATCGGCGCCCTCGCCAGACTGCAGGACGCTGGCCATGTTGAGGTATCGACCAGTGCCGCCACCCATGGATATCTCCCCCTGCTATCCCGGGACTCGTCAATCTTCGGCCAGCTTCGTACGGGAATAGCCTCGTACGAGCGGATGTTTGGCCGAAAGCCAACCGCGATCTGGTTGCCGGAATGTGCCTACCGGCCATCGTACTGGGATGGCGAGGGCGCGGAAGACGTGCGGCGCCCGGGCATCGAATCGTTCCTGGCGGCGCAGGGGTTGCGGGTGTTCTTCACCGAGACCCATGCGATTGAGGGGGGGAACCCAATTGGAAAGGCGGCTGGGGAGGCGATCGGGATCTATGGCGCGGTCGCTCGCCGGTACACGCTCGAACTGAGCCCATCCGAGCAGGCGGAACCGGGGACGACGTACGAAGCCTACTGGGTAGGCGATGCGCCGGGCGAAGTGGCGGTCCTTGGTCGCAACAGCCGAACCGGGCAACAGGTGTGGTCAGGCGATTTCGGATATCCAGGCGATCTCTGGTACCGGGAGTTCCATCGCAAGGACGGCGTTTCGGGCATGCAGTACTGGCGCATCGGCGGGCCGGACATGGACCTGGGCCAGAAGCCGCCATACAACCCGGACCGGGCGGCCGAGCGGGTCGCGGAGCACGCGGCTCACTTCGTTGGACTCGTGGAGGAACTGCTCGCCGAGTACAAGGAATCGACGGGAACCTACGGCATCATCAGCTCCAACTACGATACGGAACTGTTCGGTCACTGGTGGTTCGAGGGTGTTGACTGGATCAAGGCGGTTTTGAAGGGGCTGGCCAAGTCGGACAAGGTCGATCTCACGACGGCGTCGGCCTATATCAACGAGCATTCACCGGATCGCGTGATCGCGCTGCCGGAGTCGAGTTGGGGTTCGGGCGGCAATCACTTTACCTGGATGAACCATGAGACCGAGTGGATGTGGCCGGTGATTCATGCCGCCGAAGCGAGGATGGAGTCCCTGGTGGCGAGCGCGCCAGACGCCAGCGGGGAAACGGCGAACCTCCTCAACCAGGCTGCGAGAGAACTCCTGCTTCTGGAAGGGAGCGACTGGCCATTCCTGGTGACGACCGGACAGGCCAAGGAGTACGCGTCGCAGCGATTCACGGAGCATGTGGACCGATTCAACGCCCTGGCGGACCTGATCGAGAAGGGCGGCGGTCTGAGCCCCGAGGAATCCGCGATGCTGGATGCGTTGTCCGAGCGTGACAATCCGTTCGGAGATATCGACTACCGGTGGTTCGCGGCACGTCAGGGGGACGCGGGGAGGCTTGCGGAATACGCATAGCTCTCGCGGATCCGACAATGCGACATACAGCCCAGTCGATGACGAATCGGCTGGGCTCTGGCTGTGTTTCGAAGCCGGTGCTACTGCGTTCGGGGGAGGACGAAGACCGCGTCGTCGAAGCGCACGGGGATACCGCCTGACCAGGGGCCTTGCCGGGTTCCCGTGAGCCATGGTTTCTGTACGAAACGCTGAACCCAGTGACCGAGTGGGATGTACACGGCGTTATCCAGCAGCAATTGTTCCGCCTGCCGGTAGAGCGCGTTGCGCTCCACGTCGTCTGTGGTCTCGTTCGCCCGCGCGATCAACTCGTCGAACTGGGCGGATGCCTCTCCGGGCGCCTGGTCCTCGACAGCTTCCAATTCGACGGACCAATTGAAGACACCGGCCATTTCCGGAGATTCCGACGTGCCGATCGTTTCGAGAAGCGAGGGCGTGTCAGACGCTGTCCACCACCAGCGGATGTCGATCTGTCGCCCGCCGTTGTCCTGCTGGAGTGCGTCGATCTGGTCTGCGGTGAGGGAGACGTCGTGGCGGATCGCCAATCCGGAGTTCTGCTGAATCATGGCGAGGAGGGCGGCGGCCTGTTCCACCATCGCGGCTGTGTCTGTCGCGGGCTGGTAGTAGACCATGTCGAATTCCGCCGTCTCGGGATCGTATCCGGCGCTCTCCAATAGGGATGCGGCTTCGTCTGGCGAGAACTCGATCGGGGTGGCCGCTTCATACCCCGAGGTAAGGTTGATGGACGGAGGGACAATCGCCTGGGCGGGAACGAACTCGTCGTTCTGGATGTCGGTTGCCCACACGTCCCTGTCGATCGCGGCCGCGATCGCTTGCCGGTAGCGGAGATCATTGAACGGCGCCTGGGAGAAGTCCATGCCGATCGCCATGGTCGATGCCTGCGATCCGACGGTCACCAGTTCGCCGGCGAGCACCTCATCTTCCGTGACATCCGGCAGCAGCGAGGCGGGAACGTCCGCCAACGGGACAGTATCGTCCCGGTACATGTCGAGGCTCAGGGCAGCCGCATCGGGCCCGTCGACAATCCGCCAGCTCAGGAGGGCAATCGACGGGGAAACGGGAGTAGGCGCCGAAGGATGAGGTTCGCAGTCGATCCGCTCACCATCGACGAACGCGGTTACCCGCCACATGCCAATGCCGGGGGGCGCTGGCGGGACCTCTTCGGCCGATTCCATCTCTGTGAGATCCAGGACGGCCCAGCCGAAGGTGGCGAGCGAGGCATGAAACGACGTGTACGGCTTCGAAAGTGTGATTTCGATGGTCAGGTCGTCCAGGGCGGTGAACCCGATATCGGTGCTTTGACCCGCGACATACTCCGGATACCCCTGCACGTATTCCATGAACGTACTCATCGGCGCGGGCTGGTTTGGATCGAGCGCGCGCTTCCAGGAATCGATGAATGCCTGGGCGTTGACGGGATTGCCGGAGGCGAATCGCAGGCCGGGCCGGATGGCGACGGTCCACACGTCGGCGGTGTCATTGGGCTCGATCGACCCGGCGAGGTCGAGCACCACACCGCCGTTTTCATCGAACGCGAGCAGCCCGGACCACAGGTGAGGAAAGAGCACCCAGAACGGACCCCAGTTTGGCGCGCGATGAGGATCGAGCGTGATGGCTTGCCCGAAGGGATTGAACGGAATGGAGAGTTCAACGCCGGTTTCGAACTCGTCCTGCGCTCGCCCGGCGGAATCTCCTCCGGCGGATGGCGCCGCCGTGGCTCGCATGGGGGGGATCGCCGTGGCCGCCCCGACGACTGCCGATGCCCGGATCAGGTCGCGGCGGGAGTGGCTGGGGACGCTGGCCAGGACATTGGTGACGAAATGGTCGGACGGGGAGTTCCCTCCGGATGCACCCTTTGTACGGAACAGGTTCATGATCGCTCCTTGGCCGGATTCGCTCGGCTATCGTTCGACTTCTCGTTGAGTCCCATCACCCGTCAAACATGCGTGCCGCTTACCTGTCTAACGTTCAAGGGAAACCTGTGGTTACAGTGGGCCAGCTACTCAAGCGAGTATCCGTAGTTCCGCGTCCCGGCGGCGTCGAGCCAGGCGGCCAGAAGATCCACCGAGGCTTCGATGTCGCCCTTGTTCGCCATTTCATTCACCGTATGCACGTAGCGGGTTGGAATGGATATGGTGCAGGTGAGAACTCCCCCGCGGCTCTTCTGGAACGCGCCAGCATCGGTGCCGCCGGCTGGGAGGATCTCCGCTTGCCACGGAATGTCGTTCTCAATGGCCACTTCTCGTAAGTGATCGATGATGGCCGGATTCGGGAGCTGGCTGCCATCGAACATCTTGATGGCCGTCCCACCGCCAAGCCGGGTTACCTGTGCATCGGGAGGATTGCCGGGAATGTCGCCAGCGATGGTCACATCGAGGGCGATGGCGATGTCCGGTTCCGTGGCGAATGCCGAAGTAATGGCTCCACGAAGTCCGACCTCTTCCTGGGTGGTCGCGATGGCGACGATCTCGGCCTTGCTGGCTGTGGCCCCGCGAATGGCCTCCAGCATCACGTAGATGCCAAGCCGATCGTCCAGCGCCTTGCTCACCACTGTGTCGCCGATTTCGACGAGGTCCCGGTCGAGCGTGACCATGTCCCCGATGGAGACTCGCTCCTTTACGTCATCCACGCCAAGGCCAAGATCGATAAAGAAGTCCGGGAGTTTCAACTCCTTAGCTTCCCCCGGCGTCTGAAGATGGATCGGGCGAGCGGCGGGCTGGAGGACGCCAGGCAGGGGGCCAGCTTCGCGGGTATGGACAACCACGCGTTGCGCCACGAGCACGCGCGGGTCGAAGCCACCGACTTGCTGGATGCGCAGGAAGCCGTTTTCGTCGATGTGGCGGACGAGGAAGCCGATTTCGTCGAGGTGGGCGGCGATCGCGACTCGCGGACCTCCGCTGCCCTTCCTGATTCCGATCAGATTGCCGAGACGGTCGACGCCTATGGTGTCGACCAGAGGCTTCATTTCTTCCGCGACGACGCGCCTAACCTGATCTTCCCGCGAGGCAATGCCGGGCGTTTGGGTCAGTTTGCGGAGCAGTGGGATGTTGACAGGCATATGTGGCCCTTCTGGAAAGTCCCTGCGATGGTATCCCGATCGAGTGTTCCCGGTCAGTGTATCCGATGGTTTCAGGATAGCGAAAAGGACGCCCCTGAGGACGTCCTTTCCGGATGACGTATCGAGCCAGTATTACTCGCCGATGAGGATGATAGTGCTGGAGCCGATCACTCCATCGCTGTCGAAGGTTACGGTGCCGACCGCCAGGATATTGATGTCGTTGACCCCGGTGTCCGGAGTCGCATCGGCCGCGGGAGGATCGAAGTAATCCTCGCAGGCGATATCGTTGAAATTCTGGTCGAGCAACCAGTTCTCGAACGGATTCTCGTCGTAGGCGGCCTGGGCGTCTTCCTGCGTGGCGAATACCGCGCATGCCGGATTGGCATCCAGGTCGCTCACGGCGGTCATGGCGATGACGTCATCGATCAGCGGCAGAAGCGCGCCGACGCTGAGATAGCTCGAGGAGTTCACGTTCTCTGACGGAAGCGCCTCGAATGTCTGCTGGAAGGCCTCGTCGTCGGCCAGTGAGCCGTCTTCGGCGAGCGTCGCGAAGTCGATGCCTTCATTGATCCCAATCATCAACTGGTGGTCGACAACCCCGAACTCAAGCACGAGAGGGAAGGACGGGTCGCCGGAAGCATCGATCGAAGTGACCTCGGACCCGTTGACGTTTCGCGTGGAGAATGACATATCGGAGCCGGATTCCTGCTCGATGAGCTCGGTGATATCCGCGACGATGGACTCGACCGTGGTGCTGTCGTCAAGCTCTGTCACGAACAGAGCGGAGATATCGGCGCCCTCCTCCGTGAGGTTCTCGACCGTGCCGGCCATCGCCCATTCGCCGACCATTTGGTCGAGCAAATCGGACTTGAGGTTGAAACCAAGCTGATCCTCCGCCTGGGCGAAGACTTCGTCGGCGTAGTCTTCAGCGGTGGCGCCCGGGGTGGCGAGCATGGTGGCGCCTTCCGAATCGACACCGACGATGGACGAGGCGAACGCAACCGCCAGCAGGTTCACGCCTGGGTTCATGCCCAGATCGCTGCCGCCGGAGTAGAAGAGGGCATTGGCTGGAGTCTTGGCGGCGAAGGACGCGTTGTAGTCCGGCGTCGCCGTGAAGGTGACGCCATCGGCCGGGAAGGCAATGGAATCCATTCGGAATCCGTTGTCATCGGCCCAGAACACGAAACCGGCATAGGTGTTGTAGGCGGCGAGTACCTGGCCCGAGAGACCGACTTCCTCCAGGTCTTCGAGGTCGCCGGCCTGATCGAGTATGGCCGGTCCGTTGACGTACCCAAAGGAGATCACGTCCGGTTCGAGAGCGTCGCGAACCCTGGTGAAGTTCTCGTCGGCCGCGAGCGCTGGCGCATCGCCATTGACCGTGTCAATCACGGATTCGACGTCGGAGGAGCCAGCGGCGATGACGATCACGTCGTCGACCTCGGCGATGAACACTGGCGAGGTGAACTCGTCCTCGGGAACGCTGTTCAGGATCGTGTAGCCACCGTACGCCGTCTTCTCCGCGGATGTCACGTCGCCTTCAAAAGCGATGGAGGTATAGATGGTGAAGGCCATGTCGACATCGATGGGCATGATGACGAGCGCCCATCCGTCTGGAATTTCATCCGTGACCGCGGACGCGGGATCCTGCAGCACGTCGGCTGCATCGGTGGTCATTCCCGCGTTGATGGTCTCCTCGGGAATCTCCGTCAGGAACACCGCGGCCTGTCCGTTGGCGATCAGGCCCAGATTGTCAACCTGCATGTCGACTTCGGCTTCCTGCTCGTCGGTGAGCAACGCCGTGAGGTTCGCTCGTTCGAGGAGATCGGTGGCCTGAACGAGCTGGTCCGACGACTTGTCAAGTTCGACTTCGGCGTAGAACACCGACTCGGCTGGCGCGTAGGTGGCGAGGTCACCAGTTGACTGCGCGGTTGCCGTACCGCCCAAAGAGACGAGAGACGCCAGGAATCCGGATACAAGCAGGAGCGCCATCACGGAACGCGCTTGCGTTCCGAGCCTTCCAAACCTGCCACGATGTGCCGTTGCGCTGTTCAAACTTCGACTCCTTTCGGCAATCCTGCCGCTGGTATCGATTGGGCTTCATCATGGATCACGCACAGCAGAGCGCGGGATGACTCCATCACCGATGTAGGTGTAACGTTTGTCTCCGCCACGCGGTTCCGATCTATCGTTGAAGGCGGCGGTCAATGCCGGTGGCGATCGAGAACACGATCATGAACAGCGCCGCGAGGGCGCCTATCACCAGCACGATGGCTCCCAGCGTGAGCGCCGATTTCAGCAACCAGAGAACGACATCCATGGTGTTTCGCAATCCCTTTCAGTTCCGACAGGCTGATTCGATCGTGAACCGGGGGAACGTTCAAGGAGGCATCCCGGCTGGCGTATGCCCGAAGTATAGTCAATCGAAAACTGGAGAGGGGACGCCACGACTGGCGTCTCCCCTCGCGGACCAGCGCGGCGCCTACGCCACGTGAGCCGCGCCAGACAGCAACCCGCTGAACGTGAACTCTCCATCGCGATAGTCGATCACGACGTTGTCGCCGTCCAGGATTTCTCCCGAGAGGAGCTTCATGGCCAGGGGATCGAGCAGCTGCTTCTGGATCACGCGCTTCAGGGGCCGTGCTCCGAATGTGGGATCGTAGCCCAGGGTCGAGACCATTTCGCGAGCCGTCTCGGACACATGAAGCGTGATGTCGCGATCCGCCAGTCTCCGGGCAACGAATCCGACCTGGACTTCGACGATTTCCCCGATCTGTTCACGTGTCAGCGACTTGAAGATGATGATCTCGTCAATCCGGTTCAGGAACTCGGGGCGGAAGTTCGCCCGAAGCGCTTCCATCACCTGGGACCGGACTTCCGCATCCTGGTCCGGATTGGATGCGATGAGGTAGGACGATCCGAGATTGCTGGTCATGATGATGACCGTGTTCCGGAAGTCGACCGTTCGTCCCTGTCCGTCAGTCAGGCGACCATCGTCCAGCACCTGCAAAAGCAGGTTGAATACCTCCGGGTGTGCCTTCTCGATCTCGTCGAAGAGCACCACGCTGTATGGGCGTCGTCGTACGGCTTCCGAGAGCTGGCCTCCTTCCTCGTATCCGACGTAGCCCGGAGGCGCCCCGATGAGGCGGCTCACGGCGTGCCGTTCCATGTACTCGGACATGTCGATGCGAACCATCGCCTGGTCCGAGTCGAACAGGAACTCCGCGAGGGCTCGCGCGAGTTCCGTTTTCCCGACGCCGGTGGGGCCGAGGAAGATGAAACTGGCCTGTGGCCGATTCGGGTCCGAGAGACCGGCACGCGAGCGTCGAACAGCGTTGGCGACGGCGGAGATCGCTTCGTCCTGGCCGATCACGCGCTGGTGAAGCCGGTCTTCCATCCGGACGAGCTTCTCGATCTCGCCTTCCAGGAGCCGGTTCACGGGAATGCCAGTCCAGCGGCTGACGACATCGGCGATGTCATCGGCGTCAACTTCTTCCTTCAGCAACTTGCCGGAAGACTGGAGCCTGGCGAGGTCCTGCTCCTTTTCCCGGACCTGATTGTCCAGTTCCTTCAGCCTGCCGTACTGAAGTTCCGCGGCCCGGTTGTAATCGTAGGCGCGTTGGGCCTGCTCGATTTCGATGCGTGTTCGGTCGATCTCGTCGCGGAGTTCGGAGATGGCGACGATTCCCTGGCGTTCCTGATCCCAGCGGGACCGGAGGACATCGCGTTCGGCCTTTATGTTTGCCAGGTCCTCCTCAAGGGTGGATAGCCGACGCTGGGAGGCGTCGTCCTTCTCCTTGCGCAAGGCCTCGCGTTCGATTTCCAGTTGCATGATCCGGCGCTCCGCTTCGTCGAGCTCCACGGGCATGGACGTGATTTCCATGCGGAGCTTGGAGGCGGCCTCGTCGACGAGGTCGATGGCCTTGTCGGGCAGGAACCGGTCGGAGATATAGCGCTCGGAGAGCGTGGCGGCGGCCACCAGGGCGCTGTCCTGGATCTTGACCTTGTGGTGAGCCTCGTAGCGGTCGCGAAGCCCGCGGAGGATCGAGATGGTGTCTTCGATCCCTGGTTCGCCGACCAGAACTGGCTGGAAGCGGCGTTCGAGGGCGGCGTCCTTCTCGATGTGCTTCCGGTACTCGTCGAGCGTGGTCGCGCCAATGGTGTGAAGCTCGCCGCGAGCGAGCAGCGGCTTCAGCATGTTGGAGGCGTCCATCGAGCCTTCGGCGGCGCCAGCCCCAACGACCGTGTGAAGCTCGTCGATGAAGAGAATGATCTGCCCGTCGGACGAGGTGATCTCCTTGAGGACCGCCTTCAGACGTTCCTCGAACTCACCACGGAACTTCGCGCCAGCGATCATCGAGCCAAGATCGAGCGCGATGATGCGCTTGTCCTTCAGCCCTTCCGGGATGTCTCCTCGCACGATGCGAAGGGCGAGCCCTTCGACGATGGCAGTCTTGCCGACGCCAGGCTCACCGATGAGGACCGGATTGTTCTTGGTGCGACGTGAGAGGACCTGGATGACGCGGCGAATCTCTTCGTCGCGGCCGATCACGGGGTCGAGATTGCCGTCGCTCGCGAGCGTGGTCAGATCGCGGCCGTACTTCTCCAGCGCCTGATACTTATCCTCCGGGTTCTGGTCGGTGACGCGCTGGTTGCCGCGAATCTCGGTGAGGACCCCATAGACGCGGTCCTTCGTGACGCCGAGCCGGTTCAGGAGCGATTGGGCAGGAGTGCGCTCGACCGAGAGGATGCCGAGGAACAGGTGCTCCGTCGAGACGAACTCATCGCCCATCGACGAAGCCTCGGTCTCGGCGTGTTGCAGCACTTGACGGAGGTTGCCGCTGATCACGGCATCGGCGCTGTACTGCAACTTGGGCGCGCGTTCGACAAGACTGGTGGTCTCGCGCTGAACGTCGCGAGGGTCGACGGTGAGCCGCTGCAGGACCTGTGGCACGATGCCATCGGCCTGGGAGACGAGTCCGAGAAGGAGTGCCTCGGGTTCATACTGGGCGAGCTTTTGTTGTTCGGTCGCTTGCTGGCCAGCGATGATTGCCTCGCGGGCCTTTTCGGTAAACCGTTGATTTGTTGCCATCCGGCAAACCTCCCACAATTGGGTAAGAAACGTTCATGAAACAGGAAGGTGGCGATTAGTCCGGAATGTTTCCGCCGGAACCAGGCTGGCTGGACTGGCGTTGAGCCCTGACTTCCGATTGCTCAACGTAGCCGAGCAGCCGAAGCAACTCGTCGAGTTGCCGCGCGATGGCCGTGTCCGGAGCGTCGTCCTGATGTTCCTTGCGGAGCTTCCGCATCTGGCGCGTGAGTTCGAGCGCCAGCTGGACGCCCGCGAGATTTAGGCCGCGTTTCTCGACGAGGTACTTGACCTGCCGCAATTGTTCGATGTCACTATCGGAATACAGCCGGAGATTTCCGCTTGTGCGAGAAGGGGCGACAAGCCCTTCGCGCTCGTACTTGCGCAGCGTTTGGGGATGCATTTCCACCAGCCGCGCTGCTACGCTGATGACGAAAAGTGGTTCTGAAAAACGTCCAACCATTCGAGGGACCTCCAAGGATTCGTTGCTCCTTGAATGATAGTTCTTGATACGGTTCATGTCAATGTCCGGCAAGCCAGCCGGTGAACGTGAGGATTTCAGGCATGTCAAGGATTTATGCACATCGCGGCGCATCGGCCGAGTTTCCGGAAAACACGCTTCCCGCGTTCGCCCGGGCGGTCGAGCTTGGCGCGGATGGGATCGAACTGGATGTCCACCTGTCGAAGGATGGCGTCGCGGTCGTGATCCATGACGACACCGTTGACCGGACGACCGATGGAACGGGAGACGTCTCCAGTTTGACCGCGGCGGAACTCGGTGCGCTGGACGCGGGAGGCGGCTCTCCGGTGCCAACCCTGGCCGACGTGCTGAGCCTGGTCTCGGGAAAGCTTCACGTCGACATCGAGGTGAAGGCGGCCGCCGCGGCGGATGCCGTGCTGATTGAGACGGCTCGACACGGGAACCTTGCGTTCGCGATTTCCTCGTTCGACCATGACGTGCTGCGTCACGTCCGGTCGGTTGACCCGGAGGTGGAATTGTGGCCGCTGACTCCAGTCATCTCCGACGAGGTGATCGCCACGGCAGTCGCGCTGGGATCGCCCCAGATCGCCATCTACGACAAGTTCCTCAATGCCGAGATCGTCGACTTTGTGCGGTCAAGGGGGCTAGGGTGCTGGGTATGGACGGTGAATGACCCAGACCGCGCGCAGGCGTTCGCGACGATGGGAGTCGTGGGCCTGTGTACGGACGACCCAGCCGCGCTACTTACGCGGTTCGGCCGGTGAAGTGACGGCCGCGCCAGTCCCCGAGCGGGCAACCGTGCCTTGAGTCATGTGCGGGAGTACGCAATACTAGGCGAATGTTCATGCGTTTCAGCCCACACCTCACAGGTGGTGATGCCGAGCGTGCTTTGGCGGTTTATCGCAGGATGGTCCCAACATGGCGAATTTGATCACCGTGGGTCGGCTGATCCTGCTGTTCTTCGTGATCTGGCTGATCTACGTCGGCGACGTTCAGGTGATCGAAGCCTGCATGCTGCTGCTGATCGTGGTGTTCGCCAGCGATGGTCTCGATGGATGGGTTGCCAGGAAGCGCGGTTCGGCCTCGGCATTTGGCGCGGTATTCGATATCGCGGGAGACCGCGTGGTGGAGAACGCGCTTTGGATCATATTCGCCGACCTGGGCCTGATTCCCGTCTGGATACCGCTACTGGTCATGACCCGTGGTTTCATGGTGGACGGTCTCCGCTCGCTGTCGCTGATGCAGGGAATGACCCCGTTCGGCGAGAACAACATGATGCGCTCGGCGTTCACCGAATGGTTGACCGCGGGCCGGTTCATGCGTGGGTTTTTCGGTTGGGCGAAGTCGGCGGGGTTCGTGTTCCTTACTGGCCTGGTGGCCTGGGAGCAGCAGGATACGACCGACACCATCATCGGCACGTTATACGGAGTGGAAGTGATTCGATGGTTTGGCTGGGGCCTCGTCTGGACCGCGGTCGCCCTGACGGTCGTCCGGGCGATTCCAGTGTTTGTCGATTCCATCGGTTTCCTGAGGGAAATGGAAAGCAAACAGCCAACGTGACCTCGCGACGGAGCCGGACTGGCCTTCGTATGGCCACGCATGCGGCTGGCTGGGAATCGGACTGCTGGCGGATGGGGTCGTGTGACCAGTAACGAGCTTCCACCAAAAGGGACGCCGCTGTTCCGGCGAGATGAGCGCCATGCACTGCGGTATCAACTTTCGGTGTTCCTGGCCGAGCTCTTCTCGTGGGTGTTCTGGTTGATCCCGCGACCGATCCTCTACTGGATTGCTGACCGGGTCGGAGACATATTCCGGCGGACGACGAATACCTACCGCGACAATGTTGAAGCGAACGTCTCGCAGGTACTGGACGTCGATCCAGACGACCCGCGCGTGCAGGACGCCACCAGGTCGATTTTCCGGACGAGCGCCCGTAATTTCGTTGACCTGATCACCATGCCCAGGGAGTCGCGCTCGAACCTGTTGGATTCACTCAAGATCACCTCGGGTGACTGGTCGGTCATCGACGAGGCACTCGCGGAAGGGAAAGGTGTCATCCTCGCCGCCTGTCACCTGGGGTCGTTCGACCAAGCGGGGCAGGTGCTCCGGGCGCGCGGATACAAGCTCACCATCGTGACCGGCCGCACAACGTCGCGATTTATCTTCGATGGAGTGACGCATCTCCGCGGGACAAACGGGGCGACGATGGTTGAACCAACGCCTTCTGGAGTCAGGAAGGTGATCCGGGCCCTCCGAAACGGGGAATGCGCGGTCATTGTGAGCGATCGGGACTTCTTCCAGAACGGCCGCCCGGTGGAGTTCTTTGGCAAAACCACGTCCCTTCCGCCGGGCGCCATCCGGATCGCGAGGGACACTGGGGCGATTGTCGTGCCGATCCTGACCTGGAGACTGCGGAACGGACACGAGATGTCGATCGCGCGGTCATTCAGCGTGGAGAAAACCGCGGATCTCGAAGCGGACATGCGCGCTGGTTTCGACAAGCTCGTCCCCGCGATGGAGCGAGGGATCGCCGACAGGGTGTCTCAATGGGTCATGTTCCAGCGGGTCTGGCCCGAAGTCCCGGCACCGGCGGTCCGGGTCTTCCCGGTCGGGTCACCGCTGGAAAGCGAGTTGCTCGAAAAAGTGGCGCAGGCGATTCCCCAACGATCGTCTGGCGAACGTTCCACGCTGATCGAGCGTATCAAGGGCGAGGACCGGGAATCGAAGTGAGGGCCGGTTGGCCACTACCTGTAGTTCACGAATTGCAGCGCGACTGGATAGTCGGCTGATTTCAGCATCGCCATGACGGCCTGCAGGTCGTCCCGGCTCTTTGCCTGGACGCGAAGGGTGTCGCCCTGTATTTGAGGCGTGACCTTCTTGAACTCGTCCCGGATTGATTTCGAAATCTTCTTGGCGATGTCGTCTGGAATGCCTTCCTTGAGCTTGACGACCTGCCGGATCCGGGCGCCCGATGCTTCCTCTTCGTCCTGGTAGTCGAGGATCTTGAGCGAGAGTTTTCGTCCGAGCACTTTGGACTCGAGGATGTCTCGCACCGCGGTGAGGCTGTACTCCGACTCGGTGTTGATGGTGAGTTCGGCGCCGGTGAGCACGAGCTCGGTCTTGGTATCCTTGAGATCGTAGCGGGTCCGGATTTCCCGGTCCGCCTGATCGACGGCGTTCTTCAATTCCTGCTGATCGAACTTCGAAACGATGTCGAATGATGAGTTGGCGGCCAATGCATTTCCTCCTGCGTTACGCGTCCGTCAAACCCGATATGGTACCAGAGCCTCTCGATGGCCTGTCATGTCGACACGTTGAGCGGAACTGAAAGTACTCGACATGTCAACGATTGACGCTTCGCGGATGGTTGAACGGCAAGGGGTTCGACAGATCGTCGCGGAACGTGTCCGGTCCGTGCCACTGTTTTACAAGGTGCTGCTGGCGAACATGGCCATCGTCGTGTTCGGGGCGGTGGTGGGCACCTACGTGACGGCGACCACCATTCGGGACCTGCAATTGCCATCCCGAATAGAGCTGATGCTGTTCTTCGCCGGAATTGGCGTGCTCCTGAGCGTGGCGGTCAACTATGTGGTGCTCAGGGCGGCGTTCGAGCCGCTTGATAGTCTGGAGCGCCTTGCCGAGGCGGTCAGGAAGGGCGACCTGTCGGCAAGGGCGGAACTCCCTTCACTGAGCGATCCCCAACTTGTTCGCCTGGTCGATACGTTCAACGACACGCTGGACGAACTGGAAACGAACCAGGCGCGGCTCCGGGATTTGGCGGTTCAGGTTATCAATGCCCAGGAGGGAGAGCGAAAGCGAATAGCCAGGGAACTTCACGATGACACCGCCCAGATGCTGTTCGCCCAGTTGCTGAGCGTGACCGCCTTGAAGTCGTCCACCAACGACGAAGTACGGAGGACCGCCGAGCGGCTGGAATCGATGACGGTCGAAGCGATTGAAGGCGTGCGGCGGCTCGCGCTCGAACTCCGTCCGCCCGCGCTCGACGATCTTGGCGCCAGGGAGGCGCTCGGCGATCTCACGCAGCGATTCTCGGAGCAATCGGGCATTGACGTGGTGCTCGAAGTGAATGGCGCTCGCGAGCGGCTGGCGCCGGAAGTGGAGCTCGTGTTGTACCGGGTGGTCCAGGAGGCTCTGACGAACGTGGTGAAGCACGCCGGCGCCAAGCAGGCCCTGGTGAAGCTGACACGGCATACGACCAGCGTGGACCTAACCGTGGACGACGATGGGAGAGGCTTCAGCCCAGCCCTCCATCGCGTTCGGGATGAGTCCGGCCTGGGACTTGGGCTTTTTGGGATGGCGGAACGCGCGGCGCTGGTCGGCGGTTCTTTCTCGATCACGCCACTGTCTCCCAAGGGTGTCCGTATTCGCGTTTCCATTCCGATCACCGCCGATGGCGAGCCTGTCGGCAAGCCCATATCCGAACTGGCAGGAAGGCATTGAACTTGGCCCAGAATCAGGAACATTCACGAATACGGGTGCTCCTTGCCGACGATCACGGCATTGTTCGAGCGGGATTGCGGGCACTGCTCGAAATGCAGCACGACATGGCGGTGGTGGGCGAGGCTGAAGATGGCCTTCGCGCGATTGACCAGGCCCGCGAACTGGAACCCGATGTGGTCGTCGCCGATCTGTCGATGCCAGGTGGGGGACTCGACGCCATTCGGGGTATCACGGCGCTTGGCATCCGGAGCAGGGTGCTCGTCCTGACGGTGCATGCCGAGGAACGCTATCTCCTGCCGGTGCTCGAGGCGGGAGGGTCCGGGTATGTGCGAAAGTCCAGTGCCCACACGGACCTGCTGGATGCGATCAGAACCGTCGCGAAGGGCGAAGTGTTCCTTGATCCGGCGGCCACCAAGACGCTGTTGCGCGGCTACCTCGGACGGGTTAGTTCTGGCGAGGAACTCGATCTCGGTGAAGTACTCTCCGAACGCGAGCGAGAGGTCGTCAAGCTGACGGCGGAGGGTTACACGGCACAGCAGGCGGCCGACATCCTTTCGCTTTCGCCGAAGACGGTGGAAACCTACCGGCACCGGGCCATGCAGAAGCTGGGTCTCGCCAACAGGGCTGAACTCGTGCATTACGCGCTTCGCGCCGGGTTGCTGGCCGAAGAATCCGTGTTGTAAGGACAATCCTTACACGGCTCGCGAAAGTCCCTACGTGTTTTCGCCACGAGTCGCAGGTGGCACCCGGCAGACCGTGAAGCAGTGCTCATTTACACTTGAGGTCAGTATTGATGTCGCCGCCAGCCCCACACCGTTACACTTGACGAGTGATCAGGTGACAGGTGTTCAGGTCAGGCAGACGACTATCCAAGCCGTTTTCTTACGTTCTCGCATGAAGAACGAGTCTGGGGTAAGTGTGTCTACAGAAGTATCAAAGCGATCAGTTCACCCCGGTTGGCTTCTCGGCGAGCCAGCGGTGTCAATGGATCCAACGGAAACCGAGGACTCGATCCGGTTCGACGCGGTCATGCAACTGCTTCGAACCGCCGGGGCCATGGACAGGGCGGCAACGGACGCGTTGGCCGACCTGGACCTGACGGCGGGGGCGTTTGGCGCCCTGGTGGAGCTGGGAGCGGTTGGCGATGAGGGAATTGCCCCATCGGAACTGGCCAGGAAGCTGGCCGTTGCCCGGAGGACGGCGACGCTCTATGTGGACATCCTGGCGCGGCATGGTTGGGCCCAGCGAGCGGCCCATCCCCGGGACAAGCGGATGGTTCTTGCCAGGTTGACTCCGAGTGGAGAGACCCTGCTCGAAGAGTGGGGCGATGCCTACAAGCGGCGTTTGTCGCACCTGCTGGGCGAGGTGTCCCCGCTCCAGGCCGAGCGGCTCCGGCAGTTGCTGGCGCTGGTGCCCACCGAGAGCGTACCCGTCGCGGACTGATTTCCTGACCTGAAGACAACGAACGAGCGAGAGCGGCGCTCCGCCGCTCTCGCTTGGTCATTGCTGTCCGGTTTGCCATGTCATACCGGTTCGGCATCCTCTCGGGCGGTAAACAGGAGCATGGTCCTCCCGGGAATCACGATCTCCGTGCCTTCGCCATGGCGAGTCGAGGCTTTTCCGGTTGGAGAGTCCGTCGTGAGTGTGAGTTCCCAGGTGCGAACCGTGTCTTCCCGATCGACCCTTGGAAGCACGAACGTCGTTTCGTTTTCGCCAGCGTGAACGATGACCATCCTGGTGGGGACGACGATTGGATTGCCCCCGGCGTCGGTCTCCTCCAGGCTGTCGCTCGCCAGCCGCATGCCGATGGTTGGACCAGGAGTCGACCAGTCATTGTGAGACATCCTGTTGCCGTCTGGCCGGATCCAGACGATGTCGTCGAAGCTGTCTGGCGTGGAGGGGCGGCCCTTGAAGTAGCGGCGGCGGCGGAGGTTTGGATCATCCGCGCGGAGCTGGCCGAGACGCCTGGTGAAGTCCAGGAGCGACTTCTGGTCATCGTCCAGGTTCCAGTCGATCCAACTGATTTCATTGTCCTGGCAGTAGGCATTGTTATTGCCTTGCTGGGTGCGCCCGAACTCATCACCGCCAAGCAGCATGGGGACCCCCTGGGACAGCATCAATGTCGCCAGGAGGTTTCGATGCTGGCGAAGCCTGAGTTCCTGGATGCTCCGGTCGTCTGTTGGCCCTTCGTGGCCATGGTTGGACGACAGGTTGTGGTCGTGGCCGTCATTGCCGTTTTCGCCGTTGGCTTCGTTGTGCTTCTCGGAGTATGACAGGAGGTCATTCAGCGTGAATCCGTCGTGAGCCGTGATGAGATTGACGCTGGAACGTGGGCCGCGGCCGGATGGTTCGTAGATATCCGACGAGCCCGTGAAGCGATAGCCCATTTGGGCGAGATCCTGGCTATTCGCCAACCAGAACGCACGCGTGGCATCGCGGAACTTGTCGTTCCATTCCGACCAGATGGTTGGGAAACCGCCCACATGGTATCCGCCTTCGCCGATATCCCAGGGCTCGGCGATGAGTTTGACCTGGGAGAGCACGGGGTCCTGGTGGATCGCGTCGAAGATGCCGCTCCAGGCACTGAAGTCGTATTCGTCGCGACCGAGCGTCGTGGCGAGATCGAAGCGGAAGCCATCGACATGCATTTCCGAGACCCAGTATCGGAGGCTGTCGAGAATCAGCGAGATGACCTGCGGATGCGATGCCCTGAGCGAGTTTCCCGTGCCCGTGAAGTCGAGGTAGAACTCTGGCTTGCCGGGAAGCAGATGGTAATACGTGGGGTTGTCGAGACCCCGGAACGACAAGGCGGGTCCAAGGTGATTGCCCTCGCAGGTGTGGTTGTAGACGACATCGAGAATGACCTCGATGCGGGCGGCGTGGAAGCCCTTCACCATCTCCTTGAACTGCGTCACTTCATTTCCGGCGTCGCCACGAGCATAGCCCGCGTGCGGAGCGAAGTAATTGAGCGTGCTGTAGCCCCAGTAGTTGGTCAGTCCCTTGTCGACCAGAAACGCGTCGTCGACATGCGTATGGACTGGGAGGAACTCGATGGCCGTGACGCCCAGCGACCGCAGGTGATTGGTGATCGACGGATGGGCGGCCCCAAGGTAGGTTCCCCGGAGGCCTTCCGGCACGTCCGGATGGAGCTGGGTGAGCCCCTTGACATGGGCTTCGTAGATGACGGTGTCAGACCATGATGTGCGTGGAGGCCGGTCATCGCCCCAGTCGAACCGGTTGTCGATGACCACGCACTTTGGCATGCTCGAGTCGTCTGGCGCCTCACTCAGTTCCAGGTCGTCATTTGGCCCTTCGAAGTCGTAGCCAAACACATCCGGTCCCCAAATGACCGCGCCATCGATCGATCGGGCATAGGGATCGATCAGGAGCTTGGCCGGCGTGAATCGAAGGCCATTCACGGGGTCATACGGACCATGGGCACGAATTCCATAGCGGGCGCCATGCTGGACACCCTCGATCCAACCATGCCAGACGAAGTTCGTCCTGTCTGGAAGGGTGACGGTGCGGGTGGGCAAGTCGTTTCCAGACTCATACAGGCAAATGTCGATCTGGGTGGCATGCTCCGAATATACGGCGAAGTTGACGCCAGAGCCGACGATTGTTGGTCCCAGAGGAAAGGGGGCGCCTGGACGCACCCCCGATAGGTGATTCTGGTCGATCATGCGTTGGAATAGACCTCGTTCAGTCCTGGCCGACGAGCAGACGCCGAGCTACTTGGCAACCGTGTCAGGTTCGCTCGCAACGAACTCAGGCATATCGTCAAGAAGCTGTACCTGAATGAGTTCAAACGACTCACTCGACGACTGGTACCGTTCCTGAATGAGATGCGCGGCGGTCGCCGCGTCGTCGGCTTCAACTGGTTCGGCCTGCTCTTCGCCGCCGACCTGGAATCGAACTTCGTACTTCATGTGTTGGTGTCCTTTACGGCCACGCCCTTTCGCGGGCCTTGAACAGGCCCATGCGTGGGGGGCGACAGGCATGATTAGTCGACAGGGAGTGCGACGGCGGCAATAGAGCGCCAGCCGATCTCACCAGACCATTTTACGACCTGGCGACAAGTGACCCCGGAACAGCGCGATGCAACGCGCTCCAGGCTGACCTCGCGGGGCCAGGGCGTTGTACCATCGCACAACAAGGGACCGAGTTCGAAAGGGCCATTCCCAGCAAGAGGAGCAGCCGCGAAGATGCACCTGGACTTACTTTCACCGGAGGCGCCCAGCAGTATCCTGATCGAGGACGTTCAACCTCAAATCGATTGTGGCAGGTATCCCGTCAAGCGCGAAGTCGGCGACAGGCTCGACGTCCAGGCCGACCTCTTCCGTGAGGGACATGAGTTACTGTCGGCGGTGCTTCAATACCGCGCGGAGGGTCACGACGCCTGGGACGAAGTCGAAATGTCGTTCGTCGATAACGATCGATGGGGCGCGGTGTTCGTGGTGGACGAGAACACCTCCTACAGGTATCGAATCGAGGCATTTCCCAACCCCATTGGGAGCTGGCTCGACGAAGTCCACAAGAAGCTCGACGTCGGTGTCGATATCGCCAGTGAGTTGATCGAAGGCATCCACCTGTTCGAGGAAATGCTGTCGCGATCGAGTGAGGACGATCGCCTGGTGCTACAGGCGGCGATCGAATCGGCACGAGCCAGCGACGACCAGGCCGCGGCCGTCGCGGTCCTGGAGCAACCGGAGGTCGTGACCGCGACCCACCGCAATCGATCGCGAAGGGGATACGCACGCTCGCCGGAACTGAAGGTGACCGTGGATCGGGTGCGGGCGAGGTATTCAGCCTGGTATTCGATGTTCCCGCGATCCGCGGGGACAGAGCCTGGTAGGAGCGCGTCGTTCAAGGATGTCGAGGCCCAGCTTCCGCGCATCGCCGACATGGGATTCGATGTGCTGTATTTCACACCCATTCACCCCATCAGCAAGTCCAAGCGCAAGGGAAGGAACAACTCCCTCGTCTCCGTGGCCAGCGATCCTGGCGTGCCATACGCGATCGGCAGCGACGAGGGCGGGCACGATGCGATCCATCCCGAACTCGGCACGATCGAGGACTTCCGGCGCCTGGTTGACGAAGCGGCGAAGTACGGCATGGAACTAGCGCTCGATGTCGCCTTGCAAGGGTCTCCCGAGCATCCCTGGCTGAAGGACCATCCGGACTGGTTCTATGTGCGCCCGGATGGGACGATCAAGTTTGGGGAGAACCCACCCAAGAAGTACGAGGACATGTACCCGCTGAATTTCCAGAGCGATGCCTGGAAGGCGATGTGGGACGAAATGCTCCGGATCATCCTGTACTGGGTCGACAATGGCGTGAAGATCTTCCGGGTGGACAATCCGCACACCAAGCCGACCGTGTTCTGGGAATGGCTGATCGCGCGGGTTCACGCCGGGCATCCGGACGTGATCTTCCTTTCGGAGGCGTTCACCCGGCCCAAGGTGATGAAGGCGCTGGCGAAGGCCGGGTTCGCCCAGAGCTATACCTACTTCACCTGGCGGAACTTCAAGCAGGAACTCCGCGAATATGGCGAGGAGCTGACGCAGGGGCCGATGAAAGAGTTCTTTCGTGGTAACTTTTTCACCAATACCCACGATATCCTGCCAACCATCCTTCAGGAAGGGGGGCGGGCCGCGTTCCAGTACCGGGTGGTGCTGGCGGCGACAATGTCATCCGCGTACGGCATCTACAGCGGATACGAGCTATGCGAGAACACACCAGTCCCTGGCAAGGAGGAGTATCTCGACTCCGAAAAGTATCAGTACAAAGTGTGGGATTGGGACCGGCCCGGCAATATCAGCGACTATATCGCGCGGTTGAACGGGATTCGCCGGAATCACCCCGCGCTCCAGGAGTACGAAAACCTCCGATTCGTGGATACTTCGGATGACAACGTCCTGGCCTATTACAAGGCGACCGGCGACGGCTCGGATGTCGTGCTGGTGATCGTCAACCTCGACCCGTTTCACGCGCATGAATCGGCTGTGTGGTTGCCGCTGGACCGGTGGGGTATCGAGCACAACGGACAGTTCAGGGCGACCGAGTTGTTTACGGACGAGTCGTTCCTTTGGACTGGCGGCGAGCAGCGCCTGACGCTCGACCCTACCTCGAATCCGGCGATGATCTTCAGCATCCAGAAGTGGATTCACCAGGACTACGTCGAGAGCGCGTTCTGATCCGCTGGGATGGGCAGGTGGCCACATCCCGTTGCCGTGAGTCTTCCACGGCGGTTTTCGTTGGAGGGTGAGATGCTGAACCGCGACAACATGTGGTTCAAGGATGCCGTGATTTACCAGATACCGATGAAGTCCTTCAACGACAGCAACGGTGATGGTTTCGGGGACATCCAGGGCGTGATCGAGAAGATGGATTACCTTCGCGATCTCGGTGTGGACTGCCTGTGGATCATGCCCATGTATCCGTCGCCTGGCAAGGATGACGGGTACGACATTTCGGACTTCGTGTCGATCGACCCCAATTACGGGACCGTGGAAGACTTCGCCGAACTCATAGCGTCGGCGCATTCGCGAGGGATCCGGGTGATCGCGGACCTGGTGATGAACCATACATCGGACCAGCATCCGTGGTTCCAGGAAGCGCGGGCGAACCCCGACTCGCCGTATCGCGACTACTACGTATGGACCGACGACCCTGAACAGTACCAGGGCGTGCGGATCATCTTTACCGATACGGAAACCTCCAATTGGACCTATGACCCGGTGGCGGGGCAATACTTCTGGCACCGGTTCTTTGGTCATCAGCCCGACATAAACTACGACAACGAGGCACTCCAGCTGGAAATGCTGGATGTCATGCGTTTCTGGATGAACCTTGGTCTCGATGGGTTCCGCTGCGACGCGGTTCCCTATCTCTTCGAACGCGAGGGCACGATCTGCGAGAACCTGCCCGAGACCCACGAGTTCCTGAGGCGGGCGCGGGCGATGATGGAGGCCGAGTTCCCGGGCGCGATCATGCTCGCCGAGGCGAACCAGTGGCCCAGCGACGTGGTGGAGTACTTCGGCACCGACGAGGAGCCAGAGTTCCACATGGCGTTCCACTTCCCGCTGATGCCGCGCATGTTCATGGCCATGCGCCGCGAACTGCGAACTCCGATCGTCGAAATCATGGAGTCCACGCCAGACATTTCCGACCTGAACCAGTGGGCCATTTTCCTGCGAAACCATGACGAACTGACGCTCGAGATGGTGACCGACGCCGAGCGTGACTACATGTACTACGAGTACGCCAAGGACCCCCGGATGCGGATCAACGTCGGTATCCGCCGCCGGCTGGCCCCGCTGCTCGACAATGGCCGCCGCCAGATCGAGATGATGAACTCGCTCCTGCTGTCGATGCCGGGAACTCCTTGCCTCTACTATGGCGACGAGATTGGCATGGGCGACAACATTTTCCTTGGTGACCGGAACGGCGTTCGCACGCCAATGCAGTGGTCGACCGACCGAAACGCGGGCTTCAGCAGGGCGGACTGGGCTCGCCTGTACTTCCCGGTGATCATGGACCCGGTCTATGGCTACATGGGCGTCAATGTCGAGGCGCAGTCACGCACTCCCACCTCGCTGCTCAACTGGATGAAGCGGATGATCGCCGTCCGCAAGCGCTACAAGGCTTTTGGGCGCGGATCGATCCGATTTCTCCATCCCGAAAACATGAAGGTGCTGGTGTACCTCCGGGAGTGGGAAGGTGAGGTCCTGCTGTGCGTGGTGAACCTCAGCCGGTTCGTGCAGTATGCGGAACTGGACCTTTCGGAGTTCGACGGGTGGCAACCGGTTGAACTGGTCGGCGAAATTCGATTCCCCAACATCGGCGAGCTTCCGTACTTCGTGACACTTGGTCCTCATGCGTTCTACTGGTTCCGGCTGGAAGAATCGACCGAGGGCGAGTAGTCGACCAAGGAGAGTCTGTTTGTCCCCACTTGCCTGGATCCAAGCGCATCCCGACCAGTTTGAGTCCTGGCTCGTCGAGAGGCGATGGTTTGGCGACAAGTCGCGATTCATCGCGTCGCTGGTGGCCACGGATATCGTGACGGTCGATATCGACGGCGCCGGGGTGAGTCACATCCAGGTGAAGATCGCGTTTGAAGACGGCGGTGATACGACCTACTTCGTGCCCCTGCGCGCGGCCGGCGACGACCAGCCACGAGACGGCTTCGAATCCAGCTCGTATCTCGACTGGCTCGGATCCGGATTTGGAGAGCACCGCGTTCTCGCGCTCGGCGATGACCAGAGCGGCCGGATGACCTGGCGAGGGAACGCGGCTGCTTCCGAAGACACCTGGGCGGATGCGCCGGCAAGGGTGCTTTCCGGAGAGCAGAGCAACACGTCGGTGCTGTACGGCGACAGATCGATCGTGAAAGTGTTTCGCAAGCTCCAGGCGGGAATCAATCCCGATTCGGAGATCATCTCTTATCTGAGCGGGCAGGCTGCCTTCCCACACGTGCCTCGATTCGAGGGCGCGGTGTTCGTGGAGCGCGACGGCGGCGGGCCGGTCGTCGAACTGGCCACGGCCCAGGCATTCGTCCCGAACCAGGGTGACTGCTGGCGGTGGCTGCCTGGCGCACTGGTCGAATCCGCGGACGATAACAGGGATGGATTGCTGGACTCCATCGGCTTGCTTGGCCGGCGAACCGGCGAGCTTCACATCGCGTTGGGGCATGGAACAGGCGATGCCTTCGGACCTGAACCGTTCACCGACCACGACGTGAGGGATCTTGAGGACCGTGTCTCACGGGAGGTGCAGCTCACGGCCTCCATGCTCTTCCGGCAGGGCGCGCTGTCGCATGGGGAATCCGAAGCGCTGTCGGCGGGACTGCTGGCCGGCGTGATGCAGGCCGATTCACTCGTGGGGTCATATCGGACACGCGTCCATGGCGATTACCATTTGGGTCAGGTGCTCCGAACTGGCGACGATTTCGTCATCATCGACTTCGAAGGCGAACCCTCCCGGACGATGGAAGAGCGGCGCGAAAAGCACTCGCCGCTCAAGGACGTGGCGGGAATGCTCCGGTCGATCGACTATGCCGTCGCGTCCGCGTGCTTCGAAGTGATGCCACAGTCGCGAGCCAAACTCCAGAATTGGGGTGTCGATGCCGCGGCCAGATTCACCGCGGATTACCTTGCCGCCGTCCGAGCAGGACATGGCGCGTTCCTGCCCGCCAATGACCCGGACTTCACCCGGAGTCTCGACCTGTTCATGATCGACAAGGCGCTCTATGAGGTACGCTACGAACTCGACAACCGGCCGGACTGGCTACATATCCCATTA
This sequence comes from uncultured Sphaerobacteraceae bacterium, assembly GCA_964622205.1. Taxonomy (GTDB): domain Bacteria; phylum Chloroflexota; class Chloroflexia; order Thermomicrobiales; family UBA6265; genus JACCYX01. The sequence goes on from CAZUPA010000002.1 coordinate 55,113, forward strand.
GGTTCTCTTCAGAAAATCGCGCAAGCCGGTTAGGTGGCCTGGAAGTCCAGCACCGCGATCCGATGTGTGCCGTGTGCTAGAGTGACCCCGATATGCTCGATTCCCTCGTGCTCGACGCACTCCTTATCGCTATCCTGCTCTTGTTGATTCCCATCGGAATGTACCGTGGAGGGCTGCGAGAAGTCTGCGTCTCCGCGGGATTGCTCCTCGGTATCCTGGTGGCCAATCAATGGTCGCTTCGGTGGGGCGACACACTCGAAGACATATCTGGCATCGATCTGGGCATTTCCCGGTTCGTGGCGGCGGTTGGCGCCATCGTCGTGATCGCGGGGTTGGTTGGTTATGGGGCGGCCGCGGCATTTCCGCACAAGCCAGGTCCCGGTGGCAGGCTGTTCGGCGGTCTAATTGCCCTGGCAAACGGAATTATCTTCCTCGGCGCGTTGATCCAGCTTGGATCGACGTACCTCAACGAGGGAACCTATCCAGACATCATTCGCGAAGCGTACGTGGCCAGGGCATTGTCGGTCGGATTCGACTGGGTGCTCCTGGCGGTTACTTTCGTGGCGCTGGTGGGAATCCTGTTCGGGATGGTCGTCCGGGAACGTGATCCAGAGGGTGCGTTCGCGGACCTTCAGGTCGACCAGGTTCAGGCTCCGGACAGGCGACCGATCCGGCCGGCGGTTCCAGCAGTCGAGCCGGTCAAGACCGAGCCGATTGCGCCTGAACCAGTGCCAGAACCAACCGCGGCGATAAAGATCAAGGAAGTCCGGCATTGGGAAGAGGTTGCCCCATCGTCGATGGATGATTTGCAGCGCGGCTGGTCCCGGACGTGGCCAGGCACGGTTAAGCAGGTGCAGCCGGGTAGCACGAAGGCGCCCGGGAGCAGGCCAGCGTCCTATGGCCGAAAACCAGCTCAATCTTCGGATGAGGAATCGGTGATTCGCGACTGGCTGACCGAAGAGTCGTCCGCGGATCGTCCGCGGCGGGATCGTTCCCGGCCAGCCTCCGACGAATGATACGGAATCCGGAATGTCAGGAGCCGGACGCCTGGTCGGTGAGCGCCCAGGCGCCAGGAGCGATAGGCGCCACAGACCTGTTTCGCAGGCCGCGACACCATACATTCGCGCACCATCCCAGGGCATGCCCGGTTTCACCGGTGGCTCCCCAGTTCCCGACCCCGGGATTCATCCCAGTTGACCCGGATTTCGTGTGGTACCGGCTCCGTGTGACTCCTTGAGGATCAGCATGCGCCACACGAACGCCGTGGAGGGAGGGACAGTCCCAGAGAGCCGCGGGCGAGCGTGTGGCTGTCCTGGCCAGGCGGGCAGGCCTCGCGGCGGACACATGATCGACAGACCTGCCGCGCGGGCCGTCAATCAACACATTCCCTGGCTGTTTCCGGCTCACCTGTCGCCGCCCGTTCCACCATTGATTGCGCGGATTCCGTATCGGGGGAGCCACGCGCTCGCCGCAGCTCTCTGGGCCGTCGCCCCAAACGCACGGTCGTCGGGCGATGGGGGTTGTCGTTCCCAGAC
>CAZUPA010000002.1:56747-66361 GCA_964622205.1 uncultured Sphaerobacteraceae bacterium
GGGCCGTCGCCCCAAACGCACGGTCGTCGGGCGATGGGGGTTGTCGTTCCCAGACATTCACCGGGCGCCGGTAGAGAGTTCCGGCGCGTACCGGTCAATGTGCTGGGTCCAGCCCGGCAGCTCGATCTTCCCCTCGCGTATGCGAAACGACGCGACGTCCGCGCGAAATGTGCGCACCAGCACGGTCGATCCTGGACCGCGTTTCGCGATAGCATCGTCCGGAACGCTGGATGAGTTGGTAACGATTCCCGTAGCCGGGAGCAGTCTCTGGGTCCTCGAGAAGTCCCCGCCGGGTGCGATGGCGAGAGCCGATTCTGGACGCGCATGTTCAGCCGCGACATCCAGTGAGGACGACATCGCCACCGTGACGTGTCCGTGGCGCAAGTGTCCGATCCACCCTGGAGGGATGGTGTTTTCGCGATTCCATTCACCGCTGGGCAGGCCGCGAAGCGTGAGGGTGATTTCCCCGAGGCCGATCGTGATCTGGTCTCTCAGATGAAGGTAGGTTGGAGATCCGGCGGCGAACGCCGATCCATCGAGTTGAACCCGTACGGCGTTGGCCCACTGGCCGGAAAGGGGGGACAGTCCCTCCAGGAAGCCTGACTCGCCAATGACGATGTCGATATGCTGCCGGAGCGATGTCGTCAGCCCTGGAACGTAATCCAGGACGTGAGTATCGAACAGCCCAAGACCGATCAAAGCGCGGCGTTGTCCGTGCTCGATCAGGACGACTTGCCAGGCGTCATCCCCAATCGCGAGGAATTGCGGATGTACGCCACGGGCGAGGACGGCGAAGCCCGTGGTCCATATCCCGCCAGCCAGGGCACTGGCGAGGCTGAGTCCAACAAGCTTCCGGCGTGAGATCGGCGCGGGGTGGCGCTCCTGTGATTTCATGACGACGCTCCAGATTCGGGGTGGAGCGGACGCCCCCTGGTGGACGTCGAGATGAACGAGAGCCAATCGCCAAACCGCCCGGCTAACAATTCGATGATTTGGCGGTGAGTATTTCTGGGCGAAAGGACATAATATGCGGGACCCGCGCCACTCAATCCAAATGCGAGATCTCCCGCTGACGCCAATGCCTGTTCGAGTTCGCCGGTCCCTGGAAGCAACGCTCGAAGTGGCCGGGCGAATGCATTTGCCAGTTGACCGGAGGATGGCGGATTCCCGGCGTTCAGCCCCGTGACGAGCGTCGCCACACGACCGCCGGAAGAAAAGTCCGACGGCCGGAGATTTCCGTACATGGTCGCGGTCTTGGCGGGAAGGGACTCGCGGGGAACGGCGAGCAGCACATCGGATTCGACAGCGGGGACAGGAGACAGGTTCGTGCCTCGTCCCGATGCCAGGGCACATGGCGTCCCAAAGAAGAAGGCGATGTCGCTGCCAAGCGTGCCCGAGATGTCCATGAGTTGTCCTGTCGAGAGTGGCGACCCAGAGAGGATGTTGGCGGCGAGAAGGGCCGCGGCCGCGTCTGAACTCGCGCCACCCAGACCCGCGGCGGCGGGTATTCGCTTCATGAGACTCCATTGAAACGGAGACGAGCCTGGGACGCTTGTTTTGAACGCGGCCAGTGCGCGTGAGACGAGATTCTCGTTCGCGCGAACGCCATCGATATCCATGCCGCGTGGTCTATCCGAGAGCTTGAGCGTCAGCGTATCGGCGAGTTCCAGCATCGCGAGCACCGTTCTGATCTCGTGGTAGCCATCGCCGTGCCGGCCAATGATTTCGAGGCCCAGATTGATCTTTGCTGGTGCCTGAATCGAAATCTCGTTCATCGCGGCGCGATCCGAGCAAGTGCCAGCCACTGTTCGAGGCTGACAGCCTGCGGGCGAAGTCCCGCGTCGATGCCAGCCGCCTCCAGCAACGATTCCACCTCGGATTTGGGGAGCCCCAGTCCCTGGGAGAGACCATTGGCTATGGTCTTGCGTTTCCGTTGAAACGCCATGGTGGCCAGGGAGAAGAGTGCGGCTCGATCGGAATACGTACCGAGGGGAGCGGGACGGACATCGAGCGTGACAACCGCCGATTCGACCTTGGGAGGGGGCTCGAAGACACCGGGTGGCACGATGAACGCGATCTCCGGTTCGGCGAACAACTGAACGGCGATCGAGAGCAGCGACATATGAGGGACAACGGCCACCATGCGTTCCGCGACCTCCTTCTGCACCATGACCGTGAGCGCGGAGGGTGGGTCCGCCATCTCCAGGAAGTGCCGGATGATGACCGTCCCGGTGCTGTACGGCAGGTTTGCGACGACCTGCCACGAGTCGCCGTTCGTCCAGGCGCTGACATCGACGTGCCTCGCGTCCCGCTCCACCAGGGTGAAATTGGCGGCGTCGCCGAGTTCGTGAGCCAGGAGGGTCACGAGTTCGACATCAAGTTCGACGGCAAGGACGTTCGATCCCCTCGCCAGCAGTTCCCTGGTGAGGATTCCCATACCGGGACCAATCTCGACCACCCGATCGCCGGGCGCGACTCCGGCCGTCTTCACGATCATTTCGACCACGTCAGGCTCGACCAGGAAGTTCTGACCCATCGACCTTGCCGGACGGATTCCTCTTGACCGCAACACCTGTTGCCATTGTTCGCGGGATCGCTGCATGGTGTTCACATGGCGCCTTCCAGGTACCGGATCGTCTCAGGTCATCTGGACGGGATACGTTTCTCCGCGTCCAATCCATACGCGAGATTACACTTGATCCCACTGTCGCGCGAACGTGCTTTCGCCGCGATGGAATCGAGTAGCCATTCGGAGGAGCAAGGCGCTGCATGAAATATCAGACCGCGGCCGACGCCCGGGATGCCGGAGTGACCTATCATCTCGTTCCGGTCGCTTACTGGGCGGAAAACGGCGGGGGCGAATCCTACACTCCAGAGGCCTTCGAGGCGGACGGGTTCATTCATTGTACCAATGGCATGGAGCGCCTGCTGTGGGTTGGCAATGCGTTCTATACCAGCGACCCGAGGCCATTCCAGGTGCTCGTGCTCGATCTGGCGGCGATCGAGTCACCCGTTCGATACGACGATCCAGACGAGGACTTCCCGCACATTTATGGGCCGCTCAATACGAGCGCGGTGATCGGCGGTCTCAGCGTGGTGCGTGACGACACGGGAGCATTTGTCTCCTTCGACGGCTAAGGATGGCGGGATACCTCGATCCTGACCGCCGATGTAGCCATTGGCGCCCGGCCTCGCGAATCGATTTGGAGTACACTGCATTTTCTGCGGCATCGATCGTTGGCTGGGCGCTCGAACTCGTGGAATGATGGAGACCCGCAACCATCGCGTGACAACGTCCCATTCTTCCGCCTTCTTCCCCATCCCCATCCGCCATTGATCCGCGCCCTGGATTTGTCATTGAGGAATGCCCTCGACGGTGAGGAGCGGTTCCGCGAGCGTGTCGCCGCCATTCTGGATCTCCAGAAGACGTACGATCGCGCGGCGCGAGTCCCACCATTCCCGACGCTGGAGTACGTGTCTTGGCTGTCAATCAGGTGTTGCCGGTTTCGTGGCGAGAGGTGTTTTCCCTTCGCTGGCGGCAGTGGGGTTGGACGAGATTCTTCATGGACGAATTCGACAAGGTTGATGCCTTTACCTGGCGAAGGGGCAGGGACGTCGTGGCCCTCACGAGAGCGGGGGATTCCTGGCAGGTCGCCTGTATCACGCAAGGGAAACTCATGGGACCTCGCCAGAAGGTCTATGAGGCGATTCATCGCCAGGCCAAGTTTGCGGCCTGGGACGTGATGTCCAAGGTGATCTCCGTCTCACATGACGAGGATGAAGGCGTCGAGGTGGCGGTGGAAGCGGCACAGTGGATGCGCCAGGCGGTTACGCCGGCGGGTGAAACCAGCCGTGCCTGAACTGCCGGAGGTCGAAACCGCCCGGCGTTCCATCGAGCAGCACCTGACCGGCAAACGCGTGACGTCAATTGTCAACACGCTGCCGAAGCTGCTCCGCGACTCACCGATCGGAGACCTGGAACCGCTCATCGGAGCCAGGCTGTCGTCCACTCACCGGCGGGCCAAGGTGCTTGCCCTCGGATTCGACAACGGCCTTTCCCTTCTCGTCCATTTCAAGCTGTCGGGGCAGTGGGCGATTTTGCCGCCCACCGGTGAGCGGTACGTTGCTGGACACCCAATTCCCGATCCGGCGGGGCCCTATCCTCACAAGGCAACACACGTCGCCTTCGAGTTCGACGATGGAACGATCGCGTACTTTAGCGATGTGAGGCAGTTCGGCTGGCTACGGCTGATGCCATCTGACGACGTTCCCGCGGCGATCGATGCATTTGGATTTGGACCCGAGGGCACCGGGGAACTCGACGCGCTCGTTCTGGGAGCCGTGATCGCCCGCCGAGGGATTCCAATCAAGACGCTGCTGCTGGACCAGACGTTCATTGCTGGCCTTGGCAACATCTACGTCGATGAAGTGCTGTTCAGGTCAGGGATGCATCCCGCGCGACCGGCGAACAGCATCCCGGCGCCAAAACGTCGCTCGATTCTCGATAACATCCCGGATGTGCTTGCCGAAGGCATTCGCAAGGGCGGCGCGAAGATCATCCACAACGTCGCACGCCCAGTCGATGGGTTCCCCGCGGTGCATGGCCGGGTTGGCGAGCCATGCTTCGCGTGTGGCACGACCATCGAGAAGACGCGCGTGGGAGGGCGAGGGACGTACTTCTGCCCGAAGTGCCAGCGAGTCTACCGGCCCCGAACGCCAACCCCCACCACGAGGCTCAGCGAGTAGGCATTCGTGGCCAAAATCGCGCGCAAACGACAAGCCGCGCCAGCGATTGATCGTCGCTGGCGCGGCCCTGTCACTTGCTGTTCATCGTTGTCGCTATGGCCGGAAGTCCGTTTCGGGCGTGATGGTTCGAACGAATGCCGCGATCAACTGGGCGGCCTGTTCGAGGTCTGTGAGGCTGACCACCTCGTTGGGGCTGTGCATGTAGCGGTTGGGAATCGAGACCAGGCCCGGCGCGACACCGGCGCCCGAGCGGATCATGGCATCGGCGTCGGTGCCGCTCGATCGGCCGGCGGCCTGTATCGGCGTGTTGATGCCCAGCTCCGCCGCCGCGGCCTTGAGTCCCGCGAACACCCGCGGATTGATGGATGAACCTCGCGTGAGGACCGGACCACCGCCGAGCTTCACGTCGTTGTCGGCCTTCTTCGCGGCGCCAGGGTAGTCGGTCGCGTGGGTGACATCGATCGCGATGCCGGCCAGGGGCTTCACCCGATGAGACAACAATAACGCTCCCGACATGTTGATTTCTTCCTGGGTGGCGGCGACGGAGACCACCGCGACCGAGGGCCGATCTTCGCTGAGGAGGCGAAGAGCCTCCATGGCAACCCAGGCGCCAGCCCGGTTGTCGATGCTCCGGGAAACCAGCAAGTCGTCCGTTAGCTGGAGTGGACCGGCGTCGATCACGATCGGGTCGCCGACCTGTACGCGCTCCAGCGCGGCCGCCCGGTTCGGCGACCCGATGTCGATCCACAGGTCGGACACCTCGGTGACCTTGCTGCGATCCGCGGGCTTCAGGAGGTGCGCGGCTTTCTTGCCAACGACGCCCTTCACCTCGCCGGAATCCGTGGCGATCGAGACGCGCTGGCCGACGACGACCTGGTCGTCCCAGCCGCCAATCTTGTCGAACCAGAGAAACCCCTCATCGTCGATGTAGGTAATCAGAAAACCGATCTCGTCGATGTGTCCCTCAATAACAACGACCGGGCCTTCCGGGGTCCCCAACCAGGCATAGGAATTGCCAAGGACATCGTGTTCGACCGTATCCGCGAACGTCGATGCCTGTTCGCGCCAAACCGCGGAGGGCGCCTGCTCGAATCCGGATGGTCCTGGAGTGGAAAGCAACCGTATGAGGAAATCCATCTTTCCTTGTTCCATGATGAAACGCGTCTCCCTAACTATGTGGACCCAGGTGAGCCTACCCAAACCGAAGGGTACCACTCGCCACAAGCCGAAAGCGGCTGAATACCCCGCGCTTCGAGCGAGGAACGGCGACTCTCGCTCGCCCGTGGCCGGGAGGAATGCCGCTGGAAGCCCAAGAAGCCCAAAGCTGTTCTTGACATCCACGATTCGCTCGCGTATTGTCCAGATTAGTTGAAGAATCTCAACTGCGATGATCGGAACGAGTACGCATCGAAAACGCGGACCGAAGCGAGCCAGGGGTGGTGAGAGCCTGGCGAGAAGCGGATGCGGAATGGATCTGGGAGTTGGACCCCGAAACGCGCCAAGGCGTCGAGTAGACGGTCACGGTGTCTCCGCCGTTATCTGGAGCCTCGTATCGGCGATTCCATCAATGGGCGCCCGTACGGTTTGAGTGGGCGATGCGTTGCGTCGCCAATGAGGGTGGCACCGCGGAATGGCTTCAATGGCCTTCGTCCCTTTTGGATGAAGGTCTTTTTTGTTGCCGTTTTTTCGTTGTCGCCGTGGAACAGGAGCATCACGATGGTCGTTCAAGCCAGGGAAGCAAGGCAGGTTCCGGATGTTGGGACGTTTCCGCCGCTGCACGAGATTCGACTAATGGCCCGGCGGGCCGGCGCCGGTGTCAGGACGGTACCGATGTACCGGGAGATCGTGGCGGATCTTGAAACGCCTGTATCGGCGTACCTGAAGATCACCGAGGGGCTGACAAAGCCGGGCTTCATCCTGGAATCGGTCGAAGGCGGCATTCGGATCGCCCGCTATTCGTTCATCGGAACGGACTTCGTGTCGACGGTGACCCTGCGCGACGGTGAGCTTACCGAGGTCAGTGAAGGCACGTCCTCCAAGCGTGCGTACGACGACCCATTGACAGCGATTGGCGAGATTCTGGACGGCTATGCGTCGGCGGGCACCGATGGATTGCCTTCGCTGACCGGCGGAGCCGTTGGGTACCTCTCCTACGATGCGATCAGGCGGTTCGAGCCACGAGTGGGCATGGCCGATGGTCCGGGACTCGGATATCCCGAGGCGCAATATCACATCGCCGATTCGCTGGTGGTCTTCGATCACCTCGAACGTGTGATGAAAGTGGTCGCGCACGTCAGGCTCGATGATCCCGATGGGCTGGACGCTGCCCATGCGAAGGCAAGCGGACGGATCGATGACCTGATCGCGAGACTGAAGGGTCCGACCCGAACATACCCAATGTCCGCCAGCGCCCAGACGCGGGCGGTCAGCGACCGGTTCCAGCCGAACACCTCGCCCGAGCGCTACCGCGAGATCGTCAACCGGGCAAAGGAATACATCCACGAAGGCGACATTTTCCAGGTAGTGCTGTCGCAACGAGTGGACATCCCCTCGGACGCGCATCCCTTCACGATGTACCGCGCGCTACGGATGGTGAACCCATCACCTTACATGTTCTATCTCGACTTTGGTCAGCATCAGGTGGTTGGAGCGTCGCCGGAACTCCTCGTTCGTCTTGAGGACGGGATTGTCACGAATCACCCGATCGCCGGGACCCGCCCACGAGGTGCGACGACGCTCGAAGACCAGCAGCATGAGATCGATCTCATGGCTGATGAGAAGGAGCGGGCCGAGCACATCATGCTCGTCGATCTCGGCCGCAACGACGTGGGCCGGGTGTCGAAGCCAGGCTCGGTGCATGTTCCGAAGTTGATGGAAGTCGAGCGCTTCTCGCACGTCATGCATATCGTGAGCCACGTCGAGGGGCAGATCGACAGACGGTACGGCGCCATGGACGCCCTGCGGTCGTGCTTCCCGGCGGGCACGGTATCCGGCGCTCCGAAGATCCGGGCGATGGAGATCATCGCCGAACTCGAGGCCGACAAGCGCGGAGTGTATTCGGGGGCCGTGGGGTACTTCGACTTCTCGGGCGGGATGGACACGTGTATCGCGCTTCGCACGATGGTGGTGTCCGGCGGGGTTGCTTCGCTCCAGGCCGGCGGCGGGATCGTCGCCGACAGCACGCCCGATGGTGAGTATGCGGAGAGCTTCCACAAGATGCGGGCGCTGGTCCGGGCGATCGAACGCGCGGAAGCAATTGAGGCGGCGGAATTGGCGTCTACCGGTACTGGAGCCTGAGCGATGATCTTTCTTCTGGACAACTACGACTCGTTTACCTTCAACCTGTACCAGGCCCTCACTGGACTGGGCGCGGACGTCGAGGTCGTGCGCAACGATCAATTGACTCCCGAGCAGGTTTCCGAGCGGATCGATGAGATCGATGGCGTGGTGGTCTCGCCGGGACCATGTACGCCGAACGAGGCCGGGATATCAATCGACCTCATCAAGGAGTTCGCGGGCAAGAAGCCGATCCTGGGCGTGTGCCTCGGCCACCAGTCGATTGGCGCGGCCTTCGGCGCGGACGTGGTCCACGCGCCGGAACTGATGCATGGCAAGACCTCGATGATTTCCCACGATGGAACCGGCGTGTACGAGGGGCTTCCGAATCCATTCGTGGCGACGCGCTATCACTCGCTCATCATCGACCCAGACACCATTCCCGAGGACTTCGAGATCACCGCGCACGCGGATGATGGCGTCGTGATGGGTGTACGGCACAAGTCGATGCCGATTGAGGGAGTGCAATTCCATCCCGAGTCGATACTGACAACATCTGGCAAGGACCTGCTGGCCAATTTTCTCCAGAGTTGCGGAACGACGCCGGATGTGGGGAAGCAGCAGCGCGTTCTGGGCTACTAGGACCGGCGCGGAGGAGTATTGGTCATGACGGACACGGCGACATTCGATATGAGAGAGGCGATCCGGACCGTGGTCGAGGGCCAGGAACTGTCGCTTGAGCAGTCTACCTCGGCCATGCACGCGATCATGAGTGGGGAGGTGCCAGGATCGCAAATCGCGGCGCTGGTCACCGCGTTGCGGATGAAAGGAGAAACGACTAACGAGATCGCCGGTTTCGCCAACGCGATGCGGGACCATGCGCTGAAAGTCACCGCCGACTCAGACACGCTTCCCCTGCTCGATACCTGTGGCACGGGCGGAGACCACTCGAACTCGTTCAATATCTCCACGACCGCGACGTTCGCCATTGCGGCGGCAGGTGTGCGAATCGCCAAGCATGGCAATCGCGCCGCCAGCAGCCTGTGCGGGTCAGCCGACCTGTTGGAAGGGTTGGGCGTACGCGTGGAGTTGACCGGCGATGAAGTCGCGAGGTCGATCGATGAAGTCGGCATCGGGTTCATGTTCGCGCCCGCGTTCCATCCCGCGATGCGATTCGTCGGCCCCGCCCGGAAGGAAATCGGGATCCGGACGGTGTTCAACGTCCTTGGTCCGCTCACCAATCCGGCGGGCGCGGGTCACCAGTTGATAGGGGTTGGACATCCCGACATCGCCCGGAAACTCGCCGAGGTGCTGGGTATGCTCGGCAGCAGGCACGTGGTGCTGGTGCATTCGGAAGAAGGCCTGGACGAGATTGGAGTCAGCGGCGCGAGCCAGGTGACTGAGTGGAGCCAGGCCACTGGTGAGATTCGTGAGTACTCGATCAGCCCCGAAGAGTTCGGGCTCGAACTCGGAACCGCGGCTGATCTGAAGGGCGGCGACGCGACGACGAATGTGGAGATTACCCGCTCGATCCTGTCGGGAGAAAAGGGACCGCGTCGAACCGTCACACTGATGAATGCTGGAGCCGGCAT
>CAZUPA010000002.1:66461-87763 GCA_964622205.1 uncultured Sphaerobacteraceae bacterium
GTCACGGTGATAGCCGAGATCAAGCGAGCGTCTCCGTCCAGGGGGCGGTTCCCCGTGGAGATCGAGCCATCGGATGTGGCGCGGGAGTACATCGCCGGGGGCGCGGCGATCATCTCGTGCCTCACGGACGGACCGTTTTTTCAGGGATCGCTTGATGACCTGGACGCGGTGGTGGCCGCGACTGGATCGGAGAGGGACCGGGTGGGAGTCCTGCGCAAGGACTTCATGATCGACGAGTACCAGATCGACGAGGCGCGGGCCCACGGGGCGAGCTGCGTCCTGCTCATCGCCGCGTGCCTGTCCGACGACCTCATGCGGCAATTGCATGATTACGCCGCCTCGCTCGGACTTGCATCGCTGGTCGAAGTCCACGACGAGACGGAGCTGGAACGCGCGCTGGCGATAGGGCCGCGAGTCGTGGGCATCAACAACCGCAACCTCAAGTCGTTCTCGGTGAGTCTCGACGTCACTCGTGGCCTGGCTTCGAAAGTGCCCGGCGACGTTGTGGTGGTCGGCGAAAGCGGCATCTTCACCAGGGAACACGCGGCGGAAATGGGCGAAGCCGGGGTCGATGCGATTCTGGTCGGTGAGTCGCTCATCGTTCAGGACGATCGGGCGGCCGCGGTCGAGGCGCTGCGAGGTGTCGGGAAGAATCTCCGTGGTTGAGCGGAAGACGCCGGTTATCAAGATCTGCGGGCTGCGGGATGCGGACCTCGTGCGAATCGCGACGGAAGCGGGGGCCACCGCGATCGGCTTCATGCTCGCCGAGTCGAGGCGGAGGGTCACTCCAGCCGAGGTGGCGGCCATTCGCGAGCAGACCAGCAACCTCGACATCCGGCGGGTGGGCGTCACGGTCAACGAATCGGCTTCAACGCTGAATTCGCTACGCGATATCGCGCGGTTGGACGCGTTGCAGCTTTCGGGTGACGAAGACCCGTCGATCCTGGACGAGCTTGATGGTCCAGCCTGGAAGGCGTTGCGTTTCGAGCCCGGGACAACCCTGGAAGAAGCATCAAGGGCGATCGAGCCGTGGTTCGATCATGCCCGCCCGGTCGAAGCCTTGCTGGTGGATGCCTATGTCCTTGGAATGTACGGCGGCTCGGGCCATCGAGCCGACTGGGAACTAGCACGGCGGCTCTCGGAGCGCTACCCGGTGGTGCTCGCCGGGGGCCTGTCTCCCGAAAATGTGTCCAGCGCGGTCGAGCAGTCGACGCCGCTGGGGGTGGATGTCAGCAGCGGGGTCGAGACGGACCAACGGAAGGACCCGGATAAGGTCAGACGCTTTGTCGCGGGCGCCCGAGCGGCGCTGGGGCTGCCCGACCACATCTCCTCAATTGGCTGATCAATCCTCAAGGTCGAGTGGCGCGGTATCGGGAGTCTCGCCAAATCCACACACCCAGTTGAGCGCACGGAGCCTGACCTCGGACGTGTGCTGGAGTTCGAAGAGGGCATCCGGCGACAGATTGGTGAACGGCTCGCCATTGTCCAGCGCGAGATCGGTGCCCGTGGTGGCGATGTAACCCAATTCGCGCAGTTCCTCAATGGCTTCGAGCAATGCGTGACGGTCATCCGCGGCCGTTTCCTCGTCGGTGAACAGCATGTTTCGCCAGTGGATCAGCTCCCACCGCTCGCGCTCGGCCGCGAGAGCGTCTTCCGTGCGGATCTTGAGCGACTTCACCACATTTCGGACAGGCGTCCACGGAGTGGGGGCCCACTCCAGGAGGCCCATCTCGGCGCTTCCGTCAGACTGGATCGGCAGCGAATCCAGACCGCCAAGGTACATCGCCCATCCGAGTGTTGACCCAATCACCAGGCCGTCGTTCGCCAGTTCCAACTGCTCGCTCGAAAGTCTGCCGAGCGGGAGGTCGAGAATCCGGAACTGGTGTTCGCTCAACCAGGCAGTGAGTTCGAGCCGTGCCCATGCTTCCAGTTCGAAACGGTCGGTCTCTCGCTCGAATATGTCGGTCTCCCGATCGGTTTCGATCAAACCGCGACGGCCCAACGTGACCTGCGCGACCAGATGGCCGGCAATTTCGGATGTCGCCCAGGGTTCGATATCGATAAATTCCTCGGTTTCCATGCTGGCGACACTCCAGAATCGCGCTCGGTCGCTGCTCCCGTGCACCGTTTGCACTGACCGCACAAGTTGAAAACGATTATCATGTAGAGAGATTCGAAGTTGCTCCCGCCGCTATTGAAGGCTACGGGAACTATCTTCTCGCAATCTTGCCCAAACCCCATTTCGGGGCGGCTTTCCGGAGTTACCATATGTCGAACGAGAACAAGAAACCAGTACTCACAACCCGGCAGGGACATCCCGTCCACAACAACCAGGAGTTGCGTACCGTTGGCAACCGCGGGCCCGCGACCCTGGAGAACTACCACTTCATCGAGAAGATGAGCCACTTCGACCGGGAGCGAGTTCCGGAACGAGTCGTTCACGCGCGCGGGTTCGTCGCACACGGCGACTTCGAAGCCTACGGCACGATTGGCGATGAGCCCGCGAGCGTGTACACCCGGGCCAAGCTCTTCCAGGAGAAGGGCAAAAAGACGTCGATCAGTATTCGCTTTTCGACGGTGGCTGGCGGCCGTGACTCGTCCGAGGTGGCTCGCGATCCGCGCGGATTCGCCGTGAAGTTCCGGACCGAGGATGGCAATTGGGACCTGGTGGGCAACAATCTGCCGGTGTTCTTCATCCGCGATGCTACCAAGTTCCCCGACTTCATCCATTCGCAGAAGCCGGATCCGGTGAGCAATTACCGACAGGACCCGAATCGCGCCTTCGACTTCTTCGCCGCATCGCCCGAAGCCATGCACATGATTACCTGGGTGTTCTCACCCCGGGGAATCCCCGCGAACTACCGCCAGCAGGACGGGTTTGGCGTCAATACCTACCGGATGGTCAACGCCGCTGGAGAGGGCGTGCTGGTGAAGTACCACTGGAAGAGCCAGCAGGGCATCGAGTCGCTTACGGCGGCGCGGGCCGCGGAAATCCAGGCGACAGAACTGGGCAGCCACAGCAAGGACTTGTTCGACGCGATCGAGGCTGGGAACTACCCGAAATGGGAACTCAACGTCCAGATCATGAGCGACGACGAGCACCCCGAACTGGCTTTCGATCCGCTGGATGACACGAAGACCTGGCCCGAGGATCAGTTCCCGCTGCGGCCGGTGGGCGTGATGACGCTGAACCGCAACGTCGAGAATTTCTTCGCCGAGAGCGAGCAGATTGCATTCGGAACCGGCGTGCTGGTCGATGGACTCGATTTCTCGGACGACAAGATGCTCGTCGGCCGGACCTTCTCCTACAGCGATACGCAGCGCCACCGGGTTGGCCCGAACTACCTTCAACTGCCCGTCAACCGGCCGATCGTGGACGTGAACACGAACCAGGCGGACGGACAGATGGCCTATGGCGTCGACAACCGCGGCACCATCGCGAGCATCAACTATGAGCCGTCTGTTCGCGCGGGCCTCCAGGAGGCGGACGACTCGTACATCGAGTACCGGCCGCATGTCGAGGGGGCGATTCAGCGGGCGCCGATCGATCGAACCAACAACTACGCGCAGGCGGGCGAGCGCTACCGCACCATCGAGCAGTGGGAGCGCGACGACCTGGTGCTGAACCTGGTAGACGGGCTTTCGCAATGCGATGCCATCGTCCAGGAGAAGATGCTCGTTCACATCGCCAGTTGCGACGACGAGTTCGGACAGCGAGTGGCCGAGGGGCTTGGCCTGCCCGTCCCGACCCTCGCATCCACCGCCGCTGACTAGCGCGATTCTTTGTTTCCAGTAATAGACAGTCAAAGCACCACCCCACGCTGTATTCAGTGTGGGGTGGTTTTCTCTTGAGAGTTCGTCGTTTGGTCTTGAATACCGGCTTCCACGACGTGGGAAAGCAGGTTCCTGAACCAGGCATTCTCGTCTCCGACAAACTCCTGGCGGACGTTCGCACTCCGCTCAGGGGCGCCACGCGTCAGTTGGTAGATACCGCGATCTCGCTGCAGGAACCCATAGTCGACCAGTTCCCGGCGAAGCGTTGCCACGTCCTCGTGTACCGGGCGAAGCATGTCGTTGACCTCGCGCTCGCTATAGGTACGATCGGGCAGAAATCGCTCGACAACTTGTTGCAGCACGATCACCCGGCGTTTGCGTTGCGCGGGAATCTCCTTCAGGCGATCTCCAACGAAGAAGTCCCTCAGCACTCTTGCCCGGAATCGCTCGTCGTCGCTCCCAGGTTCGCTCGCGGGCCGTGGTTCCTGTGTCAGGGGGACACGTCGCGACTCCATGAGGAAATCTGTGTTCAACCGATACCACTGGCGCTGAGCGTCACTGGATGCCACAACGATGCCGGCATCGGTCAGCTTTCGCATGTGGTGGCTGATGGTCGGTGGAGTGAGATCCAGTTCGATGGCGAGGTCCTTTCCCGTGCGCGGTTCGGCTGCGAGTGAGCCCAGGATTCTGAGGCGGGTTTCGTCGGCGATGACTTTCAACAGGAGCGCAAGATCGTGGGCGGACTCGGGAAGTGACATGTTCGATCCTTTCTGTTAGACGAATGTCTAATTAGAAGATTATCGAATAATGGTTTGTGAGTCAATCCATCCATATCGCGGTTGGCTCGAGCGCAAGGAAACGAGGCTGACGAGTTTCGATCGCCAGTCTCGTTCAAATTGCGTGAGATATGCTGTGCCGAGCTAGTCGTCGCTGTCCTGTTTGCTGGCTCCGGGTAGTTGGGGAACCGAGGTCGTACCGGAGAGCGAAATGAGACCGCTGCTGACGTACGCCGCGAGCTTCTCCCGGGTATCGGTGATGTCGTTGTTGCGCATCGTGAGCTGGCCGATGCGGTCCTGTGGGGTAAACGAGGACTTCACCTTCTCCATGGACAGCCGTTCCGGGCTGTAGGTGAGGTTGGGGGATTCCGTGTTGAGGATCGAGTAGTCGTTGCCCCGGCGCAGTCCAATGGTCACCTCTCCAGTGATCAACCGCGCCACCCAGCGCTGGAGCGACTCACGAAGCATGATCGCCTGGGGATCGAACCAACGTCCCTGATAGAGCAGGCGTCCGAGCCGGCGGCCGCTGTCGCGATACTGGTCGATGGTGTCCTCGTTGTGGATGCCAGAAATGAGCCGCTCGTAGGCAATGAACATCAGCGCCATGCCGGGAGCCTCGTAGATGCCGCGGCTCTTGGACTCAATGATGCGGTTCTCGATCTGGTCGCTCATGCCGAGCCCGTGCCGTCCGCCTATCTCGTTCGCCGCGGCGATGAGTTCGACCTGGTCGGCGAATTCGCGCCCATCGATCGCGACCGGCAGGCCGTCTTCGAACCTGACGGTGACTTCCTCGTACTCCACCGGAGTCCCGGATTCCCAGAACGGAACGCCCATGATCGGGTTGACGATGTAGATGCCCGAGTCGAGCTGTTCGAGGTCTTTCGCCTCGTGCGTTGCGCCGAGGATGTTCGAGTCGGTCGAGTACGCCTTTTCGACCGACATGCGGTAGTCGAGCCCGGCGCCGCGGAGGTATTCCGACATCTCGGCGCGGCCGCCGAGTTCGTCGATGAAAACCTGGTCGAGCCATGGCTTGTAGATTCTTAGCTCGGGGTTGACGAGGAGCCCGTAGCGGTAGAAGCGCTCGATGTCGTTGCCCTTGTAGGTGCTGCCGTCTCCCCAGATGTTGACGCCGTCTTCCTTCATCGCGGCGACCAGCATCGTGCCAGTGACCGCGCGACCCAGCGGCGTGGTGTTGAAATAGGGGACTCCCGCGGTGGTGATATGGAATGCGCCGCACTGGAGGGCGGTAATGCCCTCGGCGACAAGCTGGATGCGGCAATCGACCAGCCGGGCGTTTTCCGCGCCATAGGTCATGGCCTTGCGCGGGATGTCCTCGTAGTCGTCCTCGTCTGGCTGGCCGAGGTTGGCGGTGTAGGCGTAGGGAACCGCGCCCTTCTCGCGCATCCAGTAGAGCGCGGCGCTAGTGTCGAGCCCGCCCGAGAATGCGATGCCCACCTTTTCACCGACCGGAAGCCGTTCCAAAATGTTCGCCACGTGATTCCACCCCCGAGCGATCTCCCCGGTTTGGGACGATCGCTGTGCGCGTCTGCCTGACTAGACGTTGAAGAGAAAGTTGATGATGTCGCCGGACTGGACGATGTAGGCTTTACCTTCGCGGCGGAACGCCCCGGCCTTACGGACTTCGGCCATCGTACCGCCTTCGATCATCGCATCGTAGCTCACGACCTCGGCCCGGATGAAGCCGCGTTGGATGTCGGAGTGGATTTCCCCAGCGGCTTCGACCGCGCTCGCTCCCTGGCGGATGGTCCAGGCCCGGCACTCATCCGGTCCAACGGTGAAGAAGGGGATCAGTCCAAGCAGGTCGAACGATGCGCCGATGATCCGGCCCAGGCCCGATTCCTCGATGCCAAGGTCGCTCAGGAACACCGCCGCGTCATCGTCGTCGAGTTGGCCGATCTCCATCTCGATCTTGCCGGCGATGACGTCGATCGAGACCTTCGGCGCGTTGAACCTCTCCCGGGCGGTTGCCAGCAGCGTCTCCGCTCCTTCGCCAAGCTGATCCTCGCCGATGTTGAGGAGAATCAGGAGCGGTTTGGCGGTGAGGAAACCGAAGCCTCGCAGCATCCGGTCCTCTTCTTCCTCAAGGTCGTCCGTTATCTCCCGGATCGGAACGTTGTCCTCAAGGCTGGTGAGCAACTTCTTCATAAGCACGAGTTCGCGTTCGAGCAGCTCCCGCTCGGGACCACGCGTCTTGCCGACCTGTGCCTCGATTCGCTGGATACGCTTCTCCACCAGTCCGAGATCGCTGAACATCAGTTCCAGGTTGAGCGTTTCGATGTCGCGGAGCGGATTGACGGTCTCCTCGCTATGGGGCACGTTCGGATCATCGAAGGCGCGGACGACGTGGACCAGCGCGTCGGCCTGGGCGAGATGGCCGAGCAGTTGACCACTCATGCCCTTCTCGGCGATGCCTTTGGCGATGCCCGCGACATCCAGGTACTGGACATCGGCACGCACCTTGCGCTGAGGGTTGAACATGCCGGTGAGGATGTCGAGCCGGGGGTCCGGGACCTTCACCGTGGCGAGATTGGGTTCATCGCCGCTGGCGCCGAAGGTGCCGGTCGCGGCCTCGGCGCGGGTAAGTGCATTGAAAACGGTCGTCTTCCCTGAACCGGGGAGACCGATGATGACGAGTTTGGTTGCCAACAGGGTTTCCTTCACATGGGGGCGGGCCGGACTCTCCATCCGGCCCGCTCCGGGTCATGATGCGCGCTGGATGACGACTTCGAGGGCGGACGCGCCGATCTTGAGTTTGGCATAGCCGTCGTTGCCTTCGAGACTCTCGTCGCGTTCGAGCGAGTTGGCGAGCACCTCGCGGCCGATGTAGTCGTGGAAGGCCTCGACCGCCTGCTCGACCGCCACATCGGACGACGCGAACCGCACGTCGATCTGGTCCTCGATGTTGAGTTCGAGTTGCTTACGGGCGTCCTGGATCGCGCGGACCACATCGCGGGCCACGCCTTCCTGGACGAGTTCCGGTGTCAGCGTGGTGTCCAGCACCACCGTCGCCTCCGGGCTTTGCGCGGCGGCGAAGCCTTCGTTCTTGCGCAGGTTGACGATGACCTCACCTGGTTCGAGTTCGACCGTGGCGCCGTCCTTCAGCGTGAGCGGGATCGGCTTGCCGGCGTCGGCCAGGGCCGCGACTTCGCTGGCGTCCTGGCTCGCGAGGGCGGCGCGAATGCCGCCAAGCGCCTTGCCGTACTTGGGTCCCAGGATCGGCAGGTTGGGCTGGATCTCGTGGCTGACGACCTCGCCAAGATCGGCGAGGGCCCGGACATCCTTGACGTTCAGCTCTTCCAGAATCTGGTGCTTGAGCCGCACGACGGCCTCGGCGCCAGTCGGATCCGTGGTGTGAACCAGGATCGCCGGGAGCGGCTGCCGGACCTTGATGTTGGCCTCGGCGCGGGCGGAACGGCCGAGCCGGACAACCGAGAGTACGGCCGCCATGTCGCGGGAAAGGTCACGGTCGATCAGCGACTCATCCGCCACCGGGAAGTCGGTCAGGTGAACGGAGACGGGCGCGGTCTCGTCGATCGAGCGGACGAGGTTCTGGTACAGCTCCTCGCTGAGAAACGGCGCCAGCGGCGCGAGCAGTTTCGATACCAGCACCAGGGCGTCGTGCAGCGTTTCGTACGCGGCGGACTTGTCGGCGTCGCTCTCCGGCTTCCAGAACCGGCGACGGTTGCGCCGGATGTACCAGTTGGAAAGCTCCTCCACCACGAAGAGCTCGATGGCGCGAGCCCCGGTCGCGATGTCATAGGAATCCAGGCTCTCGCGCACGGTCCCGACGAGCTCGTTGGCCCGCGAGATGATCCACCGGTCGAGAAGCGTGCGATCCGCGAGCGGCGTCGACGCCTCGGGGCGAACCCAGCCGTCGATCCGGGCGTATGTGGCGAAGAATGAGTACGAGTTCCAGAGCGGCAGGATGAACCGGCGCCGGACCTCGTCGGTCACGTTGTAGCCGAATCCAAGATTGGCGGTCGGGTTCACCGTGGCGAACAGCCAGCGCATGGTGTCGACGCCGATGTCGTCCGCCGCGTCGTCGAACCAGATGGCGTTGCCCTTGCTTTTGTGCATCTCCTCGCCCTTCTCATCTCGCATGAGGGCGTAGGTGAACACGTTCCTGAACGGAGCTTCGCCGGTGAGGGCGACGCTCTCGGCGATCAGTGCGTAAAACCAATTGCGGAACTGGCCAGGGAAGCTCTCCGAGATCATGTCCGCCGGGTACCACTTGTCCCAGTACTCACGGTCGTGGCGATAGTTCAGGGTAGAGAGGGCAACGATGCCGGCGTCGAGCCAGGGGTTGCCGACATCGGGGATGCGTTTCACCCGCTCGCCGCAGGACGAACACTCGATCTCGACGTTGTCGACATACGGGCGATGTGGAGTGTGTCCCTCGAACTCCTCCCACCCAGCGACCGCGCGTTCCTTCAGCTCGGTTTCCGACCCGATGACCTCGAAGTTGCCGCAGGCCTCGCAATCGAAGATCGGCAGCGCCAGACCCCAGTAGCGTTTCTTGGAGATCATCCAGTCCTGCATGTTTTGCAGCCAGTCGAGTTCGCGTTCCAGGCCGAACGATGGGTGCCAGGTGGTGGTGCGCGTGGCGTCCATCAGCTTGGGACGAAGCTCGTCCATGCCAATGAACCACTCGTCCACGAGGCGGAACAGCAACTCGGTGCCGCAGCGCCAGCAAACCGGGTACCGGTGGCTGTACATCTCCGACCGGTAGAGATCGCCCTTCTCCTTGAGATTCGCCTCGATGTCCTTCGCGACCTCGGAGGCGTTGCGGCCCGTCAGCCAATCGAAACCCTCGACGTAGATTCCCGATTCGTTGATCGGACCGACGATGGCCAGGTTGTTGACCTTGGAGAGCGCGAAGTCTTCCTTACCGCAGCCGGGAGCGATGTGAACGATGCCGGTGCCTTCGTCTGGCGAGACATCCGTCCACTCGATCACGCGGTGCTGGACCTCGGCGTTGGCGGGAAGCTCGTCAAACGGCCCTCGATAGCGCCGGCCGACGAGATCGGCGCCTTTCAGCTCGGCCAGCACCTCATGCTCGCCGCGAAGCGCGTTGGCGGCGGCGTCCTTTGCCAGGTAGAAGACCTTTTCGTCCTGGCGGACCTTGACATAGTCAAGGGTGGGGTTGACGGCGGCCGCGACGTTGGCGGCAAGCGTCCACGGCGTGGTGGTCCACACCATGAGCGAGGCATCCTCGTCAATCAGCGGGAGCGTGGCGAAGATGGCCAGGTGGGTGCGGTCCTGATATCCCTCGGTGACGATTTCGTGTTCGGAGAGGCCCGTGCCGCACCGGGGGCACCAGGGCATGACATCGTGGCCCTTGTAGATCCAGCCACGCTCGTGACAGGTTTTCAGGAAGTGCCAGATGGTGTAGTTGTTCTCGTCGGACATCGTGTAATACGAGTTGTCCCAGTCCATCCAGTAGCCAAGGCGGATGGACTGCTCTGTCTGGCGGGCGGAGTACTTCCAGACGCGTTGCTTGCAGCGCTCCACGAAATTGGCGATGCCGTAGGATTCGATCTCGCGCTTGTTCTTGAGCCCGAGTTCCTTTTCGACCTCGACCTCTACCCACAGGCCCTGGCAGTCGAAGCCGTTCTGGAATCGCTGGTGCTTGCCCAGCATCGCGTGGTAACGCTGGAAGATGTCCTTGTAGGTGCGGCCCCAGGCGTGATGGACACCCATCGGGTTGTTGGCCGTAATCGGGCCATCGATGAACGAGAACCGGGTCTCGGAGTTCTCGTTGCGGGTGAGGTACTGCTCCATCACCTTGTGCTCGGTCCACCAGGCCAGGCGGTCCTGCTCCTGCCTGGGGAAGTCGACCCGGTTGGGGACCTCCTGGAATGTCGTCGGTTTCGTTTGTGCCATGTGCGTTGAACTCCAGAACGGCAGGGTTGCGTCGATAGAGGATGAGGTCGAGGGCATGAAAATGCCCATCCTTCTACAGAGGACGGGCAAGGCCGCGGTACCACCTCGGTTGGCCGGCTCGCGGCCCACTTCACCCAACGCATCCACGGGTGGATGCCGGGTTTGTCGCGGTAACGGGCGAACCCGGTCGAGTCTCCTGAACGCATGGTCCAATCGGTCGACGGCTCCGGAGTGATCTCCGCCAGGGTGTTTTCGTTCCGGCTTTCACCCATCCGGAATCGCTTGTCGATTCACCCGGCGGCGCTGGCTCCTTCAGCGCCTCATGCTCTTGCGCTTAATTGTAGCAGCAATGGGGCGAATTGCTTGTCGAATCAGCGTGACGAGAGTCTGATCCGAACCTTGCGATAGATATTGGTTAGCGCAAGCAGGTATGTCGTGCCGAGCATGTACGACGCGGTGACATCGGTGAACCAGTGATGGCCGAGGTACACGCGGCTCGGACCGACCAATCCTATGAGTCCCAGCAAGCCTCCAACGACCACGCCGCGGACCGCCTTCGGGCGAATCCAGGCGTTCGCGAGGAAGGCCAGGAACCCGTACACGCCGATGTAGTTCAGGACGTGGCCGCTCGGAAAGCTGCTGCCGCCGATGTTGGCGGCGGTCACCTTGATCGTGGTTTCCGAAGCGGTGGCGATCGGGCGCGGGCGCCGCATCGCGCGTTTCACCGTGAACGAGATCACCCCGGTTCCCCAGGCCAGCATCTGGAAGATCGACTCGAGCCGGAAACCGAGGACCCAGAGCGCGGCGGAGAACGCCGGGGGCAGGAGCCGGCTCTGCGGCGGGAACCCGGGCCACGACACCACATGCATCAGCCGGTCGAAGAATGGATTCTTCTGCTTCTGCACTTTGAGCGTGATCGCCGCGTCGACAGCGTGGCTACGATTCCGGCGGACCAGCGTGAACAGGATCGCGAATACGCCGAGACAGGCCACCGCGATCAGGATGCTGTTTCGCCCGCGTGCGATGGCAAGCCGATCGGGGTTGAACTGGGCCGGATGGGTGTCGCGGAACGATGTTGGGTTTCCCGATTTCGGCCGTCGAAACATGGCTTGCCCTCGTTGTGGAACCGTGCGTGGCTCGTGCCGCTGGGAATAGTACCAATCATCCGCTGGATACCGGCGCGATTCGCGACCCGGGTACACTAGGGACTTGGATCGACTCGTGCCCCGCCCCTCTTACTTCGTCCATTGGCGGGGCTTCGCCTACGGACCATGCCGGATGCTGGCGGATCTCACGCTTCTGATACGACGTTACCCACTCTGGTTGGCAGTCTCGGCCGCGGTCGGGCTGGTCTTCTTCGCGTCTCCTGGGGACTACACCAGCACTTCGTATAAGGTGCTGCATGGTCTGTGCGCGCAAACGCCCTCGCACACCATTCACTTTGGGGACCGTCCGCTGCCGTTCGATGCGAGGATGACCGGCATCTACGCTGGGGTGATCGTCACACTCGCGACGATTCTTGCCCGGCGCAGGATGTTTCACCATGGAAATCCGCCCCGGAGCGTCGTGACTGTGCTTGGCGCGTTCGTGATCGCCATGGCGGCCGATGGGTTCAATTCGCTGTTCTCCGATCTCGGTATCTGGCATCCGTGGGAGTCGACCAGCGTTTCCAGGGTGGTGACTGGGTATGGCGTAGGCATGGCCCTGGCGGTCGCCCTGTGCTGGCTGCTTTCGTCGTCGACCTGGCGGATGAGCAAACCTGAATCCGGAGTAGGCTCGATACGCGATCTGGCGATACCGGCGATAGGTCTCGCGGTCTACGGCGTGCTGCTTGCATGGAGTCCGGGTTGGCTGCATTTCCCTGTTTCGATGATGCTCGTCTTTTCGGCGTGGATCACCGTGACGATGCTAATGCTGGTGATCGTCCTGCTCGCGCTCAAGCTCGACTCGTCCGTGCGGTCCGTCCGGGAATTGCACGTTCCAGTCGCCATGTCCGGGTTGCTGGCGGTCACCGTCATGATGGGATTGGCGGGTTTCCGGTTCTGGATCGAGCACACGATCGGTTTTTCAAACGCCATGTTGTGAAGGGGCGGCCAGAGCCGGCGGCCCGCTATGCTAAGATTCAGGTTCGTTGGAACCACGCCTGTTCCGCAATCTCCGTCTGCCGGAATGACCTGCCCGGTCGACTCCGGGAACGCCACTCCGGGATAGCATCGCCACAATGAAGATCATTCGTCACGACGCCTACATCGCCCAACGCAAGCGCAACTCCAAGCTGATCGCGGCCCTTGGATTCCTGATGCTGATTGGCACGCTGTTCCTTGCGATCAATCCATCGTTTCTCCTTCCTTCCTATGTGCTCATGTTGCTGGGATTCGTGCTCTTCAACATTGGGATGCAACAAGTCGGGAAGTGGACCCGAAATCCGCGGAACGACCAGGCAATCGATTTCCATCTCAAGTCGCTGCCTGATCGCTACTCGATCGCGCACTACGCCCCGGTAGGCAAGAAGCGAGTCGAACACATCCTTGTGCATCCGGGTGGCGCGCTGGTGCTGACAGCCAAGGAAGTCGATGGCACGATCGCGCAGAGTGGCTCCCGCTGGCGCCGGAAGGGAAGCGGCATTCGGAGATTCCTGTCATTCAGCGGTCCGCAACTTGGGAATCCCAGCATGGAGACCGACGACTCGATCAAGCGCCTGGAGGCGACCCTCGCCGAGCAGCAGATCGAAGTGGATGTCGAGGGGGCGATCGTGTTTCTGCATCCCCAGGTCGAGTTCGAGATCGAGGAGCCGGATTACCCCGTGCTCCATGGCGATGAGTTGGGTTCCTTCGTGAGCCGTCTACCCAGTGAGACGCCCCTCACCGCGGCCGAGCGCGATCGGTTGCTTGATGTTCTGAGAGCGGGGGAAACCGTCGAAGCGCCAACCCAACGCACTGGCCGGAGGCGTCCGGTCAAGCGGCGTGCCGTCTAGATCCGGCATGGCGAGCGCTGGGCCACTTCAACCTCCCATGAATCCCGAAACCGGCTGGCCCGTGTGGGGGCAGAACGCCGCGGTGGGTGAACTCCAGCGCGCGCTTGGGCGCGGTCCGGGGCATGCATGGATTCTTGCTGGTCCGCGCGGCGGCGGGAAGCGACAGGCGGCGATCTCGTTCGCCAAGAGCCTTTGTTGCGAAACTCCGGGTCCAGGGAACCTCGCCTGCAACGCATGCGGCGTCTGCAAGCGAATCGACCGGGGCGTATTCCAGGACGTCACCGAGTTCAACCTCGCCAGGCAATCCGAGCGCGATCGCGACAAGTCGAAGAATCTCACGCTGAAT
Source organism: uncultured Sphaerobacteraceae bacterium (assembly GCA_964622205.1). GTDB lineage: Bacteria > Chloroflexota > Chloroflexia > Thermomicrobiales > UBA6265 > JACCYX01. The sequence continues at coordinate 80,236 of CAZUPA010000002.1, forward strand.
GTCGCCACGGTTCGAGAGATCAGCGCCACGGTCTCATTCCGCCCTGGTGAGTCGCGGTGGCGTGTCGTGATCGTGGACGATGCCGAAACGATGCAGGAAACCGCGCAGGAAGCGTTCCTGAAGACGCTCGAGGAACCGCCTTCGTATGCCGTCATCATTCTGCTGACCGCGGATGTCGAGGCCATACTGCCGACGATCCTGAGCCGTGCCACCGTTGTTCGTTTTGGGGCGACGCCGGCCGGAGAAATACGCCGGGCCCTGGAGATGGCTGACGTGGATCCCTTGCTGGTCGATCGGTTGGCGCAAGTGGCGAGCGGCTCCATCGTCTGGGCATTCCAGGCGGCGAGCGATCAGGCGAGACTGGAGGCGCGGGAGGCTGAAATTGGGGAGGCACTCCAGTTCATCCGCGCCTCCAGCTATGACCGGATGGTGAGGGCGATAGGATTCGCCGACGCGTTCAGCAAGAATCGGGACGAACTGTATGCACGTCTGGATGTCCTGCGAACGGTTTGGCGAGCGGCAATGTACGCCAGGTTCGAGATCGGCGAAGGGCTCGAGATTCATGATGTGACGGCATTCGTAACCGTTGAAGCCGACGCCATCGTGCGGGCGATCAAGTCGATCGACACCTGCATCATCAACCTGGAATCGAATGTGAGGCCGAGATTGGCCCTGGAATCGATGGTGCTCTCCTGGCCGGAAGTATCTGGTTGAACATCTTAGAGCGACCGGCAAGCCGGTCGCTCTTACACTTTCGCCCCCTGCGCGGACTACATATCCCATAAGTTGGCTTCAGAAAGGCTTATAGTTGGCTCACTACCTGGTGATTCACACGCCGCGAGATCCAGATGCCGATCGACCGCAACCGCCAACCCGGTTGCTCGATCTGGCGAGGGTCCACGGCCAGCATGGCGCGCGGCCCCGGTGGCTGCGCGCCTGGTCCCCGGACTTGCACGATGACCGGATCTTCTCGTATTGGGAGGCCGATTCGGCGTCCGAAATCCTCGATACCATCGTGGCGTTCGGATTCCTCGAAGACATGGAAGCGACCGCCATCAACGTCCGGGAGTGGGGGCCAACGGACGTCATCGACGCGATGGGAGAGTAGCTTCCAGGAAAAGACGCATCGTTCACTGCCCGGTTCGGGAGTATCCGCCCGGGCCCTGTTGTGAGAAGCTTCGAGTACGAGCATACTGTTTCGCCGGATGTTATCCCGGAACCAGAGAGGATGCGCCCATGGCAGCGACATACACGGCGGTAGGCAAGCGGGCCAAACGGCTCGATTCACCACCGAAGCTTACCGGCACGGAGTCTTTCACGGCGGACCTTCGAGTGCCCGGACTCCTGCACGCACGAATCGTTGGCAGCACCTTCGCTCACGCGCGTATCAACGGCGTGGATACATCCGCGGCGCTGGCGATCCCCGGCGTGGAAGCCGTGATCACTGCCAGCGACCTCAAGGTTCGGCTGGACGACCACGGCAACCCGGCGGTCAGCCTGATGGCGAGCGACGAATCGCTCCATGTTGGGCACCCAATCGCGCTCGTGCTCGCCACGTCGGAGGCCGCGGCTGTCGATGGCGCGGAACTGGTGGAGGTCGACTACGAGCCTCTGGATGTTGTGTACGATCTGCTAGAGGCCGTGAAGCCAGACTCTCCCCGGGTCAGCCTGTCCGCGTCCGGCGCGTTCGACGAAGAAGCGGCGATGCACAACGCGGACGCCGCGACCGGAAATGATTCCGGCGAAACGCTGCCTCCGAACGTGTCGAGTTCGGTGAACTTCGAGCGCGGCGATATCGATGCCGGGTTCGCCGACGCCGATGAGATCGTCGAACTCGACCTCTCGTCGATCTCGGTTCACCAGGGGTACATCGAGCCACAGATCGCGCTGGCGATTCCAGACCGGTCTGGCAAGATGACGATCCACACCAGCACCCAGGGTGCGTTCCATGGCCGGAACAAGGTCGCGACCTCCCTTGGCATTCCCATCGAATCGGTCAACATCGTCCAGATGCCGGTCGGTGGCGGGTTCGGCGGCAAGTTCGTGCTCATCGAGCCATTGGTGGCCGCCGCCGCGAGAACGGTCAACCGTCCGGTTCTGCTCGCCTACACACGCACGGAGGATTTCCTGGCGGGTAACCCAGCGCCTGAATGCCGGATCCAGATTAAGCTTGGCGCGAAACGGGACGGCTCCATCACCGCGCTGGATTCCCATCTCGTGTTCGATTCAGGATCGGCGCCGGGATCGCCACTGAGCATCGCGGCGATCCTGCTCGGCGGATACTACAAGTTCCCGAACCTGCGGATCACGGGCTTCGAAACGCAAACACACCGCCCCAGCTCCGGTTCGTATCGGGCTCCGGGCGCCCAGCAGGGCTCGTTCGCGATCGAATCCGCGATGGACGAACTCGCGGCCAGGCTCGGGCGGGATCCGATCGACCTGCGACTTCAAAACGCCGCCGAAGAGGGCGACCTGCGTCCCAATGGCGGCCCATGGCCGAAGATCGGGCTGAAGCAGGCCATCGAGGCGCTGAGGTCCCATCCCAAGTGGCAAAACCGCGAGGCGCTGCGGGCCCAGGGCAAGGGTATCGGCGTCGCGGTGGGTGGCTGGCCAGGCGGAATCGAACCTGCCACGGCGGTTTGCCGGCTCGATTCCGATGGCAAGCTCACGGTCGTCCTCGGATCGGTAGACCTGAACGGCACGAACACCACGTTCGCCCAGATCGCCGCCGAGGAACTCGGTTCCGGAATCGACAGCGTACGAGTCAAGGCGGCCGACACGGACTCCGCGCCATTCGCCGGCGGCACCGGTGGGTCCAAGATCACCTACACGGTCGGTCCGGCGGTGCAGAAGGCCGCCCAGGACGCCGTGGAACAGATCAAGCAAATCGCGGCGAAGAAGCTCGAAGTCGCCGTGGATGACCTTGAAATGGCCGATGGCACGGTGAGGGTGAAGGGCGTGCCTGGGGCCGAGGTCACGCTCAAGGAAGTCGCCGAACTGAGCATGGCCATGACTGGCGGCAACGAGCCCGTGCTTGGCCGGGGCGGGTCGGGCATTACCCAAAGCTCGCCGGGTTTCGCGGCCCATCTTGCCGAGGTCGAGATCGACGAGCTGACTGGCGAAGTCCACGTCACGGGCTATGTCGCGGTTCAGGACGTTGGGTTCGCCATCAACCCGGCCGCGGTCGAGGGCCAGATTCATGGTGGAGTCGCCCAGGGAATCGGTTGGGCGCTGTATGAAGGCATTGCCTACGACCAGGATGGCCAACCCGACGCGGCGACGCTGATGGAATACGTACTCCCTCGAAGCACCATGATTCCAAACATCGAGGTCGTGCTTGTTGAAGTGGCTTCGGATGCGGGACCATATGGCGCGAAGGGCGTTGGCGAGCCGCCGGCGATCCCAGGTCCGGCGGCGATCGCGAATGCGATCAAGGATGCCACCGGCGCGCGCCTGACATCGCTGCCAATACGCCCGCCGGCGGTTCTGGAGCGCCTCGGCTAGCAAAGGGAATGGGCGGCGGGTGTCCCGGCTGAGGCCCGCCGCCTGACCTCGAGGAGTGGACGTTGCAAACGATGCTGCTCGAGCTGACGATCTCCAATTTCGCGATCATCGAGCGAACGACAATCCAGTTTTCGGAAGGTCTCAATGTGCTCACTGGAGAGACTGGGGCTGGAAAGTCGATCCTGCTGGACGCGCTCGGCGCGGTGCTTGGCGCGCGAGTGAGTTCCGATCTCGTGCGGACCGGAGCCCGGACCGCCCGGGTCGAGGCGGCATTCGCGCTGGCGCCGCCCGATCGCGCGCGTTTGGCTCCCTTGCTGGATGAGCTCGGCGTCGACCTCGACGACGATACCATCGTTGTATCCAGGGAAATACACGCCAACGGGCGTTCCACCGCCCGGATCAATGGCCGGATGTCCACCGCCGGGGTGCTGTCCCAGGCCGGCACCTTGCTGGTCGATATTCACGGTCAGTCGGACCACCTTGCGATCCTGCGATCGACCGAACAGCGCAACCTCCTGGACCGGTACGCTGGCGTGGACGACCTGCTCTCCAGCATGTCATTGGCGGTTCACTCCTGGCACGAAGCGCGGCGAAGACTGGATGACCTGAGCCGGAATTCGCGAGAACGCGAGCAGCGAATCGACCTGCTGCGTTTTCAGGTGAAAGAAATCACCGAGGCCGGGTTGAGCGAGGACGAGGAACGGCTCCTTGGTTCCGAACGGGATGTCCTGCGCAACGCGGACAGGTTGCGTTCCGATGCGCTTGAGGCGCTCGCCAACCTGGTCGCGGACGATGCGTCCGAGGCTCCCAGCGCCGTCGTTCTGCTGCGCAGGGCCGTGACCCTCGCGGACGACATCGCGTCGCTCGATAGCGGCGCCGCGTCGATCGCCGAGCGGGCCAACGAAGTGCTTGTGCTCGCCGAAGACGTCGCGCGCGAGTTGCGGGACTACGGCGAGCGAGTCGAATCGGACGAGGGTCGGCTCGAATTGGTCGAAGACCGGATCGCACTGCTTCAGGACCTGAAGCGGAAATACGGCTCCACGCTCGCGGAAATCATCGAGTATGGTGAATCGGCCCAAACCGAACTTGAGCGGTTGACCTCCGGCGCCTACGACCTCGACGCCCTGGTGGAATGGGAACGTTCCCTCGGCGAGCAGGCGGGCAAGGTCGCGGCCGAGCTTTCGAAGCGCCGCCAGCACGCCGCCCTTGAATTGGCGCGGGCGATCGAGGCCAGCATTTCCGAACTCGACATGGGTCGATCCAGCCTGAGGATCGACGTTACGCAACGTGAGGATGAGCGCGGCGTGCCGGTTGACGGGCAACGACTTCATGTTGACGAGGCAGGCGTGGACGAGGTTGAGTTCCTGATCGCCCCGAGTGCTGGCGAATCGCTGAAACCCCTGTCCCGCATCGCGTCAGGCGGCGAAACCGCCCGGCTGATGCTGGCGACCAAGTCGATTCTCTCCGCCGTGGACGTCACGCCGACACTCGTGTTCGACGAAATCGATGTTGGGGTTGGCGGCCGATCCGGACAGATCGTTGGAGAAAAGCTGTGGGGACTATCGCGCGGGCACCAGGTGATCGCGATCACGCATCTTCCACAGATCGCCGCCTTCGCGGAATCGCATCTGCGGATCGAGAAGCACCTCGATGACGATCGCACCGTTTCCGAGGTTCGCCTCCTCGATGACGCCGAGCGCCAGTTGGAAATCGCGGCGATGATCGACGGCCTGCCACCCGGCGAGGCCGCGAGGCTCAACGCCCGGACGATGCTCGAACGCTCGCGAGTGTTCATGTCCGCGGCGCGATAAGCCCTTGTGGGCGGCTATACTTGGCGAGTCCGGAAAAACTGGGCGGTACGACATACGAGAGTGAACTGGTTCGAGCCGCCGTCGGAGGCGGCCGCCTGTACCCGGAGGGCAAGATGCAACCCAGCATGAAGATGATCCAGCAGATGCAGAATCGCATGGCGAAGATTCAGCAGGAGCTGGACGAGACGGTGGTGACCGGCACGGCGGGCGGGGGGGTCGTCACCGCGGAAGTGACTGGCCAGCGGTCCTTCAAGTCGATCAAGATCGACCCCTCGGCGGTCGATCCCGAAGACGTGGAAATGCTGGAGGACCTGATCGTGGCGGCCGTGCAGGACGCGATGGAAAAGGCCCAGGCGCTCGCCGAAGACAAGATGGGCGCGCTCACGGGTGGCATGAAAATCCCAGGGCTGATGTAGTCCGCCTGCTCACGATCGAGTAACCAGTCATGGTGCTGAAGGAACCCATCCCTTTCTATATCGACGACGTGGTGCGGCTTCGCAAGCCGCACCCGTGTGGTTCCCATGACTGGACCGTCGTCAGGATCGGCGCGGACATTGGCATCCGGTGCCTGACCTGTGGCCGGAAGGTACTGCTGCCACGCCGAACCCTGGAAAAGCGGCTCAAGGCCTTCGTTGAACGGCCAAACGCGCCCGGTATTGACCCGAGTCCATCTCCTCCAACATCGCCGGTGGTTGAGTGAGCGCGGAAGCACGAAGCCTGCCGGAGGCCGACACCATGCAGGCTGTGCTGCGAAACGGTCCGTTCCTTCGCCTCTGGCTCACGCAGGCCATCACCCAGGTCTGCCAGAACATGATCAATTTCGCGCTACTGCTTCGAGTGCGCGACGTGGTCGAAGTCCACAACCTTCCCCAGGCCAACACCGCGATCTCGCTGGTCATCCTGGCATTCTCGCTTCCGGCCGTCCTGTTCGGACCGCTGGCGGGCGTGCTGGCCGACCGGTCGAACAAGCGCGTGCTGATGGCGATGCTGAACGTCGCGCGGGCGGTGAGCGTCCTGCTCTTCCTGGTCATCCAACCGAGCTGGCATGTCGAGACGATCCTCGCGGCGTACTACATCGTGACGTTCATCTTCGGGATCGCGGGCCAGTTCTTCGCGCCAGTGATGGGCGCAACCATCCCCGCAATCGTGCCGCGGACACAGCTCATGTCCGCCAACGCGCTCTTCAACCTGACCTCGACGGTCGCCCAGTTGATCGGATTCGCGGCGCTGGGACCGATCCTGATCAAGGCCGTGGGTATCGATTCACTTTTCATGGGCACGATCGTCGTGTACCTGCTTTGCGCCGGACTCGTCATGACGTTGCCGCCCACGCCGGTGGCGGCGGTTCGGGCGCCTGTCGGGGACGTCTCACCCACCCGCCGGCTTTTGAGCGACATGAAGGAAGGTCTCGTCTACATCCTTCAGGACCCTGGCCTGATGCGGGCGATTGGGTACCTGACGCTGGCATCGACGACGTTCCTGCTGGTCGTGACCCTCGGGCCAGAGTTCGTGTCAACGGTGATTGGCTTGCCCAAGGAGGATATAGGGTTCATCGTGGCCCCCGCTGGCGCCGGCATTCTGGTGGGTGTGATTTTCGTGCCGAGAATGGTGAGGTGGATCGGTCGCGATTGGCTTATCGATCTCTCGCTCGCCGTGGGCGGCATCATGATCGCGCTGATGGCGACGTCACGCGCCATTCTCGATCTCATCTGGAATGAGCCAGCGCCCGTAGAGGTCGTCACCGTACTGGTTGGACTGTTCGCCGCGATTCTGGGTATGTGCAACGCGTTCATCCTGGTGCCGTCGCAAACCATGTTGCAGGAGCGGTCGCACGAGGCCGTTCGAGCGCGGGTCTACGCCACATTCTTTACGATCTCGAACTCCGTTGCGTTCATCCCGATCTTCTTCGCGGCGGCGGCGGCGGATCTGTTTGGCGTGGTGAACGTCCTGCTGGTGGTTGCCGCGCTGGTTGGAGGGCTCGGAATCTTCGGGCTGGTGCATCGTCGATCATCCGAACTTGCACGGTGGAACCGGGTGCAGACTGGTCACCGGCAGGGACCGGATTCGCTCCCGCCGGAGTAGCGCCGCGACGTCCGCGCCGATAGCTACCCCAACAACTGATTCAGCAATGCCATCCGGATGAACACCCCGTTCCGGGCCTGGCGAAAGTACGCGGCGCGTGGATCGTCGTCCACGGCCGCATCGATTTCGTC
>CAZUPA010000002.1:87863-99383 GCA_964622205.1 uncultured Sphaerobacteraceae bacterium
CGACCGAACCGCCCGTCCAAATCGTAAGTCTCCGACCAGCGCGACCTTGAGACCGTCGAGCCCACCCAGTTCGTTCTGGATCGTGTAGAAGTCGAGCAACGCCTGGGTCGGATGCTCGCCGGGGCCGTCACCACCGTTGATGATGGGTACCGGGGAAACCGCGGCGGCACGGGCCGCCGCGCCCTGTTCGTGGTGGCGGATGACGATCCCGTCGGCGTATCCGGCAACAATCCTCACCGTGTCTTCGACAGACTCGCCCTTGATCGCGGAGGAGAACTCGCGGGCGTTCTCCGTCGAGACCACCTGGCCCCCAAGACGCAGCATCGCGGATTCGAAACTCAGCCTGGTCCTGGTGGATGGCTCGTAGAAAAGCGTGGCCAGGATGCGATCCTGGAGCAGCCCGTCACTGGAACGGATCGAGCGCATGCGATCGGCTTCCTCGAACAATGACACGATATACTCACGCTCAAACTGCTCGACGGCGACAATATGCTGCATCTTCAGAGCTCCCAGGCCATAGTCCGGCGCCAACCTCACCACCGCAGAGTATAGACGCGCCACACCTCCACCAGAAGGACATACCAGGCACATGTATATCGGCCTTACGGACATTACTGGCTACGTTCCTGGCGGCACCAACATCGGCGTCATCAGGCATGACGCCAACCGGGTCACGTTGATCGACAGCGGGTTGAACGACTCCATCGCTCGCAAGGTCCTTCGCGCGATCCGTGAGGAACTTGACTCCGAGGTCGTAGCCATCATCAACACACACGGTCACGCCGACCATTTCGGCGCGAACGCATTCGTCCAAAAGCGAACGAGTTGCGAAATCTGGGCTCCGGCGATCGAAGCCGCCGTGATCGAGCACCCAATCCTCCAACCCGCGCTCCTGTTTGGCGGGGCATCTCCAGCGGACGCGCTCCGCACGAAGTTCCTCCTCGCGGAGGCCAGCGTCGTGACCGGCGTACTGCGCCATGGGACGCAGGATTTTCGCGGCACGGAGATCGTCGTGATTCCTCTTCCGGGCCACTCGCCAAACCAGGTTGGCATCCTGGCTGACGGGGTGTTCTTTTGCGCCGACGTGGTGTTTCCAGAGTACGCCATCGATAAGTACAGGATTCCCTATCTCTTCGGGTTGACGGAGCACCTGGCCTCCCTGGAGGACGCCAGGGAGGTCCCGGCGACCCACGTCGTGCCGGGGCATGGCGACATCCGGCATTCGATAGACTCGCTGGCCGACACCAATCTGGCGGCTGTCGAGCGCGCCTTGGGCGCGATGCTCGAGTGCGTGGCCGAACCAGCGACCGGGGATGACATCGCCGCCAGCGTGTTCAGAAAGCTCGATGTACCAGTGGCGGATGTCCAGGCGTATTACCTGCTTCGTCCGACCATTTCCGCCTACCTCGCCCACATGGAGCGAACCGGACTGATCGAGCTGGCCGTCGACGAGGGGTCAGCGCGCTGGCGCCGGGCCTGACGAGCCGAAGTCTTCGAGCATGAGGCGGGCGACGTCTTCGCCCAGCCGCACGCTGTAATTGGTTCCCCGGTCCTCTGGATAGATCTGGGTTGTGTTGGCAAGGTACAGGTTCTTGAGCGGTGTCCGATGCTCCGGAACCTGGTCCGAATAGTTCATCGGAATGATCGGCTGCGCGGCTCGCTCGCGAAACACCCAGGCATTCCGGATCCACGATCGATCGAAATTCGGGTTGACTTTCGTCAGGTGAGGCAGATATGCCTCGATCACCTCGTCGTCAGACATGGCGAAATAGGGGTGATCGGGTTCCATGTACTTGCTGAGATAGACAAAGCGACTGCCGCCGTATGAAGCAGGATCGATAAAGTTCGTGTGCTCGATGATGCCGGTGAAGGGAAGATCATCGTCGGCCACGTTCAACCAGTACACGTCGGACAGTGGTTGGTCGAGTTCGAGAATGGCGACGACCGCGGCTTCGTATTCCAGCGCGTCGAGTTTCGCCGCGTAATCCGAGGGGAGTGGGGGCGCGAGCCTCTGAAACACGCCGGAAGGCACGGTCGCCAGAATTGAGTCGACAGGCACGGTCTCTCCAACGGCCTCGACGGCTTGCCAGGCATCTTCATCGCGCTGTTCCAGTCCAATCAGCCCGGCGCGGCGAATGTCCACGCCAGCGTCTTCGCACGCTTGCACGAGGGCATCGACCATGACCTGGAAACTACCATCGAAGTAGCCAAGTTTTTCCTGTTCGAGGGGAGACCGGCGCGAGGTGGTGCGCAGCCAGATTTTGCCCCAGAACCAGACCATCGGGACCTTATCGTAATACGTGCCGAACTTGGCCCGGAGTTGCGCCCCAAACGTTCGGTCGTACGCTCGCTTACCGAGCGCGCGCTGGAGCCACTCGTGGGCGGTTTCGTTCTCGTACTTCTTCCAATCGCGCACGCGCTGGAGATAGGCGGTCACGAGACCCACCCGAATCCGGTCGATCGGGGAGATGAACCCGAGCTTCAACAGGTCCAGGGCGCCATTGAGTGGGTAAATGCGTCCATCCGCGAAGTACCCAACATTGGACGGAAGCCACAGCAGCTTGTCGCCGATGCCAATCTCTTTCGCCAGCGCCGATATCGATGAGTCGCTCTGGAAGAGGTGATGGTAAAACACCTCCAGGCGCGTGCCCGCGACTTCGAAGGTGGCGGCCTGGCCACCCAGACGGCCCTTCTCCCACAGGATCACCCGGTGTCCCGCCTGGGCAAGCCTCAGGGCCGCGGTGAGGCCCGCGAATCCACCGCCCACGACGCCAATGGATCGGTGGGTCACGCTATCTGTCATCCGAAAACTACCCCTGTGTGGATCGCGCGGAGGGAACCGGGCGGCGCTGGTCACAGTGGGATATTGTACGTCGTCTCATGCCACGGGTTGGGTTGGCTGGGCGCAAATACACAGGGCAGACGTCCTGCCTGCCCTGTGTGGTCGCTTTGTCGATGCCGAAGTGTGCCGAACCTGCTACACAAACAGCGGCGACAGCACGAGCGTTATGGTTGCGAGCAACTTGATGAGCACGTGCAACGAAGGTCCGGCGGTGTCCTTCCAGGGATCGCCGACCGTGTCGCCAACGACCGCGGCGGCATGGGCATCGCTGCCCTTGCCAAGCACGTTGCCGTCGTCATCCTTGAGATAGCCGGCTTCGATGTACTTCTTCGCGTTATCCCAGGCGCCACCGCCATTGTTGAGCACGAGGGCCATGAGCACGCCAACGATCGTTCCCACCATGAGCATGCCGGCCGCGGCCTCCCACTTGAGGACCACGCCGACCACGATCGGGACGACGATCGCCAGCGCGCCGGGGAGAATCATCTCGCGGAGCGCGCTCCGCACCGAGATGTCAACGCAGCGCCGGTAGTCGGGAACGCTGGTGCCGGCCATGATGCCCGGGTCCTCCCGGAACTGGCGCCGAACTTCCTCGATCATGTCGCCAGCGGCTCGGCCGACGGCGCGGATCGCGAAGGACGAGAAGACATACACAAGGGTCGCGCCAATCAGGCCACCGACGAACACTTTCGGCTCCGCGAGGTTCACCACGCGGCTGATGGTCTCATCCGAGAAGCGCTGGATCTCGTCGAGGAATGCCGAGAACAACAGGAAGGCCGCGAGCGCCGCGGAACCTACCGCGTAGCCCTTCGTCAGCGCCTTGGTGGTGTTGCCAACCGAATCCAGTTCGTCGGTAACCTCGCGAACGGATTCAGGTGCGTCACTCATCTCGACAATGCCGCCAGCATTGTCGGTAATCGGTCCGAACGTATCCATCGCGAGAATGTACGCCGCCGTCATGAGCATGCCCATGGTTGCGACCGCGGTACCGAAGATTCCGCTGGAGACCGCGGCGGCGCCAGAAAACGCGTCAACATTCTCGCCCAGCCAGTAGGAGGAGAGAATGGCGGCGCTGATGGTGATGGCGGGCAGCCCGGTCGTTTCAAACCCGACCGAGATACCGGAGATGATGTTTGTCGCCGGACCTGTCTTGGACGCCTCGGCGATGTCGCGCACCGGTCGCCACGATCCCGCCGTGTAGTACTGGGTGATGTAGACGAACGCAAACGACGTGAGGATTCCGATCCAGCCGCAAAGCGCGAAGCGCCATCCGCCCTCGGGTAGCATCACGAGGCAGATCACGGTGAGGAAGATCGCCGAGAGTCCCGCGCTGACGTAGAACCCCTTGTTCAGCTCGCCCATCGGGTCCTTGATCTCGCCAGTCGGCCGGACGAACATCACACCCAGCATCGAGGCGAGGAGACCGAACGCGCCAACCACGAGCGGGAAGAAGATCCAGGCGATGTTCTGATCCGACGCGTGATAGAGCGCGACGCCGAGGATCATCGTGCCGATCACCTCGGCGGTGGAGGACTCGAAGATATCCGCACCGCGTCCGGCGCAGTCACCCACGTTGTCACCAACGAGGTCAGCGATCACGGCGGGATTGCGGGGGTCATCTTCCGGAATTCCGGCCTCGATCTTGCCGACAAGGTCAGCACCGACATCCGCCGCCTTGGTGTAGATTCCGCCGCCTAGCTGGGCGAAGAGGGCCACGAAGCTGGCGCCGAAGGCGAAGCCGACGATCCAGAACGGAGTCTCCACGACCTTGGCGAATTCGCCTTCGGCGAACTGGTATACGACGCCGTACACCGCCAGCACGCCCAGCAGGCCAAGCGCCATGACCAGGAAGCCGGAGACCGCCCCACCACGGAGCGCCACGATCAGCGCCGGGCCAATGCCATTCTGGGCCGCCGCCGCGGTCCGGACATTGCTCTTCACCGCGACGTACATACCGATGAATCCGGACAGCCCGGAAAGCAATGCGCCCGCCAGGAACGAGAGAGAGGTAATGACACCACGTTCGGTATTGTGGCTGGTCTCAAAAATCGCGACCAGGACGCCCATGAGAATGGCGACCACGATCGCGAGGGAGAAGATCGTTCTGTACTGCCTGTTGAGGTAAGCAATCGCTCCTTCGAAAATACGATTCGAGATGTCCTGCATCCCAGGAGTACCCTGGTCTTTGGAAAGAACATCCCTGGCGAGATACAGTGCGAAGCCCACGGCCATCAACCCGAAAACGATGACCGGAAGCGCGTATACGATGATTCGATCCAACTCGATCTCCCATCCCCACTCGATACCAGCTGACTCACGACGCGACAGGGTACTGCTGGGCACCTGGTACCGCTCCCCAACAGCACTTCCACGGTGCCACGCGCGCATTGCAGTGTGGCGTGATTCGTAATCCTACCATGAGGCATGGCGGATGAATCAACGTATATTGGTCCAGTTTGCGAGAGCCAGTTTCCCGGTCAGGAGGGGACGGATTCAGCGTTGGTTGAGCGCCCGAAAGTCGTGATTCGACGCACGAAACGCTGGAGCTCACCATACTCCCACGACACTAGCAATTGGCTGGCATTGAAGATGGAGGAATACGTTCCCACCACTATGCCAATGAGCAACGCGAGCACAAACTCCCTGGTGGTTGAGCCACCGAAAAGCAGCAGCGCCAGCAAGGTAATGACAACGGTCAGGGACGTGTTGATCGACCGGACAACCGTCTGCGCGATCGAGTAATTCACGATGCTTTCGAATTCCTCGGTGGGCGAGACGCCCAGGTTCTCGCGAATCCGGTCGAACACCACGATGGTGTCATGCACGGAAAAGCCAATGATGGTCAAGAGCGCGGTAATGAACAGCGCGTCCACTTCCACCTCCCAGAACCGGCCGAGGATCGAGAAGATCCCCAGAACGATCAGCGCGTCGTGCAACATGGCGGCAATGGCGCAGGTTCCATACAGGAGCGGGCTCTGCGTGTTCCGGAACGCGTAGGCGATATAGAGAAGGATGCCCACCGATGCGGCCAGCACGGCGAATACCGACCGGTTGCGAATCGATGCTCCAACCGAGGCGCCAACGGTTTCGAGCGCTTCTCCCTCCGGCACGAGTTGCCCAAGGCTTGCGAGCGATTCGGTCAGTTGGGCCTTCTCGGGCGATCCTTCCTGGAGTTCCTTCAACCGGATAAGGTATCGGTGCTCGTCCGCGTCTCCCACCTGCTGCACCGTCACTTCGGGCCGGCCTTGCTCGGCCAGGACCGCCGCGATGGCTTCCGTACTCACGCCGGTCGAATACTGTACCTCCCACGCGGATCCGCCCGTGAAGTCGATTCCGAACTGGAGTCCCCAGACCAGGAGCGCGAGGATGCATGGAATCAGCATCGCCCCCGATATCGCGAACCAAAGGTTTCGTTTTCCAGCCAGGTGTTCCATGAAAGGTTGCTCCCGCGGTGGCCGCGTGTTCGCTCTATCAGGCGTGAGCCGCTGGCGACGGCTCGGTGGAAAGGCTATCGAGGTCGTGCCGGCCGAGACCCAGGAGCCAGCCACTCTTGATGATCCCCAGGTCACTGAGGATCCGGAGCAGGGTTCGGGTCACGGTGATCGCCGAGAAAAGACTGACCGCGACACCAACGAACAGCGTGAGCGCGAATCCGGTAATGATCGTTGCGCCGGTGAACTGGCCAAACCAGTAGAGAATGGCGCAGGTAATCATGGTCGAGATATTGGAGTCCCGGATCGACGGCCAGGCGTGATCGAATCCCGCCTCGATCGCCGGTTCGAGTTCGCGCCCGGATCGCAGTTCTTCCTTCATTCTGGAGAAAATGAGCACGTTGGCATCGACAGCCATGCCGATAGACAGGATGAAACCCGCGATGCCGGGTAACGTGAGTGTCACCGGTATCAACTTGTAGGCCGCGAGGGTGATGGAGGTATAGATCATGAGGGCAATGACCGACAGCACGCCTGGGAGCCTGTAGTAGAGGATCATGAAGAGGGCGACAACAGCCAGGCCCACGACACCCGCCACCAGACTACGATCGAGCGAGTCCGCGCCAAGCGATGGTCCGACGGTACGGCTCGACACGACTTCGAGCGGCACGCCAAGCGCCCCGGCCTTGAGTTGGGTGGCGAGGTTTTGCGCTTCCGTCGCCGAGACGCCGTCGATCGAACCTGTCCCGGAAATGGCGCTCTGGATTCGAGGCGACGAAATGACTTCCTTGTCGATGACGATCGACATCGGCTGGCCAATATGGTCGCGGGTGAACTGGTAGAACGTCTCCTGGGCATCGCCCCGAAGTTCGAATGTCACCAACGGCTGGCCGGTGGTTGGGTCGCGGGAGACGTAGGCGTCGCTGAGATCGGTTCCGCTAACGATGGTTTGATAGATTGGCCCATCCGCTGGAGGTGTGGGCGAATCGCCAGGAGTCGCGGAGTCCGGAGTTCCGTTTGTGGCGGTCGTGCTCGAAACCTCGCCCAGCGATGTCTGGACGATCGTGCCGGCGGGCAATGCCTGGCCATCGGCGTAAATGATCTCCAGCAGCGCGGTCTCCTTGAGAACCTCGACCGCCTGTTCGGGATCGACCACTCCCGGCAATTCGACGACGATCTGGTTGTCGCCACGGGTCTGGATGAGTGGTTCGGTGACGCCCAGCCCGTTAACCCGGCGCTCCAGGGTGTCCCGCGTGCCCTCGAGCGTGGCGCTATCGACGCCTCCGCCACCGGGTGGGCGTGCCTCCAGCGTCACCTGCAGGCCGCCCTGAAGATCGAGCCCTTCCCGGATGGGATGATTGGCCTTGAATCCACCGACATCGAGGACGTTTTCCGGGAGCGCGATCCAGGTCGACACCAGGGTGATCAGGACAATCAGGGCAAGCATTCGCAGGTTGGCTGGCCGCACTAGAGCGCTCCATGGGTGGGGGTGTTCGATCCGGTCCGTCTGAAACGGCATGGAAGTATAGCGGGAATCGTCAGTCCGCCATCATCCAACGGGAATGTGCGCATGGTTGTCGCGTTGACGATGCCGCCCCTCGTCTCACACATAGAGGCCATTCGCTTCGATATGGAGTCGCACCGGCTCGGGCACGAGATAGCGAATGGAGCGGCCACGCTCCATTCGCTCGCGCAGGTCAGTGGATGAAATATCGCAGAGTGGCGCGCGCACGATATCGACACGACTCCGCATGCCGGTGAGCGCGTCGAGGGCGTGGTCGTCCACGGGAAAACCGGGCCGCTCGATCACCGCCAGCCGCGCCAGTTCCAGGACCCGATCGGGCCGCGCCCAGGTCGCGAAGTCGCGGAGCGAGTCGCCGCCAACGATAAACCACAGATCCGCCACTGGGAAACAATCGCCGAGCCGTTCGAGCAATCGCCAGGTATAGGACAGCTCGCCATGGTCGATGTCCAGCCGGCTGGACGAAAATCCCGGCCGACCGGCAATCGCCGCGTCCACCATCGCCAGGCGCTGATCGGGAGAAACTGGCTCACCTGTTTCCTTGTGAGGGGGACGTCCCGCGGGCATGAACAGGACTCGGTCGAGGCGCAGATCGCCCAGCGCATTCTCCGCCATGATCATGTGCCCGATGTGAATGGGACTGAAAGTCCCACCGAGAATGCCCAGGCGAATGCCCTGGCTCGTCATGTGCGCTCTACTTCCATTGATCCCTCGCCCGACATCAGCGCGTCGACGGCACGCTGAACGTTCTCCGGTCCATCATCCACCAGGATCGACAACTCAAGGACGGTCCCACTCTTGCCGGACGTTCGAACCGTTGGCGCGGCGACTGGTTTCTTGATGAAGTCGAGTCCATCGAGGGTTTCGTGGACCCAACGCTCCACTTCCAGCGTACCGCCTTTTTCCGCGGTGATCTTGAAGTCCAAACGTTGCACCCCCAGGTGCGATCGGCGAGTGAGGATATCTGTCAGCACGATCGAGTTGGGCAACAGCACGGTCGATCCATTCGCCACCTTCACGATCGTCGTTCGCACGTCGATACCCTGCACCTCTCCTTCCACGTCCCGGATCTTTATATGATCGCCGACGCGAAAGGGCCGTTCCATCAGGAGAAAAATACCGGAGAAGAAGTTTCGAAACACATCCTGAAGCGACAAACCAAGCGCCACCGAAAACGCTCCGAGAAAAGCCAGGATGCCCGCGGAACTGACGCCCCACTTGACGAGTATGGCGATCGTCGCGCACATGTAGACGAAAATCGAGGACAGGCGCCCCACCAGAATCGCGCCGTTACGACCGAACGACTGCTCGGACAACGTGGCAACGACATAGCGGCGCACGCGTCGGCTTGTGAACCGTGCTACCACGAGGATCACGAGAGCGAAGATCAGATTGACCAGCAGCAACGTGCCGTCGATGCCAATGGAATCGAGCCAGGAACTCAAGGTTCAGCGTATCCTCACGGTGTGGATACCGTTATCATGAGCGACGGTACCTGCCGGGCAACGCAGCCCGCGCCAACAACCAGCATTCAGGGGTAATCCTCACCGATGTTTGACTATCACGTCCATACCACGCAATCAGCCGACTGCTCGACGCCGATCCAGGATTCGTGTCAGGCGGCGATTCGCGCGGGTATCACGGAAATCGCGTTCACCGATCACATCGAGCACGAGCCAGCCGACATGAGCCATGGGTACTTCAACTACGCCACATACATGAAGGACCTTGAGGCGGCCCGGCACAGGTATGGAGACCGGTTGACGATTCTCGCGGGCGCCGAAGTCGACTTCAACACCCGGATCGCGGGTGAAGTGGAGGACTTCCTTGGCCGGCACGAGTTCGACTTCGTAATCGGCTCGGTGCATTACGGAGAAGCGGGCGAGATCATTTTTCCCGAGTATTTCTCGACCCGCGGTATCGACGATGTCATGAAGCCATACCTCAACCAGATTCAGGCCGCCGCCGAGACCGGTTGGTTCGACACGATCGGGCACATCGATCTCCCCAAGCGGTACCGGCCAGTCGAGTCGCTTCCCTACGATCCTCTCTCCTGCGAATCGGAGCTCCGCGCGGCTCTGCGGGCGATCATCGACGCGGGGATGTCGTTTGAGATCAATACCTCGGGAATGCGGCAGGCCCCGAAAACGAGCATGCCAGCCGGCCAGATCGTCGACCTGTACGTTCAGATGGGCGGCACACTTATCACGGTTGGGAGCGATTCCCACGTTCCCGATACGATCGGCGCAGGGTTTGAATCCACACTGAACATGCTAGAGTTGTGTGGCATTGTTGGCATTGGGTCCTTCCGAAAGCGGGAGAGGACAACCGTGTCCATCGACTCGCTATTGCCCTCCTGAGGAGTGAATAGACCCGATCATGGCATCTCGCAGCACCGCGGCCCCCGGCGCCCGGCATTCGCTTCCGGACCTACCGGTCGATCTGTTCGGCGACGATACAGATTTGTATGCGAACGTTCCCGTCCCCAGGAAGCGGACATCTGATTCGCCGCCCAGGACGCGCCGTCGTGAGCAGGACCGCACGGTGCGGACGCACGCGTACGCGCCCCGGCACGACGTCATTACCGCGGTCCAGTCGCGCGAGGAATTCGTGACGCCAGGGGTTGCCCGATCCTGGCGGCCCTCCGTGCCGTCAATGCCAGTGTTCCCCTCACCCGGACTCATGCTGGAACAGGCGTTTCCCAACCTGCTCATGGCCGTCTCGTCGGTTGGCGTGCTACTCCTGGGCATGTTCACCCCACTTGGGCTTCCAGTATGGGCGGCGGGATTGTTCATACCGACGGTAATCCTGGCGATGGTCGCCAATAGCGCCGCCCACTTGCCATGGCGACGCGCGGCGCTGGTCAACATCGCCACGATCGCGATGGTCTTTCCGGTGCTGGTCATTCGCCAGAGTGTCATTCGGGTTCCATTCGTCGATGGGGGCAACGGCACGATGCTGGCGCCGGCGCTCGCGACGGCCGCCGTCATCCTGATCCTCATTCTGTTGGCGGGGACATGTGCGGTCCTGTCCCAGGAAGATCCCGAGTATGCGGGAATCCTGTTCATGCCAACGGCACTTATGGTGCCGTTGCTGGCCGGACAGTCCGATCTGGTTTCCCTCTCAAGCGCCCTGAAGTTGGCGGTTGCCGTCTTCGCGGTGAGCGCCGCCCTGTCGGTCATCTCTTCATTCCTTCCTGGACGATTGGCGGCGTTCGTCGTCCCGGCGGCTATCGGACTCGAATTCGTCCTCCTAACGATGTTCCGCACGACATCGATTTTTCCGACTGGCGCTGGGACAACGGCCAAGATCCTCTTCGCCACCGTGGTGGTCACCACGGTGGGATTGGCGATCCTGGTGCCGATCCTGAGCGCCTGGGTGCGCCAGGTAACCCGAATCGCCAAAACGCAGGAAATGAAGCGCTTCGCCAGCTAGACCGAGCCTGGACATTCACTTTCCACGGCAGCAAGGTTCAGCCTGATAGGTCCGTCCCGTCGAGGACAGGACGCATGGCTCGCGGGCGACCACTGGCCGCTGTACGGGCCTCCCGCCAGCAGACCGACCGTGTCAACCGTTTCGGAATCGAGCCGCATGTCGAACACCGCATTACCGGATGGTGGTGTCGGGTGGAGTGACGCGCTTCCAGTAGCATCTCCGCCCGGCGAAAAGGCGCGTCTGAGCGTGCCTCTTCCGTCTCGCCATGCTTGCGACTTCCCGGACTCCTT
>CAZUPA010000003.1:0-37756 GCA_964622205.1 uncultured Sphaerobacteraceae bacterium
CCGCCGCGAGACTCGAACTCGGGTTGGTGGCTATCTGCCGCGACGTGCCAAACAATGCATAGAGGATTGCACCGGCGGCCGCGGCGTACAGGCCGTGCTGGATCGGCACGTTCGCGATCCCGGCGTACCCCAAACTCTTCGGCACCACCAGCGCGGCAACGGTCAGTCCGGCAATGAGGTCGGACCGCAGCCAGGCACGGTCGTACCGCGGCCCCCATTCGAGAACTGGCAGGATACGCGCCAAAAAGCCCTTTGACGCCTCCCGGGGCTGGTCAGGCATGGGAGGGCCGAACCAGCCTTCGGCTGTCCACAATGCGTGGGGTTAGTGAGGAGCAAGCGCGCCGCAGAGTGTACCAATCGAAGCAAACCGGGCCCATGATGACCACCTTAATCGCAGAGAAAAACCCATTGTTCCAGTTATCCTGGCGGGAGTCCAGTCTGTGTGTGTCCGCTGCTGTTGAGGCGTGTCCATTGTCAAGGCAGTGAAGCATACGCGAGCACGGATTATTGGGAGCGTTCGTGATTAATCGAAGCCACTGGGCCAGGACCACACGAATATTTCCCGCGAACCGGTGACACGTTTCCCTGGGACCTAGCGTTGTAATGAGTGGGAAGGGACATACATCATCGTTTCGCACCCGCGAGCCTGCGGAGCTGGGGTTTGTCAGCCGCGAGTGCCCAATACACAAGGGGTTGCCCCATGGGTTCTCGTCAGGTTTTTTCACGTCGTCGTTTTCTCGCCGGATCGGCCGGAGCCGCAATGCTCGTGGCCCTGCCATCCTTCTCTTTACCCGCTGGCGCCACGTCCACCGATGTGCGCAAGATCAACGCCAGCGGCGTCCGGTTGCGTTCCGCGCCTGGAACGGGATCGAACGTCATCGGCTCGCTCTCGTCTGGAACCGAAGTTCGTTACCTCGAACCCGGCGGCTCAGCCAATGGCTATGACTGGACGAAGATCAAGGTCATCAGTTCAGGCTCGGTCGGCTACGTCGCATCCCAGTTTCTCTCGCCCATCGACCCACCTGGCGGCGGCGGGCCATTCGCGATCGGCGCCACGGTCCATGTCGATGCCGCCGGCGGCCGCGCGAACCTCCGATCATCGCCGAATGGCAGCGTCACCCGGGTCCTGAACAACGGGCTCTCCGGAACGGTGGTCGACGGCCCGCGGCGGGACGGCGGCTACACCTGGTACAAGATCAACTTCGGCGATGTCCAGGGGTGGATGGCGACCGCCGTCCTCGCCGCCGGCGGCGGAACGGACCGGCCCATGGTGCAGGTCGCCGATGGCCCACTCAACGTCCGGCGCGATCCCGGCCTGTCGGGCGCCGTCGTCGGCACGGCGCAGACTGGCCGCAAGGGGTACATCACCACGAAGATGCCCCAGGAAGCGAACGGCTACGTCTGGGTCAACGTCCAGTTCACATCCGGTCTCGAAGGCTGGGTCGCCAAACAGTTCCTCGCCTACATCTGAGCCCGCCAGCGTCACCATCACAACGGAGCCGTCCCCGCCGGGGGCGGCTTCGCCGTTCTCGGCCAACGGGAATTCCCGGTACACTCTCCGGGGCGCCAGGCGGCGTCCCTGCCACCTGATCGCCCCCCAGGAACGCCACGTGACCGACACTCAATCCGTCAGCGACTATCTGAGAGCCCACATCCGCGACGTACCGGACTTCCCGATTCCAGGCATCCTGTTCCGCGACATCACCACCCTGCTCGCCGATGGAAAGGCATTCCGCGCCACGATCGACGCGATGATGAAGCCGTATTCGAACATCGACAAGGTAGTCATCATCGAGAGCCGCGGGTTCATCTTCGGCACTCCAATCGCTTACGCCCTCGGCGCGGGGGTCGTGCCGGTGAGGAAGCCAGGCAAGCTGCCAAGCGACACGCTCAGCGAGGAATACGCCCTGGAATACGGCGCCAACGAGCTTCAGATCCACACCGACGCCATCAACAAGGGCGAACGCGTGATCATCGTCGATGACTTGCTGGCGACCGGCGGCACGCTGGAGGCCACGATCAAGCTGGTCGAGCGACTCGGTGGGGAGATCGCCGGAATCGCGGTGCTGGCGGAACTGACCGAACTCCATGGCCGCGAACACACGGGCGGCTACCCGGTCCATGCCCTGATCTCGTACTGATAGCCAGTTCAACGGAAGCCGAGGGTCAGGGACCCGCCCGTCCTTCGACGAACCACTCCAGCGTATAGCCCCGGCATAACACAATATGTCGTCACCCTGAGCGGAGCGAGTCATGAAGAAGATGGCTTGATATCGGCGCGGTGAACTATCCAGCGGTCAAAGGCCCCGCCAACCGCTCCGCGCGGAACGGCAACAGCCGATCGTCGACCTCGCCGTTAACGATCTCGGCGGCGGCCAGCCGTCCGAGCAGCGGTCCCATCGTCACGCCGCTGTGGGTCGCCACCGTATATAGTCCCTCGACACCGGGCACCGGACCAACCACCGGAAATCCATCCGCCGGAATCGATCGGATGCCCAGCCGGATCGACTCCACACGGCTGTCGCGCAACGCGGGCACGAGGACTTTCGCCCGCTGGAGGATCTCCTCCGCCATCGCCGCCCGCGTTTCCGCCGTATCCTCCTCCGTCAGTCGATTGTCCACATCGTAACTGGCCAGCAGGTACCGCGATCCGCCATCCGGCCGCAGGTTCACGCCTGGCGAATGCACCAGCGACCGCAGCGAGCACGCCGCCGGCGAGGTCACGGCCAGCAGACCGAGCGTCGGCGCCATCGGCAGGCTGATCCCGGCCAGCGCCAGCACCTGTTCGCTCCACCGGCCGGCCGCGGTCACCACCACATCCGCGGGAATCGACTCCCCACCACGAGTCGACACTCCGCTGACGCGCCCGGGCTCCACCGCAAGGCTGGCAACCGGGTCGTGATCGATCACCCGCGCGCCAAGAGTCACGGCGGCGTTCACAAGCGACGCCACCAGCAATGGCACATCCGCATACCCCTCGTCCGGAAAGTGGGCGAAGCGGTTGACGTCTTCCGGCAGCGCCAGTTCCGGGAACCGTGACACGGCATCCTGCCGGTCGAACACGTCGACCGGATACTCCCACCCTCGCAGGCGTTCGATCTTCGCGGCCAACGGCTCACCCGTGATCGGCACATCCGGCTCGCTGGCGCCCTGGAGCGCGGGCTGCTCCCAGGTGACGTTCCCAATCTGGTGCAGCCACGGCGCGTCGCCGAATTCGTCGCGTAATGCCGCGTGTTCCAGCAACCCGGCATGGTTGAGCCGGTGATACTCCAGTGGCGGCTTGTTGTTTGAGTTCAGCCAGGCGAACGAGGTCGAGGATGTGCCGCTGGCGAGCGCGTTCGCCTCCACCAGCGTCACCCGGGCGCCCGCCTGGGCCAATCGCCAGGTAAGCGCCGCCCCTATCACCCCACCGCCAATGACGACGATCCGTGCGCTCATCCCGCCGTGCCTACCAGGGCCGTTCGTCGGACTGGAGATCGAGCCAGGCGAGTTCCGCCGCGCTCAGTTCCCGGCCCAGCACGTCCGCGTTGTTCGCGAACTCATCGCCGGTGCGGCAGCCGACCAGCGCGAACACATCGATCGGTTGGCTCATGATGAACGCCATCGCCACCTGCGGAATCGAGAGGCCGTACCGCCCGCCAAGCTCCTCCACGCGGTCGAGCCGCCGGAAGTTGTCCTCCACGCAGTAACTCTCCACGCAGAGCTTGTCGAGATAGGAGTCGAAGGTATCGAGGTTGTCGCGCCGGAACCGGCCTGAAAAGAACCCACCCGCGAGGCTGGACCACGGGAAGATGGGGATCCCCTGTTCCACATACCATTCGCGCTCGGAGGCGCCAGCCGGGCCGGATATGCTGAGGCAACCCTCCCAGGGCGGCTTGACCTGCGGCGCGAGACTGTAGTTCGGGCTGGACACCGTGAACGGATCGAGATCGTGCTCGGCGGCGTAGGCGTTGGCCTCGGCGACCCGGCTGGCGCTCCAGTTGGACCCACCGAACACGCCGATCTTGCCCGCCTTCTTGTGCTCGTTCAGGACCTCCACGATCGGGCCAACCGGCAGTTTCGGATTATCGCGGTGCAGCACGTAGATATCGATGAAATCCGTCCCCTGCCGCTCCAGCGATTCGTGCAGGTCGGAGGTGATGTCCTCCGGTGTCACCCGCTCGCGTCCGTTGTACGGATGCGCGCCCTTGCCAAGCACCACGATTTCGTCGCGCACGCCCCGGTCGTTGTACCAGGCGCCAAGCACGCGCTCGCAGGCGCCACCGCCGTAGCCGTGGGCGGTATCGAAGGTTCTGCAGCCGTGCTCGTAGACGGCATCGAGCAGGGCGAAACCGCCCGGCACGTCATCTTCCGTGAGAGGAACGGTTCCCTGCACCAGGCGGGAAACGGGCTTCCCCACCCCGGCGACAGTTCCGTACTTCATAGCCATCTGAAACATCGCTCCTTGTTCGAGATACGCGAAACGGTGAGGCGGTTCAGGACTCCATCGGATAGCGAACGCCCCATTGGGCCCGCAGCGTGTCCATCGTCTCCATGATCGAGAGGGTTTCGTCGAGCGTCATCACCGGGCTCTCCGGCAGCCCTTCGCGCAGGCAGCGCGCAACCTCGATTGCCTCGTACTGGTAGCCGTTGCCTTCGGTCTGCGGATAGTCGAACCGCTGTGACTCCCCGCCGTACGGCGTGAAGGTGAGGCCTTCCGGCCGGTGCCAGTCGTGATGGATCTCGATCCTGCCCTCCGTGCCGAGGATCAACCCGATGCTGATCGGGCTGGCCTGGATCGTCACGCCCAGCGATGCCACCGCCCCGGAGGGATACGCCAGGGCAATCGCCTCCTGCTCGTCGACCCCGGTTTCACCGAGCGTGACCGCGCTGGCGATGGTGCTGGGCGTGCCGAGCACCATCGAGGCGAAGGACACCGGGTACACACCGCCATCGAGCAACGCGCCACCGCCGAGGTCGGGATTGTAGAGCCGGAACACGGGATCGAATCGCGACTTCCAGCCGATATTCGCGCTGAGGAACCGCACCTCGCCGAGGTCGCCGCCGTCGATCAGCTCGCGCACCTTCACCATGGTCGGCCGGAAGCGGGTCCACATCGCCTCCATCAGGAAGAGACCCTTCGACCGCGCGGAATCGACCATCTCCCGCGCTTCGCCAACATTGATGGCGAACGGCTTCTCGCACAGCACTGGCTTGCCCGCCTCGAGGCAGAGCAGCGTGCTGGCCTTGTGATCCTGGTGTGGCGTGGAGACATAGATGACGTCCACATCAGGGTCCGCCGCCAGTTCGGCGTAGGAACCGTACCGGCGCGGCACATCGAACTCATCGCCGAAAGTATTGGCCTTCTCGATGGTCCGGGAGCCCACCGCGGTCAGATCGGCGTCTGGCACAACCTTGAGACCGTTGGCGAAATGGTGGGCGATGTTGCCGGTGCCAATAATTCCCCATCGGATGGGTCGATCGGTAAGCGGGGTTGCGTCAGTCACGAGCGGAGGTGTCCTTTCATTGCCAGGCGGCCAGGATCGTACGACGGTCAGTGTCGTAGGATCGGGCCACTTCGGCAAGTACAGGAGTCCTTCAACCCGGCGCGTTTCCGCGGGGACTATCCCAGTGAGCCAAAGGCGAGCGTGCGGCTGCCCACCAGGACCGCGCGAGATCAAGCCTCAGGTCAGGCAATACCGCCAACCTGAATTGGGTCGAACCGAGTTAACGAGGAAACCGAGTGGATGACAGGCTGGGGCAGTCAAACCACTCGGCTTCAACAGTGACTGGATGGGGTAAGCAAGGTTCTCCAACCACTGGATGGTCGATCTCGAAACGTTCCCGCCCGCCCGTCGGCGGAGAGGTCAGTTCCTTGACCTGTTCACAAGTGTATGGGGCCGGCCTCATGCTGTAACCCGTAAAATTACGGATTAAGCGTATCAACGCGAGACAAAATCAGCTTCCAGTACGTACACTCCGTGCTTAATCGCGGGCTCGCCATCGCGGGCCGTATGGTTGTCTCTGCCTGCGAACGGTCTGCGGGAGACGTCCGCTGTACCCCGGATTCGCACCCGGAGCCGGTGGCACACGCGGAATCTCGCTGACTTTCAGGAACATCTACACAATGCGAACGCCGTCGCGTATCCTTCGATGAGTGGAATGTACGTACACTCCACGAGCACGCCGCCGGGGACAGGGGAGCATGCCCTGGCGGATATGGGCGCCGGCCAGAAGCCCGGATCGTCCTTCGGGACATCCTGCTTCATGGCCACAGGAAAGTGGAAGGCGCAGGCGAAGCCGGATGGTCTCTACCCGACCATCCGGCTTCACTTGCAACAACCGAGTCCCGCCGTGAATCCCGAACCCGTCGATCATTTCCCGGCCCCCGGCCCCGGAAACGACGCACACTCCACATCAAACAACGTACGATGAGGCAAATGGCTCGTCGCATGCATGCTGGAGGACACATGGCCCAGGTTTCGATCGATCCCGCCACCGATTCGCTCTCGTACTGGCACGCCACGACCGACCCGCTCGTGCCTTCCGCCGTCCTCCCCCAAACCAGCGACATCGTCGTGATTGGCGGGGGACTGCTCGGCTGCTGGACCGCTTACTGGCTGGCTCGCGATGGCGCTTCCGTCACCCTGCTCGAACGCACCGCCATTGGCTGGGGCGCGACCGGCCGCAACGGCGGGTTCCTCGTCGGAGGCACGGCTCTTGGCTATCCGAAGCTGGTGGAAACGGTCGGCCGGGAACATGCCCGCAACCTCCATCGACTCACCCTTGACGGCCAGGAGCTTGCCTTCGAGGTCGTCGCGGAAGAAGGCATCGACTGCGATCTCCGGCGCAACGGCACGCTTGGCCTCGATCTCAACGAGGAGTCGCAGGAAGCCACCAGGGCATCCCAGAGCGTACTCGCGGAGGATGGATTCAGCATCGAGGTCCTCGATCGCCAGCAACTGCGAGACCTGATCTCCACCCCACTGGCGGACCACATCGTTGGCGCAAGTTACGCCCCAGGCGATGGTCTCCTCCACTCCTCCCGCTACCTGGCGGGGATCGCCCGCGCCGCCGAACGCCACGGCGCCCGGCTCGCGCGGGCGACCGTCACCGCACTCGCCTCGCAAAATGGCACGACCCGCGTCGAGACGACGAGCGGAGCCATCGAAGCGGGCCGGGTTGTCCTGGCGCTCAATGCCTGGAGCGACACGCTGGTTCCCGAACTGGGCGGCCTGATCGTGCCGACCCGGGGCCAAATCCTCGCCTACGAGCCGTCGCCACGCGTGTTCACCACCGCCGTTGGCACGGACATCACGCCCACCGGCGAGTATTGGCAGCAGACGCTGGATGGCAGCATCGTGATTGGCGGGCATCGCGCCAGCGCTCCGAACGGCGACATGGGCGTTCGCGACATGGTCCCCACCGGGGACGTGACCTCCAGGATCGAGGAAATCCTCCCCAGCCTGTTCCCGGAACTGACCTCGCTCAAGGTCGCCCGCCGTTGGGCCGGACTCATGGCGTTCACGTCCGATCGGCTGCCCATCGTGGACGCCGCGCCCGGCCTCGCCGGCGCCTGGATGGCGGGCGGCTTCAACGGCCACGGCATGACCTACGGGCCGCGCATCGGCCAACTCCTGGCGAAAGCAGTTACCACCGGCGGGACTCCAGATGCCCTCGCGCCGCTCCGGCTCGACCGGCCAACGCTCACGCCGCTCGCATGGTGAGCCCGGCCCCGCGGGAGCCGCTGACTTGATCCATCGGCTCTCGTTGGGGTCGATTCCGCCGCCGAATTCGTGCCTCCCCTCACCGGCGAGGGTTCCCGCGGCTGTGTCGGCCCGGGATATCCGCGGAAGATGTCTGTCGAACGAAAACGGGAGGGGCCTTCGTGGCTCCTCCCGTCTCTCGTCCGTCGATCTGGTGACAGGACCTAGCGGATGGCCGCGTCCGTCTGCGGATCGAAGAAGTGCAGCCGCTCGGAATCTGTCGCGACCTCGATATTCTGGCCGCGCTCCAGGTGGATATCTGGCGGCATGCGGGCCGTCAGGGTAGCGCCGCGGTTGGTCAGGTAGACGAAGATCTCGTTACCGAGAAGCTCGACCACGTCGACGGTCACCGGAATCAGCGAACCTTCCGGCGCGCCGCCTGGGATCTTCGACTTCTCGATCAGGTGCTCGGGCCGAATACCCATCGCCACCGTCTTGCCGACGTAGTTGGAGAGACCCTTGGCCGCGTTCTCGGGAACAACCATCTTGAAGCCCGGCGTCACCGCCCAAAGCTTGCCGTCGTTCGACTCGATCGTCACGTCGATGAAGTTCATCGATGGCGAACCGATGAAACCAGCCACGAACTTGTTGGCCGGATTGTCGTACAGGTTCTGCGGGGTATCGAGCTGCTGCAGGACGCCAAGGCTGAGCACCGCGATGCGGTCGCCCATCGTCATGGCCTCGGTCTGGTCGTGGGTCACGTAGATGGTGGTCGTCTTGACCCGGTCGTGCAGCTTCACCAGCTCGGCGCGTGTCTGCACGCGGAGCTTGGCGTCGAGGTTGGAGAGCGGCTCGTCCATGAGGAAGAGGTCCGCGTTGCGAACGATCGCGCGACCGAGCGCGACACGCTGGCGCTGACCGCCAGAGAGTGCCTTCGGCTTGCGGTCGAGGTACTGTTCGATATCCAGGATACGGGCTGCTTCACGCACCCGCTGCTCGCGCTCCGCCTTCGGCACCTTGCGGAGCTTCAGCGGATACGCCAGGTTGTCTCGCACGCTCATGTGTGGGTACAGCGCGTAGGACTGGAACACCATGGCCACGTTTCGGTCTTTCGGCGGGAGGTCATTGACCACCCGGTCACCGATGATGATGCGCCCTTCGGAAATCTCTTCCAGGCCAGCAACCATCCGCATGGCCGTGGACTTGCCACAACCCGAAGGACCAACGAGAACCAGGAACTCTTCGTCCTCGATCTCGAGACTGAGGTTGGAAACCGCCGCCTGTCCACCGCCGCTGTACAGCTTGGACACGTTATCGAAAATTACGCGAGACATCCGCCACTCCTTCACCGATTACAGTGTCACCCCACTCCGGCACCTCCGGATATGGCGACTCAGAAGCGCCCTACGACCAGTCAACGCGCATTGGCGTCGGCCATCGGTGGTGTTGATTGCGCACAGATCACGGCGCTTTATGATGTGCATGTCTGTTTTCGATTGTTTTGATCCGCTTGTCAAGGCTTCGGGGCGTTCGATTTCCGCCGCAACTGGTGCACGCGTGCGACAACGTCCGCGTCATTCGGATCGGGCCATGGCCCAGACCACGTTGTAGTCGTAAACGACCACCCGGCCCGGCTGGCCGATTCGAGAAAGATCGAAGCCGGGGGACGCCCCGGTTCCGCCAGCCACAACACGCCGTCCGGCGCCACGATCCGGTCGAACAACTCCAGCAGCGGGTCGATGTCCCGCCGCTCGTAGAGCACGTCCGCCGCCAGCACCACCGGGTAGCCCTCGGGATGACCACCCAGCAGCGCGGCATCTGGCTCGCGCCAGTTGATCCGCATCGTCTCCGGCTCGTCACCCGCATGTCGCAGGGCGGTGATCCGGGTCAGCAGCAGCGACTCCGCCGCGTAATCCGTGGCCAGCAGGTTCGCCCCCGCCTTCAGCGCCACCGCCGCCGTGATCCCCGCCCCTGACCCCAGTTCCAGCACATCCCTGCCCCGTACGATCGAGGGGTCGGCCTGAATCTCGGCCGCCAGGGCGATCCCGCTCGGCCACAACTCCGCCCAGTACGGCAGATTCTGCTCGGGATCGTCCGCCGCCTGATCGAGCAATACATTGGTGTCCGCCGGCCGGGTCACCAGCAACGTGGTATCGCTGCCCGGAATCGTCACCTCGTCGTCCCGGAGTTCCACCGTTTCCTTCAATCGCACCAGGTATCCGGCGATGCGCTCAACCATCGAGAGCGCCTGCATATCAGTCGGTTGTTTCACGCACGTCCACCCCCAAACGGAATCATCGACGGTCGATGCGAGGCATGCCCGCGCTCCTCCGGGCACATCCTACCGCCAATCCACGACCCTGGTCCCGGCGGAACCAACCATGTACGCCCATTCCACGCAGACCAATGGACGTGGTTCGGGCATAATGCCGCATAGACTCGCGCGTCGCCTGTAGCCAGCCTGGAGGCCGCGCGCACCGGCACTGTAAGAACTATTCGCACGAAAGGATTCCCGCGCATGATATCCGCAGGGTCAGCAGACCTCAACCGTGACCGATCCAGGCAGCACCTCGTTTCCTTCGGCGAGGCCATGATCCGCCTCACCCCTCCCGGCAACGAACGCCTCGAACGCTCACTCTCACTCGACCTCACGGTCGGCGGCGCCGAACTCAACACCGCCGTCGGCATCGGCTGCCTCGGTATCAGCAGCGAATGGGTCACCGCCCTGCCCGATACTGGCCCCGGCAGGATGGTGGCGCGACACGCCAGGGCGAACGGCGTCGGCGTGTCGAATATCCACTGGGTTGGCGAGGACGAGGGCCGCACCGGGCTCTACTTCCTTGAGGAAGGGGTCGATCCCCGCCCCTCCGCGGTTACGTACGACCGCAAGGACACCGCCATCAGCCGCATCAACCAGGAATCGTTCGACTGGGATGCGATTCTTGATGGCGCATCGGTGTTCCATCTCTCCGGCATCACCCCCGCGCTCTCGGCGGGCGCTCGCGCCGCCTGCATGAAAGCCGTCAGCGTCGCCAGCCGCAAGGGTGTCCTCGTCTCCTTCGACCTTAACTACCGCTCGAAGCTGTGGAGCGAGGCCGAGGCCCGCGACGCCTTCGTGGCCCTCATTCCCATGGTCGATATCCTCTTCGCTTCCCGCGGCGCCCTTGGCACGTTCTTCGGAATCGAAGGAACCCGCGAGGAAGTCCTGCAGGCCGCGATCGAACGGCTGGGCGTGGCGGCCGTGTCCATCACCCGCAAGAAGGCGAAGGGCAGCCGCCAGCTCAAGCTCCAGAGCTTCGCGCTCGGCAGGTCCGGCGTGCTCGCCGTCTCCGACTTGCGCGATGTGGAAGTGGTCGACCGGCTCGGTGGGGGCGACGCCTTCGCCGCCGGATTCCTGGCCGGATACCTCGAAAACCCCGCCGCCCTCCAGCGCGCGGTGAATCTCGGGGCCGCCGCCAGCGCCCTCAAGCACACCATGCCCGGCGACTTCCTCTCCGCCACCCGCGCCGAAATCGAAGCCGCGACCATCGCGGGCGACGCGGGCGTCCTGCAACGCTAGTCCGCTCTGGGGAGGGTAGATGACGACCTGGATCGACCGCGCCATCTTCTATCACATCTACCCGCTCGGGCTGCTCGACGCACTTGAGCAGCCCACCCCAGCCGATGCGCCAGCCCACCGGCTGCCCGAACTCGTCGCCTGGCTTCCCCACATCACCGCGCTCGGCTGCACCGCCATCTATCTCGGTCCGGTGTTCCACTCCGTCTCCCACGGCTACGACACGACAGACTATCGCCAGGTCGACCCGCGACTTGGCGACAACGACGATCTCGTGGAGTTCATTGCCCGTAGCCGCGAGGCCGGGGCGCGGGTCATCCTCGACGGCGTCTTCAACCACGTTGGCCGCGAGTTTTTCGCCTTCCGCGACCTCCAGGAGAACGGCGAGGCATCGGCCTACCGCGACTGGTTCGTGGATGTCGACTTCGAGCAGCAAAGCCCGCTCGGCGACCCCTTTTCCTACTACGCCTACGAAGGCAGCTTCGACCTGGCCAAGCTGAACCTCGCCAACCCCGAGGTTCGCACGTATCTGTTCGACACCGCGCGCATCTGGTTCACGGAGTTCGGAGCCAGCGGTATCCGGTTCGATGCCGTGGACGTGCTCGACCCCGATTTCGTCCGGGACATGTGCGCGGCCTGCCGCGAAACCGACCCCGATTGCTGGCTGATGGGCGAAGTGGTTTTCGACAGCTACGAACGGTGGCTGGCGCCAGGCATGCTTGACTCGGTCACCAACTACGAGGCCTACAAGGGGCTCTGGTCGTCGCTCAACGACCGCAACCTGCACGAAATCGCCTGGTCGTTGAACCGCCAGTTCGGCCCGGAAGGCGTCTATCGCGATTGCCTGCTCTATTCATTCGCCGACAACCACGATGTCAATCGCATCGCGAGCCAGCTCAAGCGGTGCGGCGACCTCCCCCTTCTCTACACGCTGCTGTTCACCATGCCTGGCGTGCCATCGATCTACTACGGCAGCGAGTGGGGAGTCACCGGCCGGAAGAAGAAAGCGAATGACTCCGGGATGCGAGCAGCGATCAGCCTCAACCAGATCGAAGCGAACCCACCCCAGCCAGACCTCCCGGCCCACGTCTCCCGGCTCGCGGCCATCCGCCAGGACAGCGAGGCCATTCGCCACGGCGACTACCGGCAACTCCACGTCGCCTCCGAGCAGTTCGCATTCCAGCGGACAGCGGCCCGTAACGTGGCGATCACCATCGTGAACGCGAGCAATGAGCCCGTCACGCTCTCGCTCGATGTCGACCTGGATGACCGAATCCACCTCTCCGACCGGCTCGACGAGGGCGGCTCATTCACCATCGAAGGTCGAACGCTCACCATCGACCTGTCGCCTTCGTCGAGCCGCATCCTGGCCACCGGCTGACCGGCGGTCGAGGCAAATCATCGTGCGCGGCGGTTGACCCAGGGCGCCGATTTCCGTATCCTGCAAGCAGGAAAGGTGGTCTTGTCCGTATGAGTTGCTTCTTCATTATCGAAATCGAACGTTACCGATTGCGCGGGGAGTTCTCCGCGGATTGGGCATTGGCTCCGCGTCGCGCGGGCCAGCGTTCGGCGACTCGCCACATTTCCTGACCCCACCCAATTCGCAACCGAGAACTCCCTGAACCATCGCCCGCCATTGCGCGGGCGATAGTCGTGTCCGGCCCACGCCGAAGACAGGGAGCATCATGTCCACCTCATGCCACAGGCGGCGAATCAGGTACTCGCAGAACTTCCTCCACAACCGGAAGCTGGTGTCGCGGCTCGTCCGGGAATCCGGCCTGAACGCTGGCGACCTGGTCCTCGAGATCGGGCCGGGCGACGGTGCGATCACCGTCGAACTGGTGCGGACCTGCCGGCACGTGCTGGCGATCGAGGCCGACCAGCACCAGATCCAGCGGTTGCGGAATCGACTGGGCGACGCGCCGAACCTGACGCTGTTCGCCGCCGACTTCCTCGACTTCCCGCTGCCGGAAACGCCTCACAAGGTATTCGCCAGCATTCCGTACAACATCACCGCGGCCATCGTCGGCAAGCTCACGACCGGCGCCGCCCCACCAACCGAGATGTACCTGGTGATGCAACGGGAAGCGGCGGAACGGTTCCTTGGGCGCCCGAAAGGCACCATGATGGCCGCCCAGTTGTATCCGTGGTTCGATGCGGCCATCGCCCACCGGTTCAAGCGGGCCGACTTCCATCCACGTCCCGCGGTGGACAGCGTCCTGCTCCGTATCGCCCCGCGCCCCACTCCAGCGATCGACTCGAGCGACCGGGACCGCTACCTCGACCTGGTTGTATCGGTCTTCGCCGCCTGGAAACCCGCGGTGCGGGAGGCGCTGCACGCGCTCCTGCCCCGCGCGGCGATGGCGGATATGCACCGCGACCTGGCTCACGTGATGCGACTGCGGCCTTCCGCCGTCTCCAACGAGGAGTGGATCGCCCTCTTCCACGCCTTGGATGCTCTCGGCGATCCCGCCGTGTGGAAGCGGATGGACGGCGCCAGATCGCGCATGGACCAGCGCGACGCGAAGCTGACCAAGCGGACCCGGACGCCCGCCGCCAGGCGATAAGCGAAGACCGATACGCCTACACAACACACGGAGCCCAGGCGCGGCGCTGGGCTCCGTGTGACAGTGATGTGCTTTTACGCGGCACTCTTGCACATAAGGTCTTTCAGCGCGGCCGCGTCGGGTATTGTTGGCAATTCGGACATGAGTTCGGGCGTGGCGTCCAGCACCTCGAGCCCAATGGGCACTCCATCGACGTAGACCGACTCCGAAAGCTCCAGGGTTTCCGCGATCTCACCTCGCGAGAAGCGGACATACAACACGTTCGCAACCGGGTCGTAGGTGATCGTTGGTGAGCCCCTCAAATGCCTCTCATTCTGATGACGTTGATGACCCGTGCCAACAACGTGACGATGTCAATTCGGCTGGCGCCACGCACCGCAACACCGAACCTGACCCTAGTTTGGCCCAGTTTGGCCCAGTTATGGCGCAGATTGGCCCAGCTTGTCCTAGTCGCGGCCAATTCAATGACTATTGACGGTTGCCTGAATGCATCATCCAGCCGCGCCGACGTGATTGTTCGTGACGACACTTGGCCTCCTGGTCTGGCGACGACCGCAAGCCGCTCGGCGAAGCCGCGTACCATAGGCAGCAAATCCATTCTGGAGGTGAGTCATGGATAGAGATTCGCGCGATATCGTCGTGGAGTTTATCGAACAAGCCTGGAACAATTGCCGCCTGGAATTGGTGCCTGAGTTACTCCACCCGGACTATGCGATCGACGGAGCACGCGTGGGACCCAACTGGGTTGCCGAAAACGTGCTGGCGTATCACTCGGCGTTTCAGGATTTGCGGATCTCAATCCTGCATTGCGTGCAAGCCGGAACTGAAGTCGCGACACTTGCCCGAATGCAAGGCACACATCAAGCGGAGTGGAAAGGCATTCCAGCGACAGGTCAAAGCGTGGACTGCAAGGAGGCAGCATTCTGGCGAGTGGCCGACAACAAGATCATCGCCGCGTCTTTCGTCGCCGAATCTCTGACGTTGCGCGTCCAGTTGGGACAGATTCCCGCTGACGTGTGGCAAGGGACGCTGCTTATTGGGTGATAAGTTTCGCGCCACTAGCCACGGGCGCCAGAATCTCCGCCCGCCCCGGAACCGACAGGCGCCGACCCGTGCACGTCAGCGCGTCCACCACATCTCCGGCGCGGTCCGGCGGCACCAAAGCCAGCACGGTCGAGCCGGCCCCGCTCAACGCCGCCCCCACCGCGCCATGTTCTCTCGCGGTGGCCTTCATCGCATCGAGGTGGGGGAACAGCCGGGCCCGATACGGCTCGTGCAGCATGTCCCGCATCCCCGCCGCGATCAGCGTGTGATCGGCCGTCATCAGCCCGATGGCGAGGCTGGAAGTCGTCGCCAGGTTCAGCGCCGCGTCGGCCATCGGCACCTCATGTGGAAGCGCCGCCCTGGCCGCCCACGTTGCCCCGGTCGCCTCCGGAATGAACGCCACCGCCGTCAGCCCCAGATCCACGCCATTGGTCAACAGGATGGGCCGCTTCACGCCTGGCACGGCCAGCACCGCGCCGCCATAGATCGCCGCGCCGACGTTGTCGCCATGACCTTCCATGCGAAGCGCGTACTGGAACAGTTCGTCCTGGGAAAGTCCAAGCTCCAGCAGGTGGCTGGCCGCCATCAGCCCCGCCACCAGCGCCGCCGCCGAGGACCCAAGCCCTCGCGATACCGGCACCTGCGTGTCGGCGACGATCGAGAATGGCGATAACTCGCGCTTGCGGTCCCGGGCCAGCGTATTCATCGCGTGTACGGTCAGGTTGTCGTGCCCTTCGAGAATCTTTGCCTCCGGCCCCTCGTTGATCACCTCGCCCGGCGTGCCATCTGTGTCGATGACAACCGTGTTCCAAAGATCCAGCGCGATACCCAGCGCATCGAACCCCGGACCGAGATTGGCCGAGGTCGCCGGAGCCTTAACCGTGAACCGCATCGTCCAGCACCCTCTTCAACGCATCCAGCTCGGCCGGAATCGAAACCGGACGGTTGGCGAACGTGCTCCGGTTGCCCGATTCGTCATCCTCCAGGTGATACTTCACCACCGTATCGGTGTCCTTCAGCACGTGCGCGGTCACCACCCCGGCAACCGACGCGCTGGCGGGAATCGTCCCCTCGGCCACCAGCTTGCGTATCCCAGCCAGCGAGGCCGCCGAGGCTGGCTCGCAGCCGATCCCGATCCGGTCGATCAGCGCCTTGGCGTCGAGCAGGTCGTCATCCGTCACGCTGGTGACGATCCCGCCCGTTTGCTCGATGGTGCGACGCGCACGGGAAAGGCTGGCCGGGTCGCCGATCTTGATCGCCGTGGCGATTGTCTCGGCATGCACCGGCTCGTAATGGTCGAAACCGCTCTCGTAGTACGCGGCGAATGGCGCGGCGCCCGCCGCCTGAACCGTCACGACCTGTGGAACTCGCTCAATCAGTCCCACCGCATACGCCTCTTGCAGCGCCTTGCCGAACGCGGCCGTGTTCCCGAGGTTGCCGCCCGGCAGGGCGATCACGTCCGGCACGCGCCAATCGAGATCGTCGAGGATCTCGAACACGATGGTCTTCTGCCCCTCGGGGCGAAACGGGTTGACCGAGTTGGCGAGGTACACATCGTAGGTGCTGGTCAGTTCGCGCAGGAGCTTCAGCGCCACATCGAAATCGCCTTCGACCTGCACCACCGTCGCGCCGTAGGCGATGGTCTGGCCCAGCTTGCTCGCGCTGATCTTTCCCTCCGGAACCAGCACAAGCGACGGTATCCCCGCCGCCGAGGCGTAGGACGCCAGCGACGCCGAAGTATTCCCGGTCGAGGCACAGGCAATCACCTTCGCGCCAACCGCCTTCGCGTGGCTCACGGCCACGGTCATCCCGCGGTCCTTGAACGAAGCGGTCGGGTTGTGGCCCTCGTGCTTGATCGAGAATTGCCCGTCGCTCAGTCCCGCGTAGTCCGCCAGGCGCCGGTCGGTGTAGAGCGGGTTGTTGCCCTCCCAGCGGCTCACGACGCTGGCCGCCGGGATGGGGGGCAGCAACCGGCGGTACTTCCACACACCCGAGCGGGCCTCGACGGTGCCGCGTTCTGGCCGGAAGTCCTCCGGCGAGAGCCGCTGGTCGAGATCGATGTTGGCGTCCAGCAATCCCCCGCAGGCCGGACAGGTCGTCAAAGCAACGTTTCCGGGATGGGTTGTGCCGCAATCCATGCAGGTAACCGAGAGTGATGGGAGCGCGGGAGACGCCATGATCCAGGGGTTCCTTTCGGCGGTTCGTGAGCACACACTAAGCGATCCGCTCTCCGAATTGGAAGCGATATCGCCCAAAGCGTGAGCATACCACGGCCCCGGCACACCCCCGGATTACTCGAAACCTGGGTGATTGGGCAGGACAGCCACTCCCTGGCCTCCGGCGGATGGCCCACGGACGAAGGCCCTCGCTGGAATGCCGCCCTACCCATGGGAATCACCCAGAACCGGAATCTTTGCCCCGCGTGGTCGTCTCCTAGCCGTTGCTGGTCGGTGTGGTCTGGGCCTTCGGCAGCAACACCTTCAGGATGACGTATATCAAGCCGATAGGGAAGACGCCGAGACCAGCCGGTAGAATCGCGAGCGCCAGCACGCCGATCCTGACGTACATCGGGTTCACGTCGAATCGATTGGCGATGCCGGAACAGACGCCGAAGATCCACTTGTTGGTCGTTGAGCGATAAATGCCGATGTCAAGCATGGTGAGGGTCCTTTCAGGGTGTTCTAGAGTTCGTCCTCGTTGCGAAAAATGTAGCGATCCCACTGCCCAACCGGTCCAGATTCGAACCAGGTGACGATGCTGTCGAGCGAGAATCCGGCGTCGAGCAGGATGGGGATCGCGAGGTGGTTGCGAGCCAGGAAATCCACCCTCCACGGCAGGCTCCGCGGATTCGCCACCCCGGCCGCTTCGGCCAGGGATGACCGCAGCGCGACCGGGAACGCGTCCTCACGCAGGGCCGCCACCGGCCCCACCTGCCCGAAATGCTCATCGATCGAAACGAGCCCGTAGGCAACCGGCTCCCCGGTCGAACGCTCGAAGACGATCGAACCGCCGCTCCCGTCCTCAAGCCACCTCGCGAGCCGCTCCCTGCGTTCCGCGCCGCGCACCGGCAGGTCGATCCGCGTGATCGACTCCATGTCGTCCGGCTGTACTTGCCGGACATGATAGCGCGGATGCTCCGGAACGGAGGCTGGAATTACAAGCGTGGACGCCCGGAACGGCAGGAGCGGCGGTCCCGGCCGCAGGCCAAACTTCATGTACCGTTGCCAGGCCTTCGGATCGCGCGAGGAGGCCAAGGTCACCACGGTCGCGCCGCGGGCATCGATCCGGTCGCGCAGTCCTTCCAGCAGCATCCGGCCGACGCCCTTGTTCTGGGAGTCCGGCGCCACGAACAGGAACGCGATGTGCGCATGCGGGGGATCGATCGCGAGGGCGGCCATTCCGGTGATGCCTGTGTCGCTCCGCGCCACCAGCACCGACTGATCGTCGCGATCCCGCAGCCGTCGTATCGCCTGCGTGGCCTGGTCGAAGTCCTCCGACCTCGCCGCCAGGTTTGCCCACGGATTGACGGCCCGCAGCCGGTCGCTCAGGTCGTGAGCCGCCGCCTGGTACACATGGGCCGCCGCATCGATATCGTCGCCGGTTGCCGTTGTTACGATGGTCGCTGAGAGGGTTTCCGTGCTCATGACACCAGCATACACCCGGTCCAAAAGCCCGGGCCTGGTGGCCTGCACCCATTCGTGACCAGGGGTTTTCCGGATCAGGCTTCTGGCGTGGACTCGAGTTCCGGCCGTACGCGCTCGGCCCGGACAACCGTCCGGGAGAGGTATTCGCCGTTGACGTAGTCGAATTCGCCGCCGCAGGTGAACAGCGTGATGATCTGGCCCTCACCGGGCGCGACGATCTCCGCCATTCGTCCGGAGATCAGCTCATCGATCGCCACGGTTTCGTTCCATGACACCGCGTAGGTGAACACCTGGCCATCTTCGCCGGTGATGGAGATGAGATCGCCCTCGGCCAGGTCGCGGACGTTGTAAAACACCGATGGCCCCACGCCCCAGTAGTCGACATGACCGGCGAACAGCGCGTTCCCGATCTCGCCCAGCGCCGGCGATTGCTGGTACCACGAGACAACCCATGGTCCAGTCGGGTCTTCCATCCTGCCGTCGACGATATTCCGAACTTCGATCTCCGCGTCGATCCCGGCTGCTTCCACGATGATCGAAGCCGGCGGCGTGGAGGCGCTCTCCTGGGCGGGCGGCTGGTCGCTCACCGGGCCTGGCCTGGACCCACCGGTCGTTGGCATCTCGCCGCTACCCGTGTGCTGGATGGTGGGCGTCGACTCTGGCGTGCCTTCCTGGCCCACCACGGAACGGCCACGCAGCCCGGCCGCCACGAGCCCGAACCCAGCCAGCCCAATGACGGACCGCCGCGACCAGGCACGGACGGCCCATGCCGGAGAGTTGACCCCTGTCTGCTCGGAACGCGCCATGGAAGCTG
Source organism: uncultured Sphaerobacteraceae bacterium (assembly GCA_964622205.1). GTDB lineage: Bacteria > Chloroflexota > Chloroflexia > Thermomicrobiales > UBA6265 > JACCYX01. Next base: position 19,311 of record CAZUPA010000003.1, read on the forward strand.
ACTCCTGCTGCTGTGTTCGGCGGCGATAGTGTGTCAACCAGAGTCTACACAATCCGGTTCATCCGCACCGGAATCGATCGATGCCCTGTATGATTCTAGACGAGCGAACCCGTCAATCGGTGTCATTCCCAGTCTCGAAGGAGGCGCTGTGACCAGCATCAACCCGCCCGTCTGCCACGCGGACACCGTGGACGTCGTCCGCCAGGCATTTGGCGGTTCCAGGGACCTGATGGCGTCAGTTCCACTACCCGGAGGCCAGATCAACGCCACCAGCCTGATCATCCTTGAAAACGGCGATCGGCTGATCCTGCGCGCCGCGCCATCCGAAGCCGATGCCAGCGCCGCTCCATCCTGGCTTTCGTCGCGGGGATTGCGCCGTGAGGCAGCCGCCATCGCCGCCATGCCCGACCTCGCTCACCTGCTTCCCGTAACCGTGGCCCATGATTTCGAGGACAACTTCCTCGGCCGCGACTGGGTAATGCAGCAGGTAGTGCCGGGTGTCCCTCTCGCCACCGTCGATGCCGCCCTCGAACCAGACGCCAGGGAGACGATCTGGACAGAACTGGGCTCGTTCACCCGCCAGATGCACGACCACACCAGCACCACCTTCGGCCCCCTGGGCGAAGATGGCCACGAGCGCTGGACCGGATTGCTGGCCTCGGATGCCGCGGGACTCCTGGACGACGCTCGCCGTTACAACCTGCCCATCGCACCCTTCGAGCACCTCGCCCGCCTCATCGGCGACCATACCGCCACGCTCGACGACGTCGGTCCCCCGGTCCTGATCCACTCCGACCTCCTGCCGCCGCACATCTTCGTCACCGATGATGACGATGGCGCCCTCCATCTCTCCGGGGTGATCGACCTGGAGTTCGCCCGGTACGCCGATCGTGCCTCCGAGCATCTCCTGCCTTCGTTCGGACTCGGCTACGTCCCGGAAGCAATGGCCGGCGCGTTCTTCGCCGGCTACGGGGCAGACGGGCGGATCGAGAATTGTCCTGGCCATGCGTTTCGCCGCGCGCTGTACCTGGCGCTTGATTTCGGATGGAACGCAAGCCTCGTCGCCTTCCAGCAGGGAGACGCGGCCATCCTGATCGGCCAACTCGAGGACGCTCTCACCGAAGCCGAATCTCTCGCCTCTCGTTGAATTCGACCACGACAACGCGGCGGTCGAATTGACCGCCGCGTTGTGTTCCCGTACGGATGCCCGCCTAAATGGTGGTTGGGCCGGACTCCTCGTCTCCCACCAGCCGTGGCCGGGGAACGGCCCCCTGCACCTCGGGTCGTGGAGCCGGCTTGGGCGCCGGGCGCTCCGGCCGCGGACCACCGCCGGGACCGCCCGTGGGCGCGGGCGGCCCACCTCCATTGCCGGTCAGCGCGTTGATGAATGGAGAGACCACATCGATCGGCAGCGGGAAGATCACCGTGGTGTTCTGCTCGGCTCCGATCTCGTTCAGGGTCTGCAGGTAGCGCAGTTGCAGGGTCACCGGGTTCTGGCTCACCACATCGGCGGCGGCGGCGAGCTGCTGACTGGCCTGGAACTCACCTTCGGCATGGATGATCTTCGCCCGCTTCTCTCGCTCGGCCTCGGCCTGCCTGGCCATCGCCCTCTGCATCGACTGCGGAAGCTCGACATCCTTCACCTCGACGATGCTGACTTTCACGCCCCACGGCTCGGTCTGCTCGTCGATGATCTGCGCCAGTTGCTGGTTAATCTTCTCTCGCTCGGCCAGCAGGTCGTCCATCGACGACTGGCCAAGTACGCTACGCAAGGTGGTCTGGGCGATCTGCGACGTGGCGCGAATGAAGTCGGCCACGTTGACCACGGCGTGGTCCGGATGCATCACCCGGAAGTACGCCACCGCGTTCACGCGAATCGTCACGTTGTCCTTGGTAATCACTTCCTGCGCCGGAATATCCATCGTCACCGTGCGCAGGTCCACCTTCTGCATCCGCTCCAGGAACGGTATGAGAAGAATCAGGCCAGGACCGCGAACACCAGCCAGTCGACCGAGCCGGAAGACAACGCCACGCTCATACTCCTGCACGATCTTGATCGAAGCAAACAGGACCAATACCAGGAAAATGACAACGATTATGCCAACTATCAGGGCCATATCCATATGGAGTCAGGTTCTCACTTTCTTCAATGGAGAATCGGGAACACCGCCAATGATGGAGGCAACATCCATCTGGAATCAGGCATTCGCTTGTTTCGGTCTTGCGGGAGTGTGGCGCATTCCGCGAAGCATTCCCGTTCCGCGACCGCTTTCCACGTCCATTGTGACACAGCCAGCGTCGATGTCAGGGCAACTTTCCGCTGGCTGGCGGATCTGGTGGCACGTAGCGCACACCCCCCGCCACCGGCAGCACATCCTCCGTGCTGGGCGACATCACATGCCCAGCCTTCACCTCCGAGGTAGCCTCCACCGGCTCCACGAATAGCCGGAGGCCCTGCACACTGGTCACCCGCACATGCGCTCCCACCGGCACGCTGGGCCCGCCCGGTTCCCCGCCCACCAGTGTTCCGGTCCAGTGCTCTCCCTGCACGAACACCATTCCGTCTGGGTCGAGCGGCTGCCGCACGTCTCCAATCGCCCCAATCAGCGACGATGTGCCCGTGCTCGGTTTCTTGCGCATCACCCGTAGCACCGAGCCACCGATGAACACCGCGCTGGCCGCGATGAGCGCCGCCGAGGTCCAGATCACCACCGGCGACACCCCGCTGTACCCGGGCACCGAGGAATCGATCAGAAGGTACGACCCCACGATAAACGCGGCCATCCCGCCTACCAGCAGGATGCCGAACGACGAAACGAAGATGTCGATGAAAAACAGCGCGAACGCCACCGCGATCAGCGCCACGCCGGTCCAGTTCACTGGCAGCGTTCCCAGCGAGTAGAGTCCCAACACCAGGCAGACCACGCCGACGATTCCCGGTACGAACGTGCCCGGATTGCTCAGTTCGAGGAAGATGCCAAGCGCGCCGAATGACATTAGCAGGTAAGCGATCGTCGGGTCGGCGATGAGTTGCAGGAATCGCTCGATCAGATTCATCGACGTTTCCGAAGTCGTCGCCCCTGCCGTCCGCAGCGTCGCCATCTCGCCGTTCGCCATCTCCACCTGCATGCCGTCCACATCGTTGAGCAGGGTGGCGATGTTCGGCGCGATCAGATTGATCACATTCAGGTTGAGCGCCTGGTCGGCGGTGATGTTCACGGCCTCCCGCACTGCCTGCTCGGCCCAGTCGGCATTGCGGCCCCGATACTCGGCGAGGTTGCGGATGTTCGACACGGCGTCGTTGGTGACCTTCGCCTCCATCGTGTCCGTCATTTCGCTGCCATCGCCCGCCACCGGCGACGCGGAACCGATGCTCGTGCCGGGCGCCATCGCCGCGATATGCGATGCGTACGTGATGAACACGCCCGCCGAAGCCGCCCGGGCCCCGCGCGGCGAGACATAGGCGATCACCGGAACCTCGCTCTCGATGATCGCCCGGTCGATATCGTCCATCGCCGAACTCAGCCCGCCCGGTGTGTCGATTTCGATCACGATCGCGTCGACATTCGCCTCTTCCGCCGAGGATATCCCCCGCTCGATGTACTGCGCCATTGGCGGCGTGATCGTGCCATCGATCGAGAGAATCCGAACCTCGGGTGTATCGCTTTGCGCCGCGACAGGGGCAAGCGCCATCAGCACCAGGCCCGAGATCAGCGACACCACCGCCCAGAGCCGGAACAAGGCGAACGGCAGTGATGTGGATGGGTTGGGCAATGGGCCGAACACTGGCACTACTCCCTGGAGGAAAGTTCGTTCTTTCAGTATAGCTATCCGCACCCGCTGCATACCCGGACATGGGGCATGACCGTTGCGAATGGCGATCATGTGTTCTACAGTGTCCGTACACAATGTCCGCTGGCGTTCCCATCTTGCCCCAGTGGAAAGCTCGATCAGGAGAGACAAATCATCATGGCTGACAAAACCGGGATGCTCTATTACGTCGAACTCCCCGCAACCAGCATCGAGGAATCCGCCGCCTTTTACCAGAAGGTATTCGGCTGGGAAACACGCGCGAGAGAAGATGGCGCCACCGCCTTCGACGACACCGCTGGTCACGTCAGTGGCGTCTGGACGACCGCCCGCCCAGCCGCGGAAGACCCCGGCTACCGGATCTACATCTCCGTCACCGACGCGATAGCCGCGTCGGCCTCCATCGAAGCCGAAGGCGGCAGGATCGTACAGGCAGCCGACCCGACAGTGGCCGACATCGTGGCCTATTTCCGCGACCCGGCCGGAAACCTGCTCGGCATTCACCAGTACAACCCGGTCAACGCCTGACCGGAATCTCGCGTCCCAACCCTGTCGTCATCGTGGAGCATGCCCATGCCTGAACCAACCTATCGTCATGGCAAGATCTGCTACATCATTATGCCGTCGCGAGATCCCCAGCAATCAGCCGCCTTCTACTCCGCCGCGTTCAACTGGAACACGCGCTCCCACGATGACGGCACCCTCGCCTTCGACGACTCCACCGGACAGGTCTCCGGAATGTGGGTGACCGATCGCGAGGCGGTCGACAATCCCGGCGCCGAAGTCCACATCATGGTCGACAACGCCGATCGAACCGAGCAGGCCATCGTCGAGCATGGCGGTACGCTCGTCTGGCGGGCGGGACCGGAGGAATCGGAGGTCTACGGAACGTTCCGCGACCCATCCGGCAATCTCTTTGGGTACTACCAGCACGCTGGCCTGGACGATTGACGGTGGACAAGCACGACCTGCGCCGCCTGGCCCTCGCGTTGGAGGACGTTTCGGAGAAGGGCGAGGACAGCTTCGAGTTCACCCGCGATGGACGGGGTTTCGCCTGGCCCTATCCCGAACGCGTGCATCCGAAGAAGGCCCGCGTTCCCCGTCATGACCAGTTCGTGGTCCGCGTCGCCACCGCCGACGACAAGGAAGCCCTGCTCCAGGGCGATCCGGACACCTTCTTCACCACGGATCACTACGACGGCTACGGCGGCGTCATCGTCCGCCTCGACCACATCGACGAGGAACGCCTGGCGGAGATCCTGCGCGACGCCTGGGAAGCCGCTCCACTCAGTTCCCGCCTGAAGCGGATCGTGTAGCCTCGCCGCCCTCCGCCGAAAGTGCATCCCGAACCGCCCGCGCCATCATCAGGTAGTAGTCATGGTATTTCGCCGGGAACAGCACGTCCCGCGTCACCGTGAACAGCCGCACATCGCGATCGACCGCCCCGAGGATCACGGACTCGACGGAATCCGCCCTCTCATCAAAGATGGCGAGCGCCCCTTCCACCGGCATTCTCACCAGCCCTTCAAGCTCGGCGGGATTCGGCTGGTATCCGGTAAGTGGGCGGTCGTCGCGATAGAGAAACACCTCCTGCAACTCGCGCTCGACATCGTCGACCGCCCTACGGGTCGTCAGGAACCGAAGCCGCCCCTCGTCGGCCACGATCCCGATCTCCTCCTCGACCTCCCGCAACGCCTGGCCGGCATCCTCCCCGGCGGAGAGGTGCCCACCCACCGTCACATCAAGGTAGCCCGGCCAGGTGTCCTTCAGCAGCCCACGCTGGTTGAACAGCACGAACGGACCATCGGCGTCCACGCCGTACACCCAGACGTGGATCGCCCGGTGCCAGTCGCCATCGCGATGCACATCGGCCCGCCGCTTCACCTTCCCGGTGGGCGAACCGTCCTCGTTGACCACGTCGAACAACTCATCCGGGTCCTGCGCGAAATTGGGTTGACTGATCACGATTTGAACTCACCTCGTGCCGGCGACGGAAAACATGGTGCATGGATCTGGTAGCGGTCGATCGCGTGTCTCGACCTGGCAGCGATACTCCTGAAGGCTTCCGCACACACACCCCGTTCGGGCGTCGGCGGCCGTTACACTAAAGCTTGCGCGCCCACACCGGGCGAAAACAAGCTTCGCCGCTACCAGAACCGAAAATCTCCGCCTGAACTCGGCATCTATCTGACAGTATCTCCACCGGCAAGACGAAACAGGCCGCCCGGGAATTGCTCCCCAGCGGCCCGTCTCATCACATCATGAGTTGTGCGAGAGCTACGGAACCGCCTGCGCGGTCAGCGTCAGCGCCGAACTCCAGCCGTCGGCCAGGGCGATGATCGCGCCCGAGAACAGGCCCAGCGCGATCACGCCAATCACCATGATCGCGATTCCGACGTTGAGCATCGGCGTCTTGACATCCGTCCTGTACTCCTGCTCCCCGCTGAAGTACATGTTCGCCACCACCCGCAGGTAGAAGAATGCGCTCACCGCCGACATCAACACGATCGCCAGCGCCAGCCACAACAGGTCGGCATCGATCAGCGCCACGATTACGTAGTACTTGCCGTAGAACCCAATCGTTGGCGGAATCCCCATCAACGACACCATGAACACGGTCATCGCCGCCGCCGGCAGCGGATGGGCGGCCGCCAGGCCACTGAAATCATCCAGCGATGTGCCTCTGCCCCGATGCTGCAACCAGATCACGATCGCGAACGCGCCGATATTCATGAAGGTGTAGGCGAGCAGGTAGTACAGCACGCTCGAAATAGCCTGGTTGTCGTCCGCCCCGGTACTGAACCCTTCCCGCGTCTGGTATGCCGCGAGGCCCGCCAGGATATACCCCGTGTGCGCGATCGAGGAATACGCCAGCATACGCTTCACGTCTCGCTGCGCGATCGCCACCATGTTGCCGAAGATCATCGTGATCGCGGCGAGAATCGCCAGAACGTAGATCCAGTCATCCCGCAGCGGCGCGAGTCCCTGCACCAGCAGCCGGATCATCGCCGCGAAGGCGGCCGCCTTCGGCACCACCGACATCCAGCCGGTCACCGGTGTGGGAGCGCCGTCGTAGGCATCCGGCGTCCAGAAGTGGAACGGCACCACCGCCATCTTGAACCCAAGGCCCACGATCACCAGCAGGAGGCCCAGCAGCAGGGAGGCGTCTAGGTTCGACTGGCCCTGCACCTGCGCATGGAGTTGGGTCGCGATTTCATCGAGGTCGGTGGCTCCGGTGGAGCCATAAATCCAGGCCATGCCGTACAGCAGGATTCCGGACGCCAGGAGGCCGAGCAGGAAGTACTTGAGCGCGCCTTCCAGCGCCGAGGTCCGGCGCTTGGCGAAGGCGGTCAGGATGTAGGTCGCCAGCGACGCCAGTTCAATGCCGACGAACAGCATGACCATGTCGCCCGCCGAGGCCGTCAGCAACGCGCCGAGCGTCGCGAACGCAAGCAGGGTGTAGAACTCGCCCAGCGGCATCTTGCCTTCGAGGTTCTCGACGTAGTTCGCTGAAACCAGCACGGTCAGGATCGCCGCGACCAATATCACCAGTGTCAGGAACACCGTCAGCCCGTCAGCCCGGAACAGGCCGTAGAACGTGGCCTCGTTCTGCCCATCCTGCACGAACAGCAGCAGCAGCCCCAATCCGTAGCCGACCAGCGAAATCGCCGTCAGCCATGTGTAGTGCATCCGCTTCGGCATGAAGGCATCGGCCAATGACAGCACAACCGCGGTGAGAAACACCACGAATTGCGGCCATGCCAGCCCAAAATCTGGAACGATCAGGTCGAACGACATCGGTACGGCTCCGCCTAGTTACCAACAACGCGTAGCGCGCCGTCGAGGATGGCCTGCAAGCTGGGCTCGACAATCGCGAGCAGCGGTTTCGGGTACACACCGAAAATGATGGTCAGGGCCGCGAGGGGGAAGAGCGTCAGCGACTCTCGCAGGGTCAGGTCAGGCCACTTCGAGCTGTCGAGCTGCCCCTGATGGGTTGGATGGCTGTCCGAATGGCCAGCGGCATGGTCGTCGTGGGCATGGTCGGCGCCACTCACTGGCCGCGGTTCGAGATCCCCGTGGTGACCGTGGTCGTCATGACCATGCCCATGGCCGCCACCGAGCGCTTCAAGCTCGGCCACTTCCGAGGTCAGCAACTGGGTGTCGCCAGGATCCGGGGCCTGCCCGGATGCCCGGCCAAACACGACCCGCTGGAACATCCACATCATGTACCACGCGGCGAAGATCACCACCGAGAAGGTGACCAGCGCGGCCCATGGGTTGTAATCCCACGTTCCGAGCGCCACAAGGAACTCGCCGACGAACCCGGACATGCCCGGAAGTCCGATGCTGGCGAACATGAAGATCATGAAATAGGCTGACCACTTCGGCATCCGGCTGGCGAGACCGCCAAACGCCTTGATGTCGCGGGTGTGGGCCCGTTCGTAGATCACGCCGATGCAGAGGAAGAGACCGCCGGTGTTGAACCCGTGCGCCAGCATCACCATCATCGCGCCATCCATCCCCAGGATGTTGCCGATGAAGATACCGAGCGTCACGAATCCCATGTGGCTCACGGATGAGTACGCCACCAGCTTCTTCATGTCTGGCTGCACCAGCGCCACCAGCGCGCCGTAGATGATGCCAATGATCGAAAGGGTGATAATGACCGGCGCCCAGTCGTCGGCGCCATCGGGGAAGAGCGGGATGTTGAACCGCAGCAGCCCGTAGCCGCCCATCTTGAGCATGACCGCCGCCAGGATCACCGACGCCGCGGTCGGAGCCTCCACGTGCGCGTCTGGCAGCCAGGTGTGGAACGGGAACATCGGCACCTTCACCGCGAACGCGATGAAGAACGCGGCGAACACCCAGAATTGGAACGTCGCGCCATAGGCCCCCAGATCGACGCCCTTCTGGAGTTCCAGCACGTTCAGCGAGCGGATGCCGGTCTGGTTGAAGTACGCCTGGTAGGTCGCCACGATGCCGATCAGCATCAACAGCGAGCCGAACAGCGTGTAGAGGAAGAACTTGATGGCCGCGTACACACGGTTGGTGCTGCCCCAGACGCCGATCAGCAGCGCCATCGGGATCAGCATCAGTTCCCAGAAGATATAGAAAACGAACAGGTCCAGCGCCATGAAGACGCCGATCATGCCGGTTTCCAGCAGCAGCATCGCTATGTAGTACTCGCGCTGCCGTTGCTTCACTGTGTCCCACGACCACAGGATGGAGATCAGCGAGAGCAGCGTGGTCAGCACGATCAGGAGCACCGCCAGGCCATCGACGCCCAGGTAATAGGTGATGCCAAGGTCCTTCAGCCACACCCTGTGTTCCGTGAACTGGAACTCGGCGTTGCGCTCGAAGGCGAACAGCATGATCAGCGACAGGACCAGGCTGCCGGCCCCGGCTCCCAGGGCGATCTTCTTCGGCAACTCTTCCGATGCCTTCGGCGCGAACAGAATCCCCAACGCACCGAGCGCCGGCAAATAGGCTATGAGGCTCAGTAACGGAAAACTATCCACGCGTACCCCTCGTCATCGAGTCTTCGTGCGGGCGAACCCTCGTCCGCCCATCGCCACTGTCGTTTTATACGGGCCGACCGCCCGCCCATGCATGCTCTAGCGGAACAGGTTCGAGAACCCCGCCAGGTATACCCCCACCAGGAGCACCATCCCCAGCGCGATCGCCAGCGCGTAGTTGGCCACCAGGCCGGTTTGCACGTGTCGCATACGCTGGCTCGCGGAGGATATCCCGGTCGCCACGCCATTCACGGCCGCGTCGATCACCCCAACATCCACGACCTTCCACAGGAAGACCGAGAAATTGTAGAGTGGCTGGACAAAGATCTTGTTGTACAGCTCGTCGATGTACCACTTGTTCAGCAGGAACTGGTACACCCCCTGGTACTTCTCGGCCAGGGCCTCGGCGCTGATGCTGCCGCGGATGTAGGTCAGGTATGCCGCCAGGATGCCGCTCAGGGCCACCACCGTCGAAATGATGCCGAACGTCCAGGTCATCGTCATGGTCACTTCATGCGCGTGGATGTGATGGAATGCCCCGTGCAGGAATTCGTGAATCCAGCCATCCTCCGGCGGGAAGCCGACGAACCCGGCGAACACCGAGGCAATCGCCAGCACCACCAGCGGAATCGCCATCCACGGACCAGACTCATGCGGGTGTACGTGGCTCGCGTCGAACCGTTCCTTGCCAAAGAACACCAGGAACACCAGCCGGAACATGTACAGCGCGGTCAGGAACGCCGCCGCGAACGCGACGATCGCCACCGGCTTACCAATCGATGAATCGCTGATCCAGGCGCCGAGGATGATCTCGTCCTTCGACCAGAACCCCGCCAGCGGGAACACACCCGCGTTGGCCAGCGATCCGATCAGGAACGTCCAGAACGTAAGCGGCATGTGCTTGCGCAGGCCGCCCATTCTCTGGATGTTCTGCTCCTCGTGCATGCCATGGATCACGGAACCGCAGCCAAGGAACAACAGGCCCTTGAAGAAGGCGTGGGTCATCAGGTGGAAGATCGCCGCCACCCACGCGCCCGTGCCAAGCGCGAAGGCCATGTATCCAAGCTGGGAGAGGGTCGAGTACGCCACGATCCGCTTGATGTCGTTCTGGGCCAGCGCGATCGTCGCCGCCATGAACGCGGTGAACGCGCCGATCACGGTCACGAACAGCATCGCCTGCTCGGAGCTCATGAAAATCGTGTAGGTGCGGGCCACCATGTAGATGCCCGCCGTCACCATTGTCGCCGCGTGAATCAGGGCCGACACCGGGGTCGGGCCCTCCATCGCGTCCGGCAGCCACACATGCAGCGGGAACTGCGCGCTCTTGCCGCAGGCGCCAATGAACAACAGGATGCCGATCAAGGTCATCGTGCCGCCGGCGATGCCGAGCGCCTGGTAGTTGTAGGCCTTCTCGATGATGCCTTCTTCACCGTGCAGGTCGATGGTGCCGAAGGTCCACCAGGTCAGCATCACGCCGAGCCCAAACCCCAGGTCGCCGACCCGGTTGACGATGAACGCCTTCCGCGCCGCGTTCCCCGCCGAACGACGGCGGAAGTAATAGCCAATCAGCAGGTAGGAGCAAAGACCGACCGCTTCCCAGAACACGAACAGCACCAGCAGGTTGTCCGCCAGCACCAGCATCAGCATCGAGAAGACGAACAGCGGCAGGTACGAGAAGAACCGGTAGAATCCCGGGTCCCCGTGCATGTAGCCAACGGAATACACATGCACCAGCAGGCCAACCGTGCTGACCACCACCAGCATGATCGCGGTCAACTGGTCGGCGTACAGCGTCACCGCGATGTTGAAATCGCCCGCCGGAATCCAGGTGAACAGCCGCTGCTGGATGGCGTTGTGGGTGTCGTTGATGTCGAACAGGATGAGGACGGCGAGCACCCAGGACACGAACACGGCGGGGATGGAAACAAGGTGCGCCTTGTCCTGGATCATCGAGCGACCCAGCAGGATATTGATGCAGAATGCCACCAGCGGCAGCAATGGGATCAAAAACAGCAAATCTGACATCAAGTCGTCCTCAACCTACCCGTCGTGACCAGCCGATTCCCGGCCACTCCCCAATTCGCGGCGGCGATGCCTGCCCACCTCACCCAGCTAGTCTCGCAGTTCCCGCAGGTCGTCGACGTCAACCGACTTGCCGCGACGGCTCAGCGCAATGATGATGCCCAACCCCACGGCCGATTCCGCCGCGGCGATCGCCAACATGAAGAGCACGAATATCTGACCGCCCAGCGTGTTGTTTTCCCAGGCGAATGCCACGAACGTCACACTGACGGCGGCGATCATCAACTCCACGCACATCAGGATGACCAGCATGTTCCGGCGCGTTAGCACGCCCATCATCCCGATGATGAAGAGCGCCGCGCTGAGAAACAGGAAGTGATTGACTGTGATCTCGTTCATACCGTGCTGTTCCTCAACCTAACGCTCGGATGCCGTGCCGACGCGGGTGTGCGCATCCGGATCTTTCGTGAGAATGATCTCCCGCTGGGCCGCCGGAGCGGGCGCGGGCCGGTTCCTGTTGACAACAATCGGCGTCTCGCCCTTCGGACCCGCCGGCAATGCCGCGTCCACGCCCTTCGCGTGCCCGAGGCTGATCGTGTCGCGACGCGTGGTCAGCCGTTCGCCAAGCCGTTCCGGCAGGCCAAGCACCACCGAGCCAATCACGCCCACCGTCAGCACCAGGGAGGTGACCTCGAAGGCCAGCAGGTATTTCGAATAGATCACGCGGCCAAGGGCCTGCACGTTTCCGCCAACCGCGGCGATATTCTCTGGGGTCGCGTCGCCGGAACCCACGAACCCGGTCCGGGTCACGATGGCCGCGCCAATTTCCAGCAGCAGCACCGCGCCAAGCAGGAAACTCAGGTACCGCTGGAGCGGCGCGGAGGTATGGAAACTCGGCAGGTCCTCTGGATCGACCAGCATCACCACGAACAGCACGAGCACGAGGATCGCGCCGGTGTAGACGATGATCTGGATCACCGCCAGGAACTCCGCCCCAAGCATCACGAAGATGCCCGCGATATTCACGAAGCAGAGCACCAGGAAAATGGCGCTATGCACTGGGTTGCGGGCCGTCACCACGCCGAGCGCGGTGACGATGCTCACGGCGGCGATCAGGTAGAAGAAGATCACGTCCCAGGACATCAGGCCGTTCCTCCGAAGGTGTCAGTACTGGTTCCGGGAACGTATCGCGTCAACGTCATGGCTAGAACACCTGCCCGTTCGCGATGAGCCGGATGAACGCGGTGACAACGATGTTCACCAGGGCGAGCGGCAACAGGACCTTCCAGGCGATACCCATCAACTGGTCGAACCGGAACCGCGGCAGCGTGGCCCGCAGCCAGATATAGAAGAACAGGAACAACACGACCTTGAGGAACAGCCACAGCAGGCCGAGCCCCCAATACGTGTCCGCGCCAGGGCCATCGACTCCGCCGAGGAAGAGCGTGGCCGCGAACAGCGAGATCACGATCATGTTGATGTATTCGCCAAGGAAGTAGAGGGAAAACCGGAATGCCGAGTACTCCGTGTGGAAACCGGCCACCAGCTCCGACTCGGCCTCTGGAAGGTCGAACGGCGCGCGGTTGGTCTCCGCCACCGCCGCCAGCAGGAACAGTACGAAGCCGAGCGGCTGGGAGATGATGTTCCAGTTGCTGATTTCGATCGGGCCGAGCGAAATCGTCTCCTGCTGCCGCACCATGATTTCGCGCAGGCTCAACGACCCGGTCAGGATGAACACGCCCACCAGCGAGAAGCCAAGGATCAGTTCGTAGGAGATGACCTGGGCCGCCGCCCGCAGCCCGCCCAGCAGCGAATACCGGTTGGCCGAAGCGTAGGCGCCCAGGATGATGCCGTACACGCCAATCGAACTCACCGCGAAGATGAACAGCGTGCCGACGTTCAGGTCCGTGATGTAGAGGTTGACGTCCTGGCCGAAAATCTCGACGGTGCCGCCGAAGGGGATCACCGAGGCGGCCGTCAGCGCCGCCACGAACACGACCACCGGCGCGAAGATGAAGACGATCCTGTCGGCCGCCGCCGGAATCAGGTCTTCCTTGCCCAGCAGCTTCACGGCGTCCGCGATCGGTTGCAGCAACCCATGCGGTCCCGACCGGGTCGGCCCAACTCGGTCCTGCATGTAGGCCAGCACCTTGCGCTCGTACCAGGTGGTGTAGGCCATGCTGATGAGGAGCACGTTCAGGATGACGAAGGCCACGATAAACGTGATCCAGATTGGTTGATCTACCATGTTCCCCTGTTCGCCCTCATCTCCAACCCCACGCACCGGTACGCCGCCAGCCCGGCGGCCATCTTCGCCGCGGTTAGCCAGCGCCACGCTCGGCGCATTCTTGTCCTAACGGTCAACCGAACCAAGCACGATATCGATCGTTCCGATCATGGCCACCACATCGGCCAGCATCGCGCCCTGGGCCATGTGCGGAAGCACCCCCAGGTTCACGAAGTCCGGCGTGCGGATCCGGAACCGGTACGGCATCGGCCCACCGTCCGAAACCAGGTAATACCCAAGCTCGCCCTTCGAGTGTTCGATTGTCTGCCACACTTCGCCAACCGGCGGGTTGAAGCCCTTGATGACCCAGATGAAATGTCGCTGCATGTCCTCCGCGGTCGTCATCGTCCCCTTGTGCGGAGGAATGACGTAGGCGGATTCGTACGCCATCAGCGGCGAATCCATCTTCGCGACCCGGTCGAGCGCCTGCTTGACCAGCTTGATCGACTGCCGCATCTCTTCCATGCGAACCAGGTAGCGATCGAAGGTATCCCCGAACTGCCCGATTGGCACTTCGAAATCGAGGTCATCGTAAACCAGGTACGGCGTGGCCTTGCGAACATCGTAGTTGACGCCCGAACCACGCAGGCAGGCGCCGGTCAACGAGTACGAAATCGCCGCCTCGGGGGTAATCACGCCCACGCCCTTGGTGCGGGCGATCCAGATCGGGTTCGCCGTCAGAATCGCCTCGTATTCGGCCTGCCGCCCAGGGAAGATCCGGATGAAATTGTAGATCTGCTCGACCAGCGTGTCCGGGATTTCGCGGGAGAATCCGCCAATCTCCATCATGTTGGTCGTCAGCCGGGCGCCGCAAAACGTCTCGAAGATGTCGAGGATGATTTCCCGTTCGCGGAAGCAGTACAGCGACATCGAGAGCGCGCCGATATCGAGCGCGTGCGTACCCAACCACACGAGGTGCGAGGCAATCCGGCTCAACTCGGCCATCACCACGCGCCAATACTGGCCTCGCTCCGGGGCTTCGACTCCACACAGCTTTTCCACCGCCATGACATAGCCGAGGTTGTTGAGCGGCGCGGCGACGTAATCGGTCCTGTCGGTCCACGGGGTCACCTGCGCGTAGCGGTGTGCCTCGCCCAGCTTTTCCGTGCCCCGGTGGAGATAGCCCATCACCGGGTCGCAGGAAGTGATCACTTCGCCGTCCATCTTCAGCAGCACGCGCAACACGCCATGCGTGCTTGGGTGCTGGGGACCCATATTGAGGGTCATCTGGCGGCTGCCGTCCTCAAGCTCCGATTCCTCGGAAATGGTCAGCGTCCCGGTTGGCGAGGTGTTCTCGGAGATATTCTCGCCTGGCCGCCCGTACGGCGTGTTCTCGATATCCCCAAGACCTTCGGTGTCGATGGTGGGTCGTTCGGACAATGATGACATCGGCGCTATACCCCCCTTCCGGTCCAGCGGGTGCGAACTCGAGGAACGACGCGTTCCTTGTTGTATACGGGAAATTCCTTCCACCCGCGCAACGGGTAGTCCTTGCGCAACGGGTGTCCCTCATCCCAATCGTCCGCCAGCAGGATGCGGCGGAGGTTCGGATGCCCTTCGAACACGATGCCGAACATGTCGTAGCACTCGCGTTCGAGCCAGTTCGCGCCGTTCCACACCGGCGTCAGCGAAGGCGCCGGCTCGCCATCGTCGCACCCGGCCTTCAGCCGTAACCGTCGCCGGTTCGGGATCGAGTAAAGGTGGGCCACCACGTCGAACCGTGGCGAGGTCCGCATCCGCAGCATGTCCACCGCGGTCAGGTCGGTCAGGAAGTTGAGCAGGATGTGCTCGTGATCGCGCAGGTAGAAGGCAATGTCGCGATACCGCTCGCGGGTCACATGAATCGTGGTTTCGTCCCGGAAGCGGATGATGTCGAGCACGTCATCCGGAAACGCCTCGCGCAGCACGCGCACCACCGGGTGCTTCTCCAGATCGTCATCCACCCAGAGATCGCGATGCCAGGGATCGCCGTCCACGTTCGCGACCTCGCGAGTCCCGGCATCGCTGGATGGCGCCGACGCGGGGTCGGCGACGGCGTCGACCACGGCTTCGGTATCGGCGATTGGGGCCGTATCGGCCTTGGGATGCGGATCCGGCGTATCGCTCGTTGGCTTGTTCAAATCACCGTCGGTCACGGTGCTGTCCTTCCATTCACCAGCGGCTTTGCCGGCGAGTTCATTCAGGAACGGAGGCCGGCCACCATGGCGTCGGCCCTGTCCGCCTGTCGTTGAGCTTCCGCCGCGTCAACACCCTGCTTGCGCGCCATCGTCTCGTACTTGATGACCTTGTTCTGAAGCTGCAGGATGCCGTAATAGAGCGATTCCGGGGTTGGCGGGCAGCCGGGGACGTAGACATCGACCGGCACCACCTGGTCCACTCCCTGAACCACGGCGTAGGTATCGTATGGCCCACCCACATTCGCGCAGGAGCCCATCGAGAGCACCCACTTCGGCTCGGGCATCTGGTCGTACAGCGTTCGAACGATCGGGGCCATCTTCTTGGTCACGGTGCCGGCGACGATCATCAGGTCAGCCTGCCGGGGGGAGGAGCGGAAGAGCATGCCGAACCGCTCGGAGAGGTCGAACCGGGCCATGGACGCGCTGATCATCTCGATGGCGCAGCAGGCAAGGCCAAACTGCAACCACCACAGGGATGAGCGCCGTCCCCAGTTGAAGAGGAAATCGAGCGACGTGGTGTAGATATTCTTGTCGAAACGGTCGTCGATCAAACCCACTCGAGGGCACCTTTCTTCCAGGCGTAGATGTAGCCTATGGCTAGCAGGCCCAGGAACACCAGCATGTCAACAAACCCGAACAGGCCAAGATGGTCGAACGAAACGGCCCACGGATAAATGAACACCACTTCGATATCGAAGATCACGAAAAGCATGGCGATCAGGTAGAACTTCGGCGTGAAGCTGGGCTTCACCGGCCGAACATCGGGCATGCCGCTTTCGTATGGGGCGCTCTTGACGGGGTTGGGGCGGCTCGGGGCAACGATCTGGTTCAGCGTCAGCAGCAGCATGCCCATGAAGAAGGCCACCACGATCATGAACAGAATGACGACCCAATTGTCACCGTATATCTGCACTGAGAAATCGCTCCACTTCGAGCAGGCGCCCGTGGCTTGTACGGCCCCAGGCTGGGACCGGTGTGGCGATCTTGCCGAACCTGGGCAAGCGATGAAAACGTCGCGCCGCGCGCGTTCCGGACCGGGTCATGCCAGCCCTGTCTGCTGGAGCCGCCTCTGCGCCCGGCGGGTCAGGCGACGAATGTTCCCGCCACCCTGTTTTGCCGTGGGTATGGTAGCACAAGGCCGCATTGAGACTCGTTCCTAAGTTCCCGGCGCGGCCAGTCACCACCCCATCTTCATCGGGGGTGTACGTTCGTTCACGCGCTGGCGACGATATCCCTGTCCACCCAAATCCAAGGTGCCGAAAAATCTATACTCTTGGACCGTTACTGACAGCCTGGCACAGCCTAATCTGTATTTAGCACCATTCGACTGTGTCGCCAGCCACGATACGGTCATCCCCCTTCCCTCTAAGTGGTGTCCGTAATCGCCCGGGCCATTCCCCGGGCGATTGCTCTTTAAGGAAATCGTCACGGCGGCCCCCACGCTCATTGTCCAATAGACATCGTCTCACCCACCCCGTTAAGATGGAGCGGTTGCCAACCCCGGCATCGGCGCACCATTGGAGGGCTATATGAGTGAAGGCATCGTCTCCCGCGGGTTTCGCGGCCGCCGGGTCGACCCGGCCATTGCCAGCCGCCTGCCGCCCGGCCAGTACCTCACCCACGACTTCCCCGTGCTCTCCGCCGGTCCTACTCCCCGCCCACGTCTCGACGCCTGGACGCTCCGGGTCGATGGCCTCGCTGACGAACCACGCTCATGGACCTGGTCCGAATTTCTCGCGCTTCCCCGCCAAACGTTCACCGTCGATATCCATTGCGTGACCAAATGGTCGAAACTCGATACCGAATGGGAAGGCGTCTCGCTCGATACCCTGCTCGAAGGGATCGGGGACAATGCCAGCCACCTTGTCGCCCACTGCGATGGCGGCTACACCACCAACCTCCCGGTCGAGGATGTGCTCGGCGGCAAGGCCTGGATCGCCTTCGGGTACGATGGCGAAGACCTGCATCCCGAACACGGTGGTCCCGCCCGGCTGCTCGTTCCCCATCTCTACTTTTGGAAGAGCGCCAAATGGGTTCGCCGCCTGGAACTGGTGGACCACGACCAACCCGGCTTCTGGGAAGACCTTGGCTATCACATGTATGGGGACCCATGGCTCGAACAGCGATACCAGGGCGACTGACCTGGCGCGTCGCCACCGTCACCGCCAACCAGCCCGATAGCGAACATACGTCCACCATCACCCTCGAGGTCCCAGGCTGGTCCGGCCATCTCGCCGGACAGCATATCGACATTCGGCTCACCGCCGCCGATGGCTACCAGGCCCAGCGCAGCTACTCGATCGCCTCCGCCCCCAACGGCGAGACCATCGAGCTGACCGTCGAACGCCTCGACGACGGGGAAGTCTCGCCCTATCTCACCGATGAACTCCGCGAGGGCGACCAGATCGAGATCCGCGGCCCAATCGGCGGCTACTTCACCTGGGCGCCGGCCCATGGCGGCCCGCTCGCCCTCATCGGCGGCGGTTCCGGCATCGTGCCGCTGATGGCCATGCTCCGCGTCCGCGCCATCGATGCGCCCACGGTTCCCACGGTGCTGCTCGCCTCGTTTCGCTCCCCGAAAGACGTCATCTACCGGGATGAACTCACCCGCCGCGCCGCGGAAACCGGCCTGAG
>CAZUPA010000003.1:37856-47892 GCA_964622205.1 uncultured Sphaerobacteraceae bacterium
AAGACGTCATCTACCGGGATGAACTCACCCGCCGCGCCGCGGAAACCGGCCTGAGAGTCATTCAGACCTACACGCGCAAGGCGCCCGGCAACTGGACCGGCTACCGCCGCCGCGTCGATGCTCCAATGCTTGCCGAGGTCATCCCCACCCCGACCGAGCAGCCACGCATCCACGTGTGCGGACCCACGCCGTTCGTCGAGCACGTCGCATCCCTGCTCGTCGACCTGGGATACGATCCCAACCGCGTCAAAACCGAGCGGTTTGGCCCCACCGGAGGGTGACGACCGGCGGATCGCCTATTCCGCGCTTGTCCAATTGCCGGTAAGCTCCCCTGCAACTGGTTCAACCTTACGCGTACGAGGAGCCCTCGCATGTCCACCACCCTGTCCGATACCACGCTCGAATTCCTGCGAGGCGTGGACAGCCCCACCGTCGCCAACGCGATCGAAACCTTCAACCTGCGCGATCGCAGCGACGGGTTCGTCGGCGGTTCGGTCGAATGCCAGTTCCCCGACCTTGGCGTCATGGTGGGCCGCGCCGTCACCGTCACCATGTCCTCCGCCCCCGGCGCGCCGGGGAACCGCGACGGCTACTGGAAGATGTGGGACGCGGTCGCGGCGGCGGAAGGTCCGACGGTCATCGCCATTCAGGACGTGAGCGGCAAGCCCGAACGCTGCGCCTACGCCGGGGAGATGATGGCCACGCTCGCCCAGCGCCTCGGCGCGGTCGGCATGGTCACCGATGGCGCGCTGCGCGATGTCCAGGAAGTCCATGACATCGGCTTTCACTACTTCATGCGCTATCCGGTGGTGTCCCACGGCAACTTCGAAATCGTCTCCGTGGGCGAACCCATTGAACTCGACGGTCAGCGCGTCGAATCCGGCGACATTCTGCACGGCGACCGCAACGGCATCGTGATCGTGCCCGATGCCGCCCTCGAAGGCCTTCCCGCCGCCGTTCAGGGCATCCGCGAGCGCGAGGGCGCACAGCTCGAGTACATGCGCGGCGACTCGTTCTCTCTCGCCGACCTCAAGCAGCGCAGCGGCTACTAGCCCACCGTAAAGCACCCTCCCTACGGCATACTCGTAACACCGGGCTCCCTCCGCGCCAGCCGCACGTCACAAGAAGCGAGGACCGCTCCGACCCGGTACGATCGGCGCATCCCGGCTGGACGATCGCGTCCAGCCGGTGGCCCGGCCCGCCACTGGAGGAACCGTGACATGCGCAAGCTGATCTATTCGGCGATCACCACGCTGGATGGCTTCGACGGCAACGAGTACTTCGCCCCAACCGACGAGTCTCACGCCTACTTCAACCGCCTGTTCGAGGCCTCGGACGCCGTGATCCTCGACCAGGAGAACCACGAGTTGCTCGTGCCCTACTGGGACGACGTCGACCTCG
Source organism: uncultured Sphaerobacteraceae bacterium (assembly GCA_964622205.1). GTDB lineage: Bacteria > Chloroflexota > Chloroflexia > Thermomicrobiales > UBA6265 > JACCYX01. Next base: position 39,258 of record CAZUPA010000003.1, read on the forward strand.
ACGACCCCGAGCTGGCGCCGGTCGAACGGGAGTTCGCCGAACTCTTTCGTGCCAAGCCCCGCCACGTGATCGACACCCGCCGTGACCTCGAGCCGGTCGCCACCGCGATCGAAGGCGACCCGGTCGACGCCATCGCCGCCCTGCGTGAGCAACCCGGAATCCAGCTCCTGCTCTCCACGGGACCAGCCCTGCTCGCCGCCTGCATGGCCCAGGGCCTGGTGGACGAGATCGAGGTCATCATCAACCCGGTCCTCTCCGGAAGGGGCAGGCCGGCATTCGAGGGCATTGGCGACACCAGCGCGTTGCGCCTGCTCGAAACCCGGTCCATGGAAGGCGGCGTGGTGCTCGCCAGGTACGCCGTCGACTGACCGCTACGGCACCATCAGCGTGCCTTCGCCGACGATATGCACGCCGCCGCTGACCACCACACCGTCAGTCGTGTCCACCAGCAGCACGCTCGGGCACCGCATCTCCACGCCCTGCCGGATACGAAGCTTCCGTAGCCCCGTGTATTCCTTGAGATACGCGCCAAATGGCCCGGCGGCCGAGCCGGTCGCCGGGTCTTCGCCTCCGGCCAGGTCCGCCCCGAACGATCGCGCCCGCCACTCACCGGGAGCAGCCTCCGCCACCACATACACGGTCAGTGGACGCGAACCATCCGCCAGTGTCGTGGCGGCGCTCATCGCTGGCCCATCCATCCGGATATCAGCGAGATGTCGAACGCCGGAAACCGGCATCACCAGCGTCGGCAACCCGGTGGACATCACCCGCGCGGGCAGTGACGGATGCCGCGCTCCTTCCGGCAACCCCAACGCCGCCAGCACCGGCTCCGCGTCGACCTCCTCCCCAAACTGGGCCGGATTCTGCCAGATCGTCGCCCGTCCGCTCCGGCCATCCAGTTCGACCTGAATGCGCTGTTCTCCGGAAATCGTCTCCTGAACCACATCCGCCCTGGAAAGACCTCGCCGGTACGCCCACAACGCCGCCGTCCCGAGCGAGGGGTGTCCCGCGAACGGAATCTCGCCCTCCACGATGAAGATCCGGTGCCGGTAGGTCGCCGTGGGCGAGGTCGCGGTCTGGATGAACGAGGTCTCGGACAGCTTGAACCGCCGCGCCAGCGTGGCCATCGTCTCGTCGGCGATTCCGTCCGCGTCCTCGATCACCGCCAGCAGGTTGCCCTCCAGCGGCCGCTCCGCGAACACATCGATCAGGGTATGGCGATATTCCGGCATGAATGTCCTCCATCGAAACAAGGCGGTTGGCCGGTCAGGACACTACCCGATCCGGATCGGCGCCTCCGGGAAGCGGTACAGCGCCGGCCGCTGCCGCCGTTGCAGCGCGTACACCGCCGTCAGCGGCCCGAGACGTCCCACGAACATGCCCACGCACAGCAGCAGCTTGCCCGCCACCGAGAAGTCCGGCGTGATGCCGGTCGAAAGGCCAGCCGTCGCGATCGCGCTCATCGCCTCCAGCATCAGCGCCAGGAATCCAAACTCCTTGCCCGCCACCGTCTCTTCCGTGATCGCCACGCCCAGCGTCAGCAGGAAATGCGCGAACAGGAACAGCGTGATCACCGCCATCGCCCGAAACACCAGTTGCGGCGCGATCCGACGCCCGAACGCCTGGGCATCGGTCTGCCCGCGCACCGTCGAAATCACAGCGATCACCACGATCGCGATGGTCGCCAGCTTCACGCCGCCGGTGGTCGAACCCGCCGCGCCACCTACCATCATGATCCCGATCGACAGGAACACGGTCGCGGGGTGAACGTCCTCGAACGGCATCGCCGCGAACCCCGCCGTCCGCACCGAGGCGCTCTGGTACAGCGCGATGAGCGGCTTCAGCCAACCGGTGACCCCGCTCATCGCGTCGCCCCACTCCAGCGCCAGGAACATCAGCGCCCCGCCCACCAGCAGGATCGCGTTCGTCAACAGCACCAGCTTCGTATCGAGCGCGTACCGCTTCCACCGCTTTTGCGCCCAGGCGTCACTAAGAGTGATGTATGACAAGGCCCCGGCCTGGATCAGCACCAGGCTCGTGGTCGTGAACACGAACGAGTCCGACAGCCCAATCACCGACTGGAATCCGCCTTCGAGGTCGAACCCCGCGTTGCAGAACGACGACACCGAGGTGAACACCCCATGCCACAACGCCACCCCGAAACCGCGACCATCGATCAGCAACAGGGTCGTCAGGATCACCGCCCCAATCGCCTCGCACACGAAAATGAACACCAGAATGCGCTTCGAAAGCTGCGTCGCCTCCGCCAGCGACAGCGTCGGCGCGCCATCCTGCAGCAGCAGCGAGTCCCGCAGCGACAACGACCGCCCGAGCGACGCCAGCACGATCGACGCCCCCACCATGAACCCGAGCCCGCCGACCTGGATCAGCACCAGCAGCACGATCTCGCCAAACAGGTTCCAGTGCTCCTGCGTGTCCACCACGGCAAGGCCCGTCACGGACGACGCCGACACCGCCGTGAAGAACGCGTCGGCCGGATCGGTCGCCTCCCCGCTTTCCGTGGTCCATGGCAACGCCAGCAACACAGCCCCCACCAGCACCAGGAGGGCAAACGCCATCACGAACCGCTTGGCGCTGGTCCGCACGTTCGGCACCTCGCCGCCTGGCGCATGGTCCGGCAGCGTGATGATCTGGGTCGGGTTCAGCCGCTTCCGAACCACCCGATTCCCGGCGAGCCGCTTGCCCCCTCGCTCACTCACTCCCGGCTAGTCCTGGCCCGGCGCGGAAACCGGGCGAGCGGCCGGTTTCGCATTCGGATTCCGCTCGGCGAACCGCTCGATCTCGGCATCCGCCCCCACGATCACCAGTTCATCGTTGGCGCGTATCACTTCCTGGTAATGCGGAACCGTGATGAGCTGGCTCCCGCGCTTGATCATCAGCACGTTCAACTTCGCCGTCTGGTCGCCCAGCACGGCGGCAATCGAGTGGCCGATCAGGTTCGCCGGCGCCTGCAGCTTGGCGATGCCGGCGGTGGCCGACAGTGAGATATAGTCGTTCACGTGCCGCACCCCGATTGAGTGCGCCAGGCGGTTCCCCGCATCGAGTTCGGGAAACACCACCCTGTCCGCGCCCACCTTTCGCAACAGTTCACCGTGCAGGGTGGATTTCGCCTTCGCCACCACCCAGGGCACCCCGAGTTTCTTCAACAGCAACGTGCTGAGCACGCTCGACTCCAGGCTCTCGCCCTGGGCCACCACCGCCACCGCCGATTGCTGCACGTTGAGTTGCTGGAGCAACTCCTGGTCGGTGCCGTCGCCCTGCGCCGCCAGCGTCACGAAGTTGGCCGCCTCGCGAATCTGCTTTTCGCCGCGGTCGATCGCGGTGACCTCATAGCCAAGCTCGTGGAGCGTCCTGGCCACGCTCGTCCCGAAGCGTCCCAGCCCGATCACCGCCACCCGATCGTCCGATGCCTGTTTCCGGTTCGCGTCTCGCACGTCGCCCCCTGCCATGTCCGGTTCCCCGGCGACTCGCCGCCATGCCGATTGCAAGGTCGATTGTACGGCGGCACTTCCCAAACGTCCGGCGATCGGGTATACTTACCTTTAGTTAGCTTATAGAATTCGCTCCCGATCCAGACCGCGCTTGCGGTGAAAGGAGGAATCACATGATCCAGTACCAGGGACCACGCAACATCAAGTCAACCAATCCCATCGCCCCCACCGCCAGCATCGGCCACGTTCACCTCAAGGTCGCCGATCTCGATCGCGCCCTGGGCTTCTACCACGGCGTGCTCGGCTTCGACATCATGATCCGGGCCGGAAACCAGGCCGCCTTCCTCTCCGCCGGTGGCTACCACCACCATATCGGCATGAACACCTGGGAAAGCGCTGGCGGCAACCCGCCGCCTCCGGGCTCCACCGGCCTCTACCACACCGCCATCCTGTACAAGGAGCGGGCGGAGCTGGCCGACGCCGTCCGGCGCCTGCTCAATGCCGGTATCCAGATCACCGGCGCGTCCGACCACGGCGTCAGCGAGGCAATCTACCTCGACGACCCCGACGGCAACGGCGTCGAACTCTACTGGGACCGCCCCCGCGAGGAATGGCCCCTCGATGCGAATGGCGATGTCACCATGTACACCCGCCGCCTGAACCTGGAGGACCTGCTCTCCCTGCCGGAACTCACGCCGCAAGCCTCCGAGTAACCATTCCACTCCACACAAGGCAACAGCCGCCCGGGGTTTCCCAGGCGGCTGTTTCATTGCCAGGTGGCCGTGGAAGCCCCGGCAATGCGTACGAAGCACTTGTCTGGGCAATGGTCATCGCACTTGAGTCAAAACCCCAGCACCATGAGTGCCTTCCGGCAAACACAGGGAGTGGTTTCAGAGGTGACGTCCGGGCCAGCAACTTCCTGACACCGGCCAATCGCGATCGGTTTACAATCCCCAGGTCGTCTCCAGCACCCGAATCCAGTTCTGGTAGCCAATCTTCTTCAGCGCCGCGTCGTCGAACCCACGCGCTCGCAACGCCGCCACCAGGTTCGGCAACTTGCCGCAATCCGACAGATCGTCCGGCATCTGCGCGCCATCGAAATCGGATCCCAGCGCCACCCGTTCGATCCCGATCCGCTCCACCAGGTAATGTACGTGGTCCACCAGCACATCGAGCGGGGTGTTCGAATCCCGCGCGCCGTCCGGCCGCAGGAACGCGCAGTTGAAGTTCACCCCCACGATCCCGTCCGAGTCCCTGATCGCATCCAGTTGCTTATCCGTCAGGTTCCGCGACGACGGGCAGATCGCGTGGGCGTTCGAATGCGTCGCCACCAGCGGCGCGTCCGAAATCGCCGCCACGTCCCAGAACCCCTTCTCGTTCAGGTGGGAGAGGTCGACCATGATCCCAAGCTGGTTGCAGCCCTCCACCAGCGCCTTGCCAAGGTCGGTCAGGCCCGGCCCGGTGTCCGGGCTGCTCGGATAGGCGAACGGCACCCCACTGCCGAAGATGTTCTGGCGAGACCAGACCAGGCCCAGCGACCGTAGCCCCATCGCATGGAATGCTTCCAGCGACAGTAACCGCTCGTCGATCATCTCCGCGCCCTCGAAGTGAAGGATGGCCGAGAACTCGCCCGCCTCGATGTTCTCTTCCAGTTCCGCCGCGCTATGCACGAAGCTCAGCGGCTGCTGTGGCATGTCCTGGCCCAGCACCTCGTCCCGCGCGACCACCGCCCCTTCTCCCGCCTCGATTCGCATCAGCTGACCCACGGCCGCCATGGTGAAGGCCTGGGCGAAGGCCTGGGTTGGACCGGTCTCGCCCTTGATCGGCACGCCGTCCAGTCCCCGGCCGAAACGGGTCACAACCTCCCGCCCTCGGTCGCTCTCCGGATCGATATCGGGCACGAACACCGCGAAGAATCCCCCCGCGAGCCCGCCTTCCGCCGCCCTCACCCTGTCAATGTGCCCCTGATCCGAACGCTCGTAGAACGACCGTCCCGTCGCCATCAGGTCGAGGATCGTATCGTTGTGGCCATCGAATATCGGGGTTGGCGTCGTCGTCTCGCTCGCGGTCATCTGGTGTCCCTCCGTTGCCGGACACATGTCCGCCAACCTGCGAATGTCGTACTCTTCCCGGCAGCGCTCGACGCACGATCCGCGCCGGTTCCGGGGCGTTTCGCCGATTGCCCCTGGGCGCCGGCGGGATCGCGGCGCGTCCACGTAACCCGCGTATCATGCAACAGGATTCGAAATCGCGCATGATATCGCCTTGTCCGGCCCGCGCCCGATGCGCGGGCGATTTCCGAGGAGGAACACCCGATGTCCGAGACCCCACTTCCGCAGGCAACGCTCCTGGCCGGCAAGACCGCCGTCGTCATGGGCGTCCAGAACCAGTGGAGCATCGCCTGGCAGATCGCCGAGGCGCTCTCCAGGGCTGGCGCTCAGGTTGCCATCACCTATGTCGACGACCGCGCGAAGGCGAACGCCGAGAAGCTCGCCGCCACCGTTCCCGGCATGAAGACCTTCGTCTGCAACGTGCAGAACGACGAGGAGATCGCGACCCTTCGCGGTCAGCTCGAGGCCGACTACGGCAAGATCGACACCCTTGTCCACAGTATCGCCTTCGCGCCAGCCGACGAACTGAAGAACCGGTTCCTCGAAACGACTCGCGACGGATTCAAGCTCGCGCACGAAATCAGCGTCTACTCGCTGATCGCCGTTTCCCGCGAACTCTCGCCGATCATCAACCGTGGCGGCGGCATCCTCACGCTCACCTATCTTGGCTCCGACCGCGTGTTCCCGAAGTACAACGTGATGGGTGTCGCCAAGGCCGCGCTCGAGGCCACCACCCGTTACCTGGCCGCCGATCTCGGCGAGGCTGGCATCCGCGTCAACGCCATCTCCGCCGGCCCGCTCAAGACGGCCTCCGCGCGCGGCATCCCGGGTTTCTCCGCCATGCAGCAACAGGCGCTCGACCTGGCGCCGCTCGGCTCGATCTACGATGCGACCCACGTGGCGGGCACGGCGGTCTTCCTCGCCAGCGACCTGGCCCCAGCCCTCACCGGCGACACCATCTTCGTCGACGGTGGCTACAACATCATGGGCGTGTAGGCACGAATCTCGTTACACGAAAAGGGGGAGACTCGAATGAGCCTCCCCCTTCGTGCATCCCTCAACCTCGCGTCGAATCCGGCGAATTCCACCGTTTCCGCGTACGGGCGGACCTGTCGAACCGTACCCGGACAGCCTGACCATAACGCGCCTGGTTCGACTGTTGTCCGCCCTGCGCCTCGATGGGCGGACAACAGCCGCCTGGACCATGCATGGGATAGAAGCTCATGTGACCGGCGGCAGGTCCGCCCGGACCCCAGCGCCAATGTCACCTACGCGAACTCGTCCAGCCAGATGGGGCTCGACCACGCCTTGCGGTTGTCCGCCTGCACCACGATCACCCGGAAGAACGATGGCTCGAACAACGAACGCGTGAACACCGCCCGCGTCAGCCCATCGCCACGCACGTATTGCCGCACCGTGCCGCTCCCACCGAGCATGATCCCCACGGCGGGATCGGTCTCCACCACGATGTCCGTATCGGTCACCTCCACGTTGTGGATCACCGCCCCGGTGCTGGCGTAGTAGTCACCCGCCTTCATCGCCGCCAGCAGCGCCTCTGGCTCCAGCGATTCGGCCTTCACGTTGATCCAGCCGCCGAACCGGTCGAACCGGTCGCTCTTGAAATGCGCATCGTCGGCCGCGAACGTCGAGAACTTCTTGCCCATCGTCGCCATCGAGTCGGCCAGGAACCACCCGCTGCCACGATCGCTGTCCAGCGTGTGCCCTTCGTTGTGGATCTCGATCGCATCGAGCCACGGCGCGAGCCGCATGCCGTCGCTATGCACCACGCCGTTCCACATCGGGTGGGGGATCGCCACGAACGCCCCCGCCTCCGAGGCACGCTTCACCACGTCAACGTCCACCTCGTCCGGGCTCACCGGATCGAAGTCGCGCGGCAGCCCAATCGCCAGCAGGTCCCACTTGATTCCGTTCTGCAAGCCTTCGACATGCACTTCCGCCCCGAGCAGGGTCGTGAAGTCCGCCGTCCGCAGGCTGGATGTGTCGGTTATGGGAAATCCGTAATTCTTGAGGAAGTGGTCGGTAATCGCCACGAAATCGTAATCCCGCGCACGGTAGGCACTCACGACATCGGCGGGAGAGAGCAATCCATCGGAGTTGGTGCTGTGGCTATGGATATTGCCCCGGTAGTAGGCGCCAGGTTTATCGAACGGAAAATTACGCACGCGAAATGACCTCCGGAAAAGCGTTGACTGGATACCTCTGCTGGACAGGGGGCGTGGTCGGCGACAACCACGCCCCTATGTTCGCACTGGTTAATGATTCGCGCACGTCTCAGGCCAGTCCGGATGTCAACTCGAGGCCGGCGACAACTCGCGGAACGCGGCGAGCGTGACCTGCAATCCGTCATCAAGGGCCGTCACCGGCGACCAGCCGAGCAGCCGCCGCGCCCTGGCGATGTCCGGTTGCCGCCGTTGCGGATCGTCCTTCGGCAATGGCTCGAACACGATCCGCGATGAGGACCCGGCCAGCGCCACGATTCGTTCCGCGAATTGCCGGATCGGATGTTCCTCCGGATTCCCCAGGTTCACCACCTCACCGGCCAGGCCGTTGGCTTCCATCAGCCGTACCAGGCCGTCCACGAGGTCGGCCACGAAGCAGAACGACCGCGTCTGCTCGCCCGTGCCATAGATCGTGATCGGCTCGTTGGCGATCGCCTGCACGCAGAAGTTCGGAACCACCCGGCCATCGCCAGGATGCGACCGTGGTCCGTAGGTGTTGAAGATCCTGGCGATCCGCCCGTCGAGTCCTCGTTGCCGGGTGTATTCAATGACCAGCGCTTCCGAAAAGCGCTTGCCTTCGTCATAACACGCCCGCGGTCCGACAGGATTAACGTTTCCCCAGTAATCCTCCACCTGCGGGTGTACCAGCGGATCGCCGTACACCTCGGATGTCGATGCCTGGAGGAACCTGGCCCCATGCACGCAGGCCAGTTCGAGCACGTTGTGCGTTCCCCGCGAGTTCACCAGCAGCGTCTCGATCGGATATCGCGCGTATCCTCGTGGGCTCGCCGGGCTGGCCAGGTGGTACACCCGGTCGAACCGCTGCTCGAAC
>CAZUPA010000003.1:47992-92771 GCA_964622205.1 uncultured Sphaerobacteraceae bacterium
ACCAGGTGACTGCCGATGAAACCCGACCCACCCGTCACGAGTACATGCATCGAAGGGACCGCTTTCAATAGAGCCGTTCGTTTGTAGGGGTCGATGAGCCTGTCCTGAGCGTCAGCGAAGGATCTGCCCTGGAAGAACGGTGGCAATGCGTGGCTTCGAACAAGGGTGACGAGTTCCATCCCCTACTCAACGCCCGGCAGGATTTCTCGCGGCGCGGAATCCTGGGGCTCGTAACCGAGCACCTCGCGCGCGTGTTCGATATCCCAGAACCGGCGGGGGTTTCCGGAAATCCCGTAAGCAAGCACCCAGTCGAGATCCGATTCAAGGCAGCGCTCGAAGAGTTGCACGCAGTCGCGCTCGCTGAGCCACACGGCGCGCATCCGCTTTCTGGCCACCTCAATCCCCGGCTCGTTGTCGCGCTCCGGCTTCCACAGGTTGATCGGGTGCGACGGAGCCTCCGGCGACCGAGTGCCGCCGATCCGCAGGCAGTACGCCTTCAGGCCATGGTGATCCACGTAATACCGGGCCATCGCCTCGCCGTACACCTTCGACACCCCATACAGCGAATCGGGCCGGATCTCGGCCGTGTGATCCCAAACGCGCGGGTCGTCGATTTCGTACAGTTCCGGCGCGTTCCGCGTCTCGAAGGTGCCGATGGAATGGTTCGACGACGCGAACACCACGCGTTCCACGCCGGCCCGGCGAGCCGCCTCGAAGACGTTATAGGTCCCGATCAGGTTGCTATTGAGCACCGCGTCCCACTCCGACTCAACAGCCGACGTCGCCCCAAGGTGAACCACACCCTGGACGCCCTCGAATGCCTTCACCAGCGCCTCCAGATCGGTCAGGTCCGCCAGCACATCCGTGTACGGTCCCTCCGACCGCGCGATACCGGTCACGTCGTACAGTCCGCTCTCCCGCCAGGTATCCAGCGCGATCCGCCCAATCAGGCCGTTCGAGCCTGTCACCACGACCCGCTTCGCCGCGTGCGTCATGTTCAGTCCCTCATCTCGTGCCGCCCATCCATGGGCTGGTCAAACCGGCTTCTTCCGCATAGGCTACCCGAGGCCCCGCTCCATTGCCGAAGTATGCGGCCACCAGTACCAGGAACGTCACGGGAACGGGAATGCCAAACGTAACGTCGATCTCAAATGTAGTCCACCGGCTCGCGCCGGGCATCGTCTTTTCCGCCGGGATAACGGCCGTCGCGCTGATGCTCGGCGCACTCCAGGACCGCCTCTTCGACTACGTCGCGTTCGAGCCGCTGGTCCTGGCCCTCATTATCGGACTTCTGGTCCGCGCGTTTCGACCCATCCCCGAATCCTTCATGCCCGGCATCGGGTTCTCCGCCAAGCAGTTGCTCGAATTCGCCATCGTCCTGCTCGGCGCCTCGCTCAATCTCTCCGACCTCGCCGATGCTGGCCCGCGCATCCTCATCGCCGTGGGCATCAGCGTCTCGGTCACGCTCGTCGCCGGTGTCGTCATTGGCCGCCTGGCCGGGCTTGGCACGCGCCTCGCCATCCTCGTCGCGGTCGGCAACGCGATCTGTGGAAACTCCGCCATCGCCGCCGTCGCCCCCGCGATCCGCGCCAAGAAGCAGGAAATCGCCGCCGCCATCGCCCTCACCGCCGTCCTCGGCGTTGGAGTCGTCCTGTTCCTGCCCGCCCTCATCCCCCTCTTCAACCTCACCGACGAGCGCTACGGGGTTGTCGCCGGTCTCACGGTCTACGCCGTGCCCCAGGTCCTCGCCGCCACGCTGCCAGTCAGCGCCCAGGCTGGCCAGATCGCCAGCCTCGTCAAGCTCACCCGCGTCCTGCTGCTCGGCCCCGTCGTCGCCCTGTTCGCCTTCCTGTATCGCAACGGCCACGACGAGGAAAGCGGAACCGCCAGCAAGCTCACCGTGTCGAAGTTCCTGCCCTGGTTCGTCATCGGCTTCCTCGCCATGTCGCTGCTGCGTACCGCCTCGATCATCCCCGATTCCCTCGGCGATCTGAGCAAGGACATCAGCAAGATCCTCACCGCCGTCGCCATGTCCGGACTCGGCCTGAGCGTCGATATCCGCTCGGTCCGCGCCACCGGTCCTCGCGTGGCCCTCGTCGTCCTCATCCTCACGGTCATGCTGGTCGTCATGGCGCTCGCCATCACAGCCGGGCTGAACATCGGCTAGGTCCTGTACCATGGACGCTGGCGCCAACAGCCATTCACCGGTGGAGGAGTCGACCAGAGCAATGCCGGATGACGCGCGGACACGGCCGGTTACAGAATATGCGGCCGCTGATCACGGGACCCGTCCGGTAACGGCCCCTGCTCCACCCGGCGACACCCCCATTCCCGGCCCATCCGCGTGGCGGAACCGCCTGCCCGGGCCACTGGAAGCGATCGCGCTAGTCGCGATCACGGCCATCGCCCTCGTCCTGCGCTTCACCGGCATCCAGTGGGGAACCGGCTACTATCTCCACCCCGACGAATTGCACCTCAGCACCGTGCTCGATCGCATCAGCATGCCGATCAGCTTCCGCGAATACCTGAACTCATCCACCTCGCCACTCAACCCGTTCAACCACGAAACCGGCTTCATCTACGGCACGTTCCCCCTTTTCCTCGCCAAGTGGGTCGGCTCGTTCACCGACTACACCGCCATCAACAACAACCACATCCCCGGCCGCTGGCTCTCCGCCCTCGCCGATACCGGCACCGTGGTCCTCGCCTGGTGGATCGGCCGCATGCTGTGGAACCGCTGGGTTGGACTCCTCGCGGCCTTGCTGCTCGCCTTCACCGTCCTCCACATCCAGACCGCGCACTACTTCACCACCGACTCGTGGTCCGCCTTCTTCGCCACCGGCTCGTACGCGTTCATCCTCGCCGCCTGGAAGCACCAACGCTGGTTCGCCTACGCGCTGGCCGGGCTCTTCGTCGGCCTCGCCGCCGCCTCGAAACCGAACATGCTGGCCGCGATCGGCTTCCTCGCCCTCCCAGTGCTCGAAACCATCCGCACCCACGGCTGGAGCGGGCTCGTGCCCCGCATCGCCCCGACCTTTGACGATGAGGACGATCCGCCAGACCATGCAGCCGAACAGCCCGGCGGTCCGGCGATTCCCGTCGTCCTCGCCACCGCCCTCGCCCTGATGGTCGCCGCCTGGACCTTCCGCATCGCCCAGCCCTATACCTTCGAAGGCTCCTCGTTGTTCTCGTTCCGGCTCGATCCCCGCTGGCTCGCCGATGTCGACTTCTGGCGCGGCGTGCAATCCGGCGCCATCGATTACCCGCCCAGCCACCAGTGGACCGAGCGCACCCCGATCGTGTTCCAGATGAAGAACCTCGTGCTCTGGGGAATGGGTCCCGCGTTGGGGATCAGCGTCCTCGCCGGGTTCCTGTGGCAGGTCTGGCGCATCGTCACCGCCCGGACGTGGCCTTCCTGGCTGCTGCTGATCCCCACCGGCTGGATCGCCTTCCACATCTTCTACTACGGCATCGCCCTCTCCAAAACCCAACGCTACCTATTGCCCGCCTACCCGCTGCTGATCGTCTTCGGCTCGGCGGGCATCGTCGCCGCCGTCCGTTGGGGATGGTCCAGTGGCCGCATCCGTCTCCCGCTCCGCTCCTGGTCGTTGGGAATCCCCCGCTGGCTCCACCCCGGCCTGATCCTGCCCGCCGTCGTGGTCGCGAGCACCGTCTTCTACGGAATCGCCTTCACCTCGATCTACACGAAACCCCACTCCCGGGTCGCCGCCTCCGAATGGATCGTCGAGAACGTCCCCAACGGCAGCGTGATCGTCAACGAGTACTGGGATTCTGGCCTCCCCGTCGGGATTCCGGAAATGGCCGACCACTTCTACACCGGCATCAACATCGCCCCCTACGACGACGAAAACCCGCGGAAACTCACCGCCATGATCGGCATCCTCCAGCGCGCCGATTACGTCGTCCTCAGTTCCAACCGCCTGATCGACTCCATCAGCCGCCTGCCCTGGCGCTATCCCATGGCCAACGCCTATTACGACGCCCTCTTCTCCGGCGAACTCGGCTTCGAAATGGTCGGCCACTTCACATCCTACCCGGAACTCTTCGGCATTGAGATCGACGATCGTGAGGCGGAAGAAGCCCTCACCGTCTACGACCACCCAGAGGTCTATATCTTCCGCAAGACCGACGCCTGGAACGCCCACGACGCCTGGTACCTGCTGAATGACGCCCTCGGTCACGGCGGTCTCTCCGTCCGCCCGATCCAGACCCAACCCCAGCACATGATGCTCGACACCGAGGGCCAGGAAGCCGTTCGCACCGCCGAGAACTGGTCCTCCATCTTCGACGCGGATTCCCTCGCCAATCGCCTGCCCGTGGTCTTCTGGTATCTGGGTCTCCAGATCGTCACGCTGGCCGCCGTTCCGCTCGCCTGGCGGCTCTTCCCCTGGCTCCCGGACCGCGGCTACGCCCTCACCAAGACCCTGGGCCTGTTCCTCACCGCCGCCATCGCCTGGTGGATCGCCTCGACCGGACTGATGAAGTTCGGCCTCGCGTGCATCGCCGTCTCCTGGCTGGCTGTCTTCGCGCTCTCGATCCTCGCCACCCGCATGCGCCCACGAGACCTCATCCCCGGCATACGCCAGCGCCTGCCCTGGATCGTCACCACCGAGGCGCTTCTCCTGGTGAGTTATGTCATCACCATCTGGACCCGCTCCGGCAACCCCGATCTCTGGGTGCCCGGCTGGGCCGGCACCCAGATACAGAACATGGCCGCCTTCAACGCCACCGTCCTAACCCCCTCCTTCCCCGCCTACGATCCCTGGCTGGTCGACGGCGCCATCCATGACTTCACCTTCGGCCTCGTCCCCTGGGCCGTCCTCGCCCGCGTGACCGGGATCGTCCCCGACACCGCCTACTCGCTCACCCTGGCGACCCTCGCCGCCCTTGTTGCTCTCAACGCCTGGTCCCTGACCGCCCTGATCATCGGCCGCTTCCGAAGCGGCGCGTCATGGCGAACCTCCGTCCTGGGCGGCCTCCTCGGTCCCGTCATGGTCATCGGCATCGGATCGTGGGGACTCGCCCAGCGAATGGGCGCCGCCAACTGGACGCTCAACTACGAAGGCACGCCCCGAGCCGCCATCTCCGGCCTCTGGAAGGTCCTCACCTCCGACCTCCAAACGCCAGATGGAGCGTGGCGCGCGACCACGCTCTGGAGCGGCACGGGCGCCCTCGAATTCCCAATCTTCAGCTACCTCACCAACGAAATGGCCGTCCATCAGCTCGGCCTGCCGCTATTCCTCGCCGCCCTCGTGGTGGTCTCGGGCTACCCGAGCCGCCCGGCCCTGCTCGACGACGTGAACCAGCGCCCGTTCTCCACCCTGGGCGGCTGGCGGCCCACCATCGGCTGGCTGCTGGTCGCTGGGGTCGTCACCGGCTGGACCATTGCCGCCAACCCGCTCTTCGGCGCGGTCGTCGCGCTGCTCGCCATGCTGCTCGCCTTCCTCGCCAGCGCGGCATCGAACGCCTGGCACAACGCCTGGGGCAGCATCCGCGACACCCTGCTCGCCGGCATGATCCTGGTCGCCACCGCGATCGTCGCGGTCTGGCCATTCATCTCCTCGTACGGATACTTCGCCACCCAGCGCGAACCCATTGCCCAGTCCCTGAGCGTCAACGACTTCTCCAGCTTTGCCGGCGCGTCGTTGCTGATCGTCATTGCCTTCATCGTCGTCCAGGCCTGGAGTGTCGCGCGCGACGAACTCATCCTCCACCAGTTCAGCGGCTTCATCGCCATCGTTCCGGCCGCGCTCATCATCGCCGCCCTCGTCCTCGCCTGGATGACCGGCGTCCTCGCCCTGTTCCTCCTCCCTGGAGCCATGCTTGCCAGCGTCATCATCTGGCGCCACCGCACGTCCACGCAGCACCTCACCCTGCTCGCCACCATCCTGGCCGCCTTCTTCATCGCCATCGCCGCCAACCGCTTCGAGTTCATCTCCTGGACGCACCAGCAGAACATTCCGCTCCAGTTCTCGCTGGCCAGTTGGACGTTGTTCGCGATCGCCGCCGCGGTCGTCGTCGCGATCGCCGCCACCAGCACACGCCACATGACGGCAGGCGTATCGTCCGCCGTCGCCATCGCGGCCAGCCTTGTCCTCATCGCGGCTGGAGCCGTCTACCCCGCCCTGGCCATCCCCGACCAGCAAGACGACCGCCTCGCCAGCCAGGAACGCACGCTCGACGCAACCGCCTTCATGACCACTGGCTCGCTCGCGTTCAACGCCAGCGGCTCCGCCGTCGCCCCGTACGATCTCGCGCCCGACCTCGCCGCCATCGACTGGATGCGCGAATCGCTCGCCGGCCGCCCTACCATCCTCGAAGCCCCCGCTTCCGGCGCCGGATGGGGAGGCCGCGTCAGCGCCCTGACCGGTTTTCCCGCTGTTCTCGGATCGGTCACCGTCCAGACCCAGCAGCGCCCTGGCATGGACCGGCTCGTCAACTGGCGTCACGCCGATATCACCACCGTCTATGGCGGCGAAGGCGACTTCGCCAGCATCGAACCTATCCTCCAGGACTACGGTGTCCAGGTCATCTACGTCGGGCCGCTCGAACGCGCGACCTATCCCCCGGAAGCGCTGGCGAAGTTCGACCAGGCCGTCGCCGATGGCCAGTTGACGATGCTCTACCAGCAGGATGGCGTGACGATCTACCAGTACAATGGCCCTCGCGTTCCGCGTGAATACCAGGGCGGCTGACCCTGACCCAGGAAGAGGCTCCGTGAACTCCGAGGCCCTGATCGTCCGTATCGAACGAGGTCTGATGCGCCGCCTCCCCGCCGGGATGGTGGTCAGCGCCAACGCGCGCCTCCACCGCTGGAAAGGCGAGCAGGAACTTCGTGAACTCCCCCGCCTCGTCACCCCCGGAACCATCGCCGTCGATGCCGGCGCGCACTTCGGCGCCTACAGCCACGCGCTGGGCCAGATCGTCGGCAAGCATGGCCTCGTCATCAGCGTCGAACCGATCGCCGAGGACGCGGACCTGCTCGAAACCGCCGCTCGCCAGCTTCGCCTGCCGATCCAGGTTCACCGCTGCGCCCTCTCGTCCACCACCGGCGTCGCCCAGATCACGGTGCCCGATCTCCACGGCCACCAGAAGACCGCGCTCGCCAGCCTGCAGCCCAGCGATCCCGGCGGCGCCACTACCCGCGAGGTCGAAACCCGCACGCTGGACGACCTGCTCGCGAACGCCGACCGGCCAGTCTCGTTCGTCAAGATCGATGTCGAGGGCCACGAACGCGCCGTCCTCGAAGGCGGCCGCCAAGCAATAGCCCGGCACAAACCCAACCTGCTCATCGAAATCGAAGGCCGCTTCAACAGCACGCCAATCCAGGAAACATTCGACCAGGTCATCGCCATGGGCTATCGCGGCGAGTTCATCGATGCCGAGGGCAACCGCCGCCCGCTGGACCAGTTCGACCTCGACATTCACCAGAATCCCCGGCACGATGTCCTCTCGAAGGCATATATTGGCAACTTCATTTTCCGGGCAATCTGATTCAGGAGATATCCCGCGCACATGAACGTGATTCAGCCAACCGGCAATCCCATCCTGGACGAACAACTCCTGCGGGAAATCCGCGAATACCTGGGCCGTCACGAGGCCGCCAACACCATCCAGCTCTCCAGCTTCTGGGCCTCCGACCGCCTCATGGCGTCCCGAACCGTGCTGGTCGTCACCGGCAAACAGGGCATCGCCGGCATCGCCAGCCAGGAAGGCACCTTCCTCATGCTGCTCTCACACATCGAGGATGAGCGCGCCATTCCCTCACTCGTCGTCGAGATCGTCGATCGCAACATCCACATTCCCGGCATCATGGGGCCAAGCGACGCGGTGCGAACCTTCGCCCGCTACTGGGCCCGCGAAACCGGAGGCGCATTCACGCCCGGCATGCCGCAGCACATCCTCCGCGCCACGTCCGTCACCCCACCGGCCGGTGTCCCGGGCGCCTGGCGGCCCATGGAAGAGGCCGACCGCGACCTGCTGCTCCAGTGGTTCACCGATTTCTCGCTGGAAGCCGAACATGTCCGCCCCGACCAGGCCCGCCGCGCCGGCGAAGCCATGCTCGACCGCCTCGGCGGGGACAATGGCGGCCTGATCTGGCTCGACGAGGAAGACACCCCGGTCAGCATCGCCTGCTTCAAGAGCCGCACGCCCACCGGAATTCGCATCGGACCTGTCTACACCCCGCCCGAACACCGGCGACACGGGTATGCCGCGGCCATCACGGCGGTCACCACCCAGCGCCTGCTCGACCAGGGGTTCGAGTTCGTCTGCCTCTACACCGATGCCGGCAACGCAACCTCGAATCACGTCTACGAGTCGATCGGCTACGAAATCGTCGCCGAATCCATGCAATACCGCTTCAACCTCGCCACCAGCGACGACGAACTGGATGCCTGATCGCCCCATCGTCACCGCCAATGCCGCTCGACAGGCCGCGGCCCACTGGGTGCAAACCGCCGGCCGGAAGCTGCCCGGATTCGCGGGAGCCTGGATCGCGGGCTCCGTCGCCTGGTTGCCGGATCACGAGACGGTTCCGCCCTGGTCCGATGTCGATGTCATGGTGGTGCTCGATGGCGCCACGCCCCCCAAGATCGGCAAGCTCATCCACCAGGGATTGCTGCTGGAAATCTCCTTCATCTCCGCGGCGGAGGTCGCGCCCGGCCCGATGACGGCAAACTATCGCGTGAGTTGCGGCTTCGTCCAGGGGCGACTCCTCGCGGACCCTGATGGCAACCTGGAGCGCGTCAAGTCGGAGCTCCGGGCAGCCTTCTGGACACCCGAAGCGGTGCGGGATCGCATCGCCCAGGCCCGCGCCGCGACTGAAGCCGGGATCGGCCCTTCGCCCGCCTCCAGCGCCAGCCTCGGCTGGCAGGCGATGTGGGTATTCCCGGCGGGTCTGCCCACGCATATCGTGCTGCTCGGCGCCGGGGAGAATCCCACGGTTCGCCGTCGCTATGAGAAGACCCGGCCGATTCTCGAGCGCGCCGGACGGGTCGATCTCCACGAGGCGCTCCTCTCCGCGACCGGCTACGCGGATTTCACCCGCTCCGAGGTGCTCGCGCATTGGGAGGCGACGCGAACGCTCTTCGATCTCGCCGCGCGGCACTCGTCCTCCGCCACGCCGTTCTTCGCGTCGGACATCAGCGCGGCGGCTCGCCCCATCTCCATTGATGGCGCCCGGGACTCGATCGAGCGGGGCTTCCACCGCGAATCCCTGTTCTGGTTGGTCGCGACCCAGTCGCGGAGCCTGGCGATCCTGGAAGAAGTCGCCCCGGACCTCATCTCCGCCGCCCATCGGGATGCGTTTGGCGGCCTGGTCGAGCGGATCGGCATCGCCACCCCAGCCGACCGCGCCGCCCGTGGCGAAGCCATCATCGCCCTGCTACCGGAACTCGAGCGCGTCGCCCTCGACCCCGCCATTCTGAACCGGACCGCCTGAGCCCAGGAAGTGTCACAGACCTGCTCCGCGGGCCGTGACACCGTACATTCACGCGTTTGTGAGCGTCGTCCAGACGATCCAGCGGTACCGTATGGAATCCGCGCGATCCATGGAAGAACCGGCGGCAATGGATGGACCCGAACGATGCCAAGTGTACGGAGCCACGGCCCGAGCAAGCGGGACTGTACATCCGCTCCGCAAGAGTCCTTAAACGCGAAAAGCCTCCCGCCGCGACATCGTTGTCGCTACGGGAGACTTTTTCGTCAATCCGCCGGGCGGCCGGTAGGGAATACGTAATTTGAAAGGCCGCCCCGGCGGGCCAGAAGGGAAGTTGGGCAGGTGGAGCGCTGTATGGGAAGCGCTGCCCAACCGTCAGTAGTCAAGATAGGTTATTCGGCGTCCTCGCCGGCTTCGTCGCTGGCGTTTCCGGAAATCTCAGGCACGTCCTGCTCGCTGGCCGGTCCCTGAACCTGGATTTGGCGAGCCCGGGCCGTCTCTGCCTTGGGCAACATAAGTCGCAGCACACCATTCTCGAACGTGGCTTCCGCCCGCCCCGAATCGACATCCATTGGCAGCGTCAGCGACCGCTGGAACGAACCGCTCGGCAGTTCGTGGAGATACCACGTCGCGCCCTTGGCGTGATCGGACTTCGCGACGCTCGGAATCGTCGCCGAGATGGTGACGGTGTTCTTCTCGACCGTGATCTGGAAATCCCCGGATGAAATGCCGGGAGCCGCCACGAGAATCACGAATTCATCGTCTGTCGCATAGGCGTCGACCGGGAACGCCGCGTTGCCCCGCTCGGACACGTTCGACGGCCAGATCGTCGCGAACTGGGATGGACCAAACGCATCGTTGACGATCTTGTCCATCGCCTGCCGCATGCCATTGATCGTGGAAACTGGATATCTGGTAGCCATTGGTGTCACTCCTTCTTGCTACATGCATCGCCGTCAAGTTGCGGAGTTGCCAATAACCAACTCCTCTTACATGCACAATATTACAGGTCTGATCACTTCGTGTCAAGTCTATATATCCAACGGATGCATATGATGATCTACCCGCGACTCACCGTACACGTACGCAGCCCTATCCGTGCGCCGGCCGCCGGTGTGAGGCCCGCTCTCGACGCCGCTCCCCCCGTTCCGCTCTCATACGGCCTTGTTGGGGACGCCTACCCCACAAACCCATCTAGCACCGTGTACACATCCTCCGGCATGCACCCCGCTTCCTGGAACCAGAAACTCCATAGATCATCCAGTTCCCTGCCAGACACCTCCTCAAGCACCATGAGGAAATCCTCCGGTACGGTATTGCCGAACCTGAACTCCTCGCCATACCGGCCAAGCGCCGCGATGAACACATCGTGACCCACGGCCTGCCGGATCGCCTCGAAACCGATCGCCGCCTTGCCGTACACCAGCACGCCTCGCTGTCCCATGTCCGTCTCCGGGCCAACCGGCGCGTCCGCAATCCCATCGACGCCCGAGGCCAGCAGACGCAGGTATCCAGCCGCCACCTGTTCCCGCAAGTAACGGTCGGCCGCGGCCATGTCTCCACCCTCGCGTATCGCCAGGATCGCCAGCGTGTTCGCCAGCCCCTCGCTCAGGAACCCGTGACGGTTGTTGTTGCTCCCCACTACCACCGGGACCCACTGATGAGCCAGTTCGTGCGCCAGCACGAACCGCAACCGGTCGCGATCGTTGTCCCGCACCTCGCCCGCGTCCACGATGGCGTCGACATCGATCCACAACGCCCCGCTCCAGGCGATGCCCCCAAACCCGGACAGCGACACCGGCGACAGGTCAAGGTCAGTTCCGGGGTAGGCGCCCAGCCAGTCCTGGTAGTGCGGCAGCGTCTCGCCGGCGATGTCCAGCATCGCCTCCGCGAGGCCCGGAACCGCCTTCCCCGCCGGCAGCGACACGCGAACAAGCACGCCATCGACCAACCGCTCCGTCACTTCCACCGGCACGCTGGGTGCATCCGGAAGCAGGGCCAGCGTCATCTCCCGCACGGGCCCCGTGGACATCGAGGCACGGACCAGGCCATCCCCAACTGGCTCCAATGCGGACGTCTCGCCCGTGCCAACCACCAGCAACCCGTCCGGCAACGTCAGCGTCACCTCATACGTCGCGCTATCCGAAAATGTTGGATCTCCGTATGGAGTCGCCTCCTCCACATACCAACCCTCCCCCGGATTCCACCCCGCCAGGATCGGATGCCAATCGGCCAGCCACCACCCGTCATCGCTGGAACCGGACAACACCGTGACACTCATCGCCGACCGGGCCGGAATCGTCGTCACGAAGTCCATCGCCACCGTCACCCGCACGCCCGGGTCGACCTGGTCGCCGGGCAAGATCTCCAGCACCGTCCCATCCCCGGTCGAATGGCTCTCCACGTCACGTCCATCAACCCGTACGTTGGTCACGCGCAGGTTGCCATCCGCATACAGGTCAGATGCCGGGTACACGCGGAAAGGCAGAACGTTGATGACCTCCCCGGTCGTGTTCAGCCAGTCCAGCGTCAGATGTCCAGACAACAGCCGGTCTTCTGGCGCGAATGTCACGTCGATTTCGTAGTGACCCGCCACCGCCGAGGGCTCCTGTCCAGCCAGCGCGCCCGCCACCGGCGCCAATGGGCCGAGCAATGCTCCCAGCAGCACCAGGAGTGCCAAAGGCGACATCCGGGCCCAGGGTCCGTACATCACCGATCTGTCGCGGCGATCCCATGGCGATGTCTCCAGTTTGCGCTTCCCGCACAGTCGCTGTGCCCCACCGTCCCACCATTTTGACCCAGCGTCCCAAAATGTGGGACTATTGCGGCACGCGAATGCGTCTGCACCACGTGAATTGGCATGGTTTGCGAGCATCATTTCTCCAACCATTCGGGTCATTCACACACCACGTCGCCCGGTATGGTAAGCCGATGCGGTGAGTCCAATGACCATCATCCACGGTAGTACACACATCGCTCGCGATCGCGAGCAAGAGTATGTGTGAGGTCCGACAACGGGAGTCCCAACGTGGGGTCCATCCAAGGGTTCATCGCATTGCCAACGGCGGCGGTGCAAAAGGGGATAGTTCATGCTTAAGGATATTCGCACCACACGCCGGAAAGTTGTCGCCGGTTCCGCGGCGGCGGTCATGATTCCGTCCGCCCTTGGGAGCCTGGCCGCCTCCGCCAGCGCCCAGGACGCGGAGCGCCCCGTGCTTCGGCTCGGCACCAATGCCGCCGATATCGCGAATCTCGATCCCCATATGGCATCGGGCACGCAGGACCGCACCATCGTCGACATGGTCTTCAACGGCCTGATCCGGTTCACTCCGGGCGATGCCACCAGTTTCGAACCAGACATCGCCACCGAAATGCCGGTCGCCTCCGAGAACGAGGACGGCACGCAAACCTGGTCGTTCACGCTCCGCGACGATGTCACGGCCCACGCCACCGCCGCATCCGAAGCCTACGTCATCACCTCCGCCGACGTGCTTTTCTCCTACGAGAAGGCCGCCAACCCCGACACGTCCAGCTACTCGGGCAACTACACGGGCTGGTCATTCGCCGCGCCGGACGACACCTCCTTCGAGATCACGCTCGAAACCCCAATTTCCGAGAACCTCTTCCTCCCCCAGGTGGCCAACTACTCGGGTGGATACATCATCCCCCAGCAAGCATATGAGGCCCTCGGCGCCGATGCCTTCCCATCCGCCCCGGCCGGCACCGGCCCGTTCTCCTTCGAGAGCTACACCGCGCAGCAGAGCGTTGCGCTCCTCGCCTTCGATGACTATTTCCGCGGCGCCCCGCTCCTTGGCGGCGTCGAAGTCCGGTTCGTCGCCGATGGCACCAGCCGCGAGCTCGCGCTCCAGTCGGGCGACCTCGACGTCATCGCCGGCTTCCCGGATGCCCTCTGGGTTGACCGCATGCGTGAGCAGGACGGCCTCACGGTCGACGTCTTCGGCGTCGGCGAGGTCGTCTTCCTCAACCTCGATGTCAATCACGAAATCCTGCAGGACCCGCTCGTTCGCGAGGCCATCCTGCTCGCGGTCAACCGCGAGAACACGCTCGCGCTCGCCGGTTCGCCGGTGGCCGAGCCAGTCTTCTCGGTGGTGCCCGACGCCTTCATGCCAGGTGGCCTCTCGGAAGAGGCGGCGAACGAGGCCGGCGTCAACTTCGCGCCGGATCCCGACCGCGCCAGGGAACTCCTGGCCCAGGCTGGCTACGCGGACGGGTTCGAACTCAACCTCGTCACCTCCGAGCAGGACGCCTACCGCAACGCCTACACGGTATTGCAGGAAGAACTCCGGCAGGTCGGCATCACGGTCAACCTCGAGGTTGTCCAGCACCAGGCCATGCACGACCTGATTCGCGAGGATTCCAACGCCATTACGATTTATGTGGCGTTCCGGCCGACCGCCGATGTGTACCTCACCCAGTTCTTCACCACCCCCGGTGGCGTTACGAACTTCTCGAACTTCACACTCGATGATCTGGTGAACCAGGCTCGCGCCGAAACCGACGCCGACGCCCAGGCCGCCCTCTGGGAGCAGGCCAACGTCGAAATCATCCAGGCCTTCGCTGGCTACGGCCTCATCTACAACAACCAGGTGTATGGCAGGACCAACAAGGTCGAGTACGGCCACGAACTTGTCTCGGTTGTCCAGCTTTACCCGGGCATCGATGAAACCACCTCGATCAGTGAGTAGGTCCCACCCCTAATGGGAATCGCGGAGAGGGCGCCGTCAATGACGACAGCGCCCTCTTCAATTACCGCAGCTTCTCCGGTTTGCCCCGCGCGAACCGGTCTCGTCCAGCAAGGCAACCATCATGCTCAGGCACATCCTGCGACGCTTGCTGCTTGCCATTCCCACGCTTTTCGTGGTCGTCACCATCATCTTCGTGCTGGTTCGCGTTATCCCAGGCGATCCCGCCGTGGCCGCCCTCGGCGATCAGGCATCCGAGCAGGCACTCGAGCAGTTACGCGAAGATCTGGGATTGAACAAGCCAATCTGGGAGCAATACATCGATTACATGGCCGGTCTCCTCCGGGGCGACTTTGGCAACTCGATGATCTCCCGCGCCCCCACCTGGGACCAGATCCAGAGCGTGCTCCCACATTCGCTGGAACTGGCGGCCGCCGCCATCATCATCGCCCTGATCGTTGGCATTCCCACCGGCGTCATTACCGCCATCAAGCAGAACACCTGGATCGACTACCTGGGCCGCGTCCTTTCGCTGGCGGGACTTTCAGCCCCGGCTTTCTACATCGGCATCCTGCTGATATACGTCTTTTCCGCCCAACTCGGCTGGTTCCCGGCCATTGACGCGGGAGATTTTTCCGACCCCATCGACAATCTCCAGCACCTCGTCCTCCCCGCCATCACGCTTGGCCTGGTCGAAACCGCCTTCGTCGCCCGCATGACCCGTTCGGTCATGCTCAACGTCCTCTCCGACGACTACATCCGCACCGCTCGCGCCAAGGGGCTGACCGAACGAACGGTGATGCTCAAGCACGCGCTTCGCGCCGGCATGGTGCCCATCGTCTCGCTGGTCGGCCTCTTCGCCATCGGCCTCATCGGCAGCTCCGTGTTGACCGAGGAAGTCTTTGCCCGGCCTGGCCTCGGCAAGCTCATGATTGGCGCCACGCGCCAGCGGGACTACACCCTGCTCCAGGCAGTCATGGTGGTCTACGCCGTCATCATCGTCATCATCAACATCCTGGTCGATCTCATCTACACGATGGTCGATCCACGGGTGAGGAGGTCGTAATGGCACAATCACCATCCGCCGGCGCCATGGGACCAACTCCCTCACCGGCATCGCCCTCGCCCGTAAAGTTGATCTCCCAGCGGCAACGCGCCTGGCGCACCTTCAGCCGCAACCGGTCGGCCTTAGTCGGCCTGGTCATGATCGTGCTCATCGTGCTCGTGGCGATCTTCGCGCCGCTGCTGGCGCCCCATGACCCGATCGAGCAGAGCACCATCAACCGGTTGCAGCCACCATCCCGCGAATACCCGCTCGGCCGCGACGACTTCGGGCGCGATGTCCTCTCCCGCATCATCTACGGCACGCGCGTCGCGCTTGTCGTCGGCGTTCTCTCGGTCCTGCTCGGCGGCATCGTCGGCACCACCATCGGCGTCGTCGCCGGCTACCTCGGCGGCAAAACCGAATCGTTGCTGATGCGCATCGTCGATGTCCTGCTCTCGTTTCCCGATCTCATTACCGGCCTCCTCGTCATGGCCGTGCTCGGTTCTGGCGAGGTCAAACTCATCGTCGCCATCGGCCTCACCATCGCGCCCCGGTTCGCCCGCATCGCCTATGGGCCCACCCTCGCGCTCAAGGAGAAGGAGTTCGTCGAAGCCGCCCGCGCCATCGGCCAGCGCGGCGGCGTCATCCTCTCCCGGCACATCCTGCCGAACATCGGCGGCGAGCTGCTCGTCCTCGCCAGCCTTTGGACCGCGTCCGCCATCCGTCTCGAAGCCAGCCTCAGTTTCATCGGTCTTGGCATCCCACCGCCCACCGCCACCTGGGGCCAGATGATCCGCGACGGCACCCGCTACCTGGCCGACATGCCGCTGCTGAGCCTCGCTCCCGGCGTCGCCCTCCTGCTCACGGTCTTCGCCTTCAACCTCGTCGGCGACGGCCTGCGCGATGTCCTCGATCCCCGCTCGCGCTAACGCATCATGGGGCGCTGGACCAAAATCCAGTGCCCCATGCCGCATTTCCCCTTAACAATGAGGTCCTTTTCGCTGAAACTCCATTGAAATGACCCTGTCGGTTTCATGGAGGCAACAACGTGTCGAATCCGGTCATCATCATCGGCGGCGGAATCAGCGGAACCGCCGCGGCCTGGGAACTCGCCCGCCACGGCGTGGGCGTCACCCTACTCGAACAAGGCACGCTCGCCAGCATGGCTTCGGGCTGGACCCTCGCCGGTGTCCGCCAGTCCGGTCGCCACCCGGCGGAACTCCCGCTCGCCGGGGCCGCGGTGAAGCGCTGGGAATCCCTTTCCGAGGAACTCGGCGCCGATGTCGAATACCGCCAGTACGGAAATCTCCGCCTCGCCCTCGACGAATCCGACATCCCCACCATTCGCCAGGTCGCCGCCGATGGCAACGCCGCCGGCATCTCCATGACGTATCTCGACGGCGCGAACGCCGTCCACGAGGTCGCCCCGGCGCTCACCCCGAACCTTGAGGGCGCGTCGTTCTGCCCAACCGACGGCCACGCCAATCCCCAGAAGGCGGTCGAAGCCTTCGCCGCCGCGGCCACCCGCGCCGGGGCCACCATCCGCGCGGGTGTTACCGTCCTTGGCATCGAGGTCGAAGGCGGGCGCATCACCGGCGTCCAGACGTCCGAAGGCCCCATCGCCACCGAGCGCGTCATCGTCGCCGCCGGCGTCTACGCCCCGAAACTGCTCGCCCCGCTCGGCATCGACATCCCGCTCGACGTCGTCATCGTGCCCATGATCCAGACCGAGGTGGTCGAACCACTGCTTGGCCAGGTGCTCGGCATTCCCACCGGCGGCTTCGCCGGGCGTCAGCAGGCCGATGGCCGCTTCCGCCTCTCCGGCTCGTCCATCCCCTGGAGCGAACCGGCCCACACGCCGGAGAACGTGATGCCAACGCTCTCCCAGATGGCCACCACCATCGAATGGTCGACCCGCCTCATTCCCGCCCTCGAAGGCGTTCGCGCCACGAAGATCTGGGCTGGCCTGATCGACAAGACGCCGGACGCGCTGCCGGTGATCGAAGCCAGTCCCGAAATCGAGGGCCTCGTCATCGCCACCGGCTTCAGCGGCCACGGCTTCTGCCTCGGCCCGGTCACCGGCGAAATCCTCGCCGATCTCGCCACCGAAGGCGTCACCCGCCACCCAATCGAGCCCTTCGCCCGCAAGCGCCTCGACATCCAGGCCCACACCGAAGCGGTCACCCTCCACGGATAGTGAGCGGGGCGCTGGTCATCCGCGTTCGGGCAATTGCCGGCCCCGATGCTGGGCAACCGCCCCTATACTTGGAGCGCGAAAAGCCACGCCCACCTCGTTCGCAAGGAGCATTCATGGTTCAGCAAGCAACGTCGCCGCCATCCGGACTCACCACCGCCCTGAGAGTCAGCACGATCACCCTCGCGGTGAGCGTCCTCATCCAGGCCTGGCTGGGAAGCAGCGGCTTCTTCCAGAACGAACCCGGCCGCATCGATGTCCACGCCATGCTCGGCAACTTCATGTTCCTGGTCGCCGTCATCCAGCTAGGAATGACCTTCTACGCCATGCCGAAGGGCCTCGCCAGCCGCAACCTCCTGATCCTGGCGAGCGTGACCGTGCTCCTGCTCATCGCCCAGATCGGTCTTGGCTACTCCACCCGCGGCGACAACGCGATCGACGCCCTCGCCTGGCACCTGCCGAACGGCGTCCTCCTGATGGGAGTCACCACGGCCACCGCCGTCCTCGCCTGGAATCCGCCCGCGGCCGGTACCATGGAGGGTTGAATTACCGGTTAGCCGCCATGCGCCGGGGCCGCCCTTCCCTCACACTTGAACTCAGGAACACGGAGCGCGCGACCGCGACAACCGGTCAGCGCGCGACACCCCGCATGAGCACACCGGCGACGGCTCACTCGCCGACCGCCACCTGACGCCGGCCCTGGCAATGTCGCCCGGCCTGTACGCAACCGTGAGGACTCCCATGAACCAAACGCTCTCCACCGACCGCATCCTCAACCGCGCCATCCGCGTCGCCAAGCTCGATCTCCCCACCTACCGGGAAATCGCCCGCGACACCAGCGCCCTCCAGGAAGCAGCCATCATCGTTGGCCTGGTCGCGCTCGCCTCCGGCATCGGTTCGCTCACCGATTCCTTCGGCAATGTGGTTATCTCCATCATCGGCGCGTTCGTCTGGTGGGGCGTGTTCAGCGCCATGACCTACTTCTTCGGCAAGAATATCTTCGGCACGGCCCACTCCCAAATCACCGTCCAGTCGCTCATGCGCACCCAGGGGTACGCCCGCGTGCCCGGCCTGCTCGCCCTCTTCGGATTCATCCCCGTCCTCGGCTGGATGATCGCGGTCATCGCCTGGTTCTGGGGTCTCGTCACCGCCATCGTCGCCATCCGGGAAACGCTCATCATCAGCACCGGCCGCGCGATTTTCGTCGGCCTGATCGCCCTCTTCGCCAGCGCCATCATCGTCGGCATCCTTGGGCTCATTTTCGTCGGAAGCTGGGCGTTCTAGCGTTCAGCCTTCCTCAAACTCCCACCGCCGCCGGACAACCCGGGTCTCCGCTATCATGGAACCCGGTTTGCCCGGCATTGTCGTGTCCGCCCCGAAAGGAACCTTGTTGACTGAACGAGCCCCCGTGTCCATCCGCGTCGTCGATCCAGAAGTCTTCCTCACCCTGGGCGTCAATAGCTACGCCTTTGGCGCGTCTCCTTCGAAACCGGACCTCGACAAGTCGCGGGAACGCCTCAAATATGGCGTACACACCATCAATATCGGCGTCTTCGAAGACGCCGAAGCCCTCGCCACATGCAGCCTCCACCAGATGACCGAAAACATCCGCGGCGCGATCCTCGGTATGGGCGGCCTCGCTGGCGTCGCCTCCCTTCCACAGGGCCGTCGCCGCGGTCACGTCCGTAACATGCTCTCCTACAGCTTCGAACTGATGCACGAGCGCGAAATGCCCGTCTCCACCCTCTATCCGTTCCGCGATTCGTTCTACGAACGTCTCGGCTACGCCCAGTTCCCCCAGAACAGGTTCGCCACCATCAAACCCGAGAACCTCGCCTCCCTGCTGCGGGAATCCCTCCCCGGAACCGTCACCCAACAGGAGATCGGCGCCTGCTTCGATGAGTGGTGGACCTTCCAGGAGCAGCTCGAGCGCGAACGCCACGGCTTCTCGCTCATGAACCGCTCCCGCGCCATCCAGCTCCGCGACTCCAACCGTGACTGGGTCGCGCTCGTCCGCGAAGACGGCGTCGTCACCGGCGCCATGACCTTCCGCATCACCGGCTACACCCAGGACCTCGTCGCCAGCGGCTTCCACTACACTACCCCCGCCGCCCGCTACCAGCTTCTGGCCTGGGTGGCCCGCCACACCGACCAGGTGAAGCGCGCCATCATCGAACTCGGCCCCGCCGAGCACCCGGAAACCTGGTACCGCGACATCTACGCCGAATCGTCCACCGAGAACGCGGATTGGGCCTGGCCCTCCCCCATGGGCCGCATCGTTTCGTTCGAAGCGCTCGACGGTCTCCCCACATCCGGCGCCGGCCAGGTGTCATTCACACTCGTCGACGACTTCTGCCCGTGGAACGCCGGCGATTGGACCCTCTCCAGCGAAGGCGGAGTTCTCCGCGTCGTCCGCGGCGGATCGCCCACCTGCCACATCACCATCCAGGGCCTGAGCGCCCTGCTCTGGACCGGCGAAGACCCGGCATCCTTCCCCTTCCGCCACTGGGGAGATCCGGACTCCGCCACCCGCGCCACGCTGCGGGCGCTCTTCCCGCCCGCCTACCCGGAACTGAACGAGAAGTTCTAGCGTTGTCACGGTGGGTTCCAATCGACCACGTCACCGATGAGCCAAGCCCTCTCGAAAGGAGGCCCACTGTGATCACACTCCGCGACTCACTCGATGGCATCGAACCACGCAACCTCCACGGCTTCTTCGTGGGCTGGCCAAATCCGCCGTCACCCGAAACCCATCTCCGTCTTCTCGCTGGCAGTGATGTCGCCGTGATCGCTGTTGACGACACCTCCGGCAACGTGGCCGGCTTCATCACCGCCCTTACCGATGGCGTGCTTACCGCCTTCATCCCGCTGCTCGAGGTCCTCCCCGAGTACCAGCATCAAGGAATCGGGAGCAGGCTCGTCGAACGCGCGGTGGAGCGGCTCTCCGCGCTCTACTCCATCGACCTCCTCTGCGACACCGATGTCCAGCCCTTCTACAAGTCACTTGGCTTCCGGGAGGCCTCAGGAATGGCGATCCGCAACTACCCCAACCAGGCAGGCAACGCCACCGCCGCCTGAGCCCCCGTACAGCAACGCCCGGCGGAATTGCTTCCACCGGGCGTCGCCAATTCGTTCGTTACTGGAAGGGCCTACCCCTCCAGCAGCAGGTTCTCAGGGTCCTCCAGCAGGTTCTTGATCGTCACCAGGAACCGCACCGCGTCGCTCCCGTCGACCACCCGATGGTCGTACGACAGTGCCACGTACATCATCGGCCGGATGACCACCTCGCCATTCACGGCCACCGGCCGCTGCTGGATCGTGTGCATTCCCAGGATACCCACCTGCGGCGTGTTCAGGATCGGCGTCGACAGCAGCGAGCCGAACACGCCGCCGTTGGTGATGGTGAACGTGCCGCCCTGCAGTTCCGGCAGCGAAAGCTTGTTGTCACGCGCCTTACCGGCCAGTTCGACGATTTCCTTCTCGATCTCGGCGAAGCTCTTCCGGTCCGCGTTGCGCAGCACCGGCACCACGAGTCCCTCTTCGACCCCCACCGCGATCCCGATATCGTAGTACTTCTTCAGGACCAGCTCGTTGCCCTGCAACTCGGAGTTGACCCGCGGGAACGCCTTCAGCGCGCCAACAGCGGCCTTGGTGAAGAACGACATGAAGCCCAGGTTGACCCCGTGCTTCTCCTTGAAGGCATCCTTGCGCCGTGACCGCACGTCCATCACGGCCGAGAGATCGATCTCGTTGAACGTCGTCAGCATCGCCGCGGTGTGCTGGGCTTCCACCAGCCGGGTGGCGATCGTCTGCCGCCGCCGCGAAAGCCGCACGCGCTCCTCGCGCTCCGGGTCGCCAGCGGATACCGGCGCGGCCATTGCCGCGGGGGTTGCCGGGGCCGCCGCTGGCGTTGCCTGGGCGGGAGCCGAAGACTTCGCCAGGTGACCGAGCAGGTCGTCTCGCGTAATCCGCCCGCCCGGTCCACTGCCGGCCACCGCGGCCAGGTTGATGCCGTACTCCTCGGCCATCCGCTTCACGGCCGGGGCCGCGCGGCTCGCGCCATCATCCGCCGCCGGAGCCTCCGGCGCGGCGGGCTCGGGCGCCACCTCGGCGGCCCTGGCCGGTGGCGGTGGCGTCACGTCCTCGGACTTCGGCTCGGCACCCTTCCTCGATTCGGCCGACCCCACGCCCGCCGGGTCGGGAGCCGCCTCGGGATTGTCCGCCAGCGCCTCGCCATTGCCCGCTTCGAGGGTTCCCAGCACCTCACCGACCGTCACGGTGTCGCCTTCCTGGCGCTGAATCGCGCCAAGCACGCCATCGTCCTCGGCGGTGACTTCAAGGTTCACCTTGTCAGTTTCGAGTTCGAGAATCGTTTCCCCCCGGCTGACAGACTCTCCTTCACTCTTCAGCCACTGGCCCACGATAGCGTCAACCAGCGACTCCCCGAGGGGCGGAACCTTGATATCAATGGCCATATCCGTGCTTGCTCTCCGTGAACGGGCGGGTTATCGACCCACCCCCTTGCCATTCCTGATCCTCGTGAAGTCGACCCGGGAGCCTTCGGCCCCGGGTCGTTGCATGTTACTCGCCCGCCATCGTTTTCACGGCGGTCTCGCGGGTTGACCCATTCCTGCGGGCGGCGCCATTGCCGGCGCCCCCATCGGTCACGTTCCCAGAGGCCGGCACATTGGCGAACGCCTCCGCGACGATCGAGGCCTGCACCTGGTTGTGCTTGTCCAGCGACCCTTCGGCGGGGCTGGACGCTTCCGGACGGCCAATGTACCGGATCGGGAAGGTCTGCTCCACCAACTCGCGGAATCTCGGCCGGACAAACAGCCACGGCCCCATGTTCCGGGGCTCTTCCTGCAACCATACGATTTCACGCAGGTTCGGATACCCCTGGATCACGTTGTTGATCGCCGTGTACTGGAATGGCGCGAGTTGCTCCACCCGGGCAACCGCCACGCCGGCCGCGCTGTCCCGCTCCGGGCTCGAATCGAGGTCGATGGCCACCTTGCCGCTGCAGAACACCAGGCGCGTCACCTGGTCGCGCCGGTCGGCCGCCCGCGGGTCATCCAGCACCGGCATGAAGGTGCCGCTCGTGAAATCGGACGCCGGCGAAGCCGCCATCGGGTGCCGCAGCAGGCTCTTCGGCGTCATCAGCACCAGTGGCCGGGGATCGGTTGAGATCCGCTTGGCCTGCCGGCGCAGCAGGTGGAAGTACTGGGCCGATGTGGTGCAGTTCGCCACGCGCATCGCATCGCGCGCCGAGAGCTGCAGGAACCGTTCGAGCCGGGCGCTGGAGTGCTCCGGCCCCTGTCCCTCGTAGCCGTGCGGCAGCAACAGCACCAGCGAAGGCTCCTGCCCCCACTTGGCCCGCGCCGCCGACAGGAACTGGTCAATGATGATCTGGGCGCCATTCGCGAAGTCGCCGAACTGCGCCTCCCACAGCACCAGCGCCTCTGGGGCGTGTACGCTGTAGCCGTACTCGAATCCCAGGCAGGCATTTTCCGAAAGCGGGCTGTTGTAAATCGCGATCGAGGCCGTCGCCTGGTGCATCACTTCCAGCGGCGAATAGTGCTCGCCCGTCTTGGAATCGTGCAGCACAAGGTGCCGCTGGCTGAATGTGCCGCGTTGCGCGTCCTGACCGGTCAGGCGGATCGGCGTGCCGTCCTCGAGGGTCGCGGCGAACGCCAGCGCTTCGGCGTGGGCCCAGTCGATGCGGCCTTCCTCGGTGTCGAGCACCTGGGCCCGCTTATCCCAGGTCCGCTTCAGCTTGTTGTTCGGCTTGAACGATTCGGGAATCGCATGGATAGCTTCCTGCAACGCCAGCAGGCGTTCCCGAGGAAGCGCGGTCTCCACTTCCTCGCGAGGGGTCTTCGGCGCCTCGATCTCTTCCTCGAACGACTCCGTCCCTTCGGTGATCCCGCGCCGGATCTTCACCAGGCGGTCGAGCACGCGTTGGTCGATCGCCTGTTCGTCCTCGGCGGTAATCACCCCCGCGGCCTTCAGTTCGGACGCCAGCTTCGCCCGCACCGTTGGATGCCTGCTGATCTTCTGGTACATCAGCGGCTGCGTGAATGCCGGCTCGTCTCCCTCGTTGTGACCCCAGCGGCGATAGCCAACCAGGTCGATCAGGAAGTCCTTGCCAAATTCGCGGCGGTACGCCATGGCGAACCGCGCCGCGAAGATGCAGGCCTCGGTATCGTCGGCGTTGACGTGCAGCACCGGGATTTCGAAGCCCTTGGCCAGGTCGCTGGCGTAATGGGTCGAGCGGGAATCCGACCAGTCGGTCGTGTACCCAATCTGATTGTTCACGATGATGTGAATCGCCCCGCCAACCGAGTACCCATCCAGGCCCGAGAGGTTGAGCGACTCGGCCACCACGCCCTGACCCGGGAAAGCGGCGTCGCCGTGCAGCAGAATCGCCAGGGTCCTGGTCGAGTCCTGGGTCGGCGCCCCTGAGTGGGAACGGTCGTCCTGCGCGGCGCGCGCCATGCCCAGCACCACCGGGTTGACGGCCTCCAGGTGCGATGGGTTCGGCGCCAGCACCACCGGCACGCGCAGCAGTTCCCCGGTCTCCGGGTTCCTCGCCAGCCGGGCGCCAAGGTGATACTTCACGTCGCCGGTGCGCACCTCGTTGGCGGCATCCCCCGCGCCGGTCTTCGCGCTGCCCTCGAACGCGGCGATGATCGCCCCGTACGGCTTGCTCAGGATGTGCGTCAGCACATTGAGTCGACCGCGGTGCGCCATCCCCATCACCACCTCGCGCGCCCCGGTGGTGGTCGCGTCGTTGATGATCGAATCGATCATCGGGATCAGGATGTCGTTGCCTTCAATGGAGAACCGCTTTTGCCCAAGGTAGGTCTGGTGCAGGAACCGTTCGAATCCCTCCACCTGCGAAAGCCGCTCCAGCAACTTCCGCTTCGCCGCGTCATCCAGCGACTGGTTGAACCGGCCGGATTCCACGGCATCGGTCAGCCAGGCACGCTCCGCCGCCACCTGGATGTGGTCGAAGTCAAACCCAACCGCGCCGGTGTACGCCGCCCGCAACCTGGCGATCACCTCCGCGGCGCTGGATGCTCCCGCGGCGAGCGGGCCATCGATGGCCGCCGACGGAATCGAGGTCAGATCCTCATCCGTAATTCCGTAGGTTCCTGCCTCAAGCTCCGGGGCGCCGTCGCGGGTACTGCCCAGTGGATCGAGTTGCACCGCCAGGTGCCCGTATTCACGGATACCGTAGGCAAGGTTCACCGCCCCGGCGATCTTGCGAACGGAGGCATCGGTCAGCATTGCCGCGCCGGGCGGAGCCGCGGTGGATATGGACTGGGGAAGCGTGGGGCTAAAGGACGCGAAGAACTGCCGGGTGGACTCGTCGACCGATTGGGGATCGGCCTGATACTGATCGTAGAGCTCCAGCACGTAGCCTGCGTTGGGCCCGAAAAACGCGCGTAGATCGCTCATCGTTCTTTCCGTTGGCTCCTCGGTGGGGACGGCGCCGCATCGCTCCCGACCACACCCTATGAATGTGCATCCGCGGGCCAGCACCACTGCCGGTCCAGACCCCGGGGTTCGAACATCCGCCACGCCTCGAAAGGGACGTTTCCGGCCTCCTCGAAGGGTGGTTCCGAACCTTCCATGTCGCCTTGGAGTCTAGCATACCCTTCACTTAACTCGACGCCAGATATCGCTGATTTGCCTGAGAAACTTCGCCCAAGCTCGCAACTTTACCGGAAACGATGACGATAACTCTTGTTGTGATTGTTTTCACAAGTCTTGCGCCATCACTCTGCCAAATCTCCCGCTTTTCCGGCATTTTACTTGCACCCAAACCGCCCAAATGTCACGCGGGACTTCCGTGCCCCGGGGAGATTACGACGAGCAAGCTGCGTTCCGCGCGGGCCAGGATGGAGTGCGAGCGACAGGCCAACCACGCACTCGCCCATCCACACCGAACCCGGTTGGTAGCGGCGAAGATCGTCTTCGCCTGGCAGACTTCACTTGCGCTCTCGCATGCCTCAAAAAAGATGCCGTGCGGTGACCTCTCGCGCAATCTGCACGTCTTCAGGGCGAACCACCCCATGCACTGCCTGCCGGTGTGTGGCCATCGCCACGTTGGGCCAATCTCACACCAGTTGGCGGGTTTTCCATCTCTCGATGCGTTCTCTGGGTAGGACACTGGTCGGAACGGTCACCATCACATGCACACTGTCCCACCCGGCGTTCCGCCCGCACCGGTATCTGTATGGTCCGCCCACGCTCGAGCAGCCTCCAAATGACCTCCCGCCATGACCCATCCCGCCACACACGACAACATCATTTTCGCGCCAACATTAATTCCAATGGCCTGCATTAATTCGACCGGCCGAAAACCTCGCCGTTCCGGGCAAACTGACCCTTGGAACCGGAATTAATGTATTAATGAATTATTGTCGCCGAAGAACACAACGCCCGAAACCAGCCTCAACCCGCGCCAGCTTCCACCCGGCTCGTCATCTCGTCCAACCCCGCCACGTACCACCTGTAATCAGCATCCAACCACACAGAGGGCCGCGGCAACCCCGCCATCGCGCCAGTGGCGTCATCCGCCAGCGACCTTTAGAATGATCGTCAAGCGCACACCGGTATCGATCGATCGCGAAGGCCGTCCAGGCGAGACACCTCGCCATCGGCACACCCCGGAAGAGTCACCTTCCGGTGCTCTCCAGCGCGCTCCGGGTCCAATCCAGAGTCCATCTGGGCTCGAGCGAGGAACTACCAACATCAGGCCCACCAGCCTGAAGGAGGAACCATGTCTCAACGTATTCCATCACCCGGTGACCGTTTCCTCGTCCTGGGCCAGGAAAAGCTCAGAACGCTCGTTGACCGCCGCAAAATGCTCCGCGCCGCCGGCATCGCCGCCGCCGGCCTGGGGAGCGCCCAGTATGTCTCCCTGGCCAATGGCCCCAAACTCTCCCAGTCCTACAAGGCCGGGCTGCAGGCCGAGGAACTCGAAATCATCATCGGCACCCTCGGCGATGCCTCCACCATCAACCCGTTCCTCGCCGGTGACTCCGAGGACGAATGGCGCTGCAAGATCCTCTACGACGAATTCGTCCGCGTCGATCCAGTCTCCTACGCCCCCGTTCCCGGCATCGCCTCCGAATGGACCATCGACGATCTCGTCGTCACCTTCACCCTCCAGCCGAACGTCACCTTCTCGGATGGCTCTCCGCTGACAGCCAACGACATCGCCTTTACCATCAAGGGCTTCATCCACGGCGCGACCGCCTCGCCGAAGCAATCCAAGTTCATGGCCATCGATGGCGCCGGGGCCTACGCCGACGGGTCCGCCGACGATGTCACCGGCATCCAGGTCCTCGACGACGCCACCATCCAGATCACCCTCGCCCAGCCCGATGCCCCCTTCCTTTACAACATGCGCTACGTCTGGCCCGTGCCGGCCGCGCAACTCGAAGGCCAGGACCTCACCAGCGCCGAATTCTTCCAGGCGCCCATCGGGGCGGGACCCTACAAGTTCGAATCGTGGTCAACCGGCGCCGACTTCGTCGCCGTCGCCAACGAGAACTTCTGGGAGAACCCGAAGCCCGCCATCACGAAGGTCACCCACCGGGTCATCGCCGATTCCCAGTCGCTCGTGCTCGCCCTCCAGGGCAACGAGATCGACGGCTCCAATTACCCCAACCCGGCCGGGGCCGATCTCCTCGCCCAAAACGCCGATCTCGACCTCATCACCCCGCCATTCGGCTCGCCAAATGGCTGGATCTTCAACTGCCGTCACGAAGTCCTCGGCATCAAGGAAGTCCGCAAGGCCATCGCCATGGCCACCGACACCGTCCAGTTCGCCGCCGACTCCCTCCTCGGCATGGGTGAAGCCGGGCTCGGCCCAATCGCCCCCGGCAGTTGGGCGTTCGACCCTACCCTGGAGCCGATTCCCTACGATCCAGAGGCCGCGAAGGCGCTCATCGACGAAGCGGGCGTCGCGGGCGCCCAGATCACCTTCGCCGTCAACT
The DNA here is from genome assembly GCA_964622205.1 of uncultured Sphaerobacteraceae bacterium. GTDB lineage: Bacteria > Chloroflexota > Chloroflexia > Thermomicrobiales > UBA6265 > JACCYX01. Next base: position 75,408 of record CAZUPA010000003.1, read on the forward strand.
CCGGCAACGTCCTCCGCGAGGACTGGCTGACCTTCACCCAGCAGGCGCTCGAAGCCATCGGCATCGAGGTCATCCCGGAACTCGTCGACTACGCCACCCACGTCGAGGCCGTTACCCAGAACCAGGACTTCGAGGTCAGCGGCGTCGACTTCGCCGGCGTCAACTCCGACCCCAGCGCCCTCTGGGACAACTTCCACTCCACGTCGTCGGGCAACTATTCTGGCATCGCGCTACCCGAGCTTGATGCCCTGCTCGACGAGGTGCGAAGCACCATCGAACAGGAAGCCGCCATCCCGGTCTACGCCGAAATCCAGCGCCTCATCATGGACGAAGTGCCCATGCACTTCGCCTGGTATCGCCCGTTCCTGCATGCCGTCAACAAGACGAAGTTCGCGGGCTACGTCTCCAGCTCCGACTTCGGCCTCTTCTACTTCCTCCAGGACTGGACCTCCGCGTCCGCCTAGGAAGACATCACTGGCGGGGGATGGATTTCGCCATCCCCCGCCTTCCGGTTCGGCCCCAGCCCTGAAAGGCAGCGTTTATGTCCAGCGAGATGCGTGCATACATGGCCCGGCGGGTGCTGATGCTCATCCCGCTCCTGCTTGGACTCAGCCTCGTCATGTTCCTGCTGTTGAGACTGGCTCCCGGCGATCCCGCCACCGCCATGATGTCGCCGCAGGCCGCCAACAACCCGAACTTCGTCGAACAAACCCGGGCCAACCTCGGGCTCGACGAACCGCTCTACGTGCAATACGGCATCTGGGTCAGGAACCTGGCCTCCGGCGATCTCGGCACCGCCTACTCGTTCAACAACAAACCCGTGCTCGACCTGATTGGCGAGCGCGTGGTCGGAACCATCCAGCTCCAGGGCGCGGCCCTGCTCATCGCCATAGCCATCGCCATCCCGGTCGGCATCGTCTCCGCCACCCGCCAGTACTCCGTCTGGGATCACTCGGTCACCATCGGCTCCTTCATCGGACTCGCGCTCCCCAGCTTCTGGCTGGCGCTCCTGCTCCAGGTCTGGTTCGGCGTCCGGCTCGGCTGGTTCCCCATCATCAGCACCGGCCAGGCCAGCGCCGACTGGTCGGAACGCTGGAAATACTTCGTCTTGCCGGTCATCGTCCTCGCGCTGCCGAGCATCGCCTACTTCGCCCGCTTCATGCGCTCGTCGATGCTCGAAGTCATCAACCAGGACTTCGTTACGACCGCCCGCGCCAAGGGCCTGAATAGCCGCCAGGTACTCTACGGTCATGCCCTCCGGAACGCCCTGCTGCCACTGGTCACCGTCATCGGCCTGCAACTGCCCCAGATCATCGGCGGCGCGGTCATCATCGAACAGATCTTCGCCTGGCCGGGTCTCGGCCTCCTCGCCTGGGATGCCATCACCCGCCGCGACTACCCCGTCATCCTCGGCATCACCATGGTCACCGGCGCCGTCATCATGGTCGCCAGCGTCCTCGTCGACATCGTCTACGTGCTGCTCGACCCCCGGGTCTCGGTCGCGGGGTCGCCCAATGCGTGAGCAAACCGCCGCCATGACCATCGACCCGGCGCAATCGTCCGCCAGCGACTCGCTCGCCCAGGCCGGGCCTCGCACTCGCCAGACAACCTGGCAACGCCTGAAGCGAAACAAGCTCGCCATGGCCGGCATCGCCATCCTGGTGCTCTTCTACACCGTCGCCATCCTCGAACCGCTGATTGCGCCGTACCCCTACGACCAGATTACCTCCGGCATGCGCAACACGCCTCCCTCCGCCGAGCACTGGATGGGCACCGACCGCCAGGGCCGGGATGTCTTCTCGCGGCTCATCAAGGGGGGACAGGTATCGCTCGCCGCCGGGTTCATGGCGGTCGTCATCGTCATGCTGATCGGCATCGCCCTCGGAGCCTTGGCGGGCTTCTTCGGCGGTTGGGTCGATCAGGCCGTCATGCGAGGCACGGATATCCTGCTCGCCATCCCGCTGATCCTGCTGCTCATCACCGCCGCGTCGCTGTTCCGTCCCAGCCTGCGAACCACGGTCATCGTGATTGGGGTCTCCTCCTGGCCGGGAACCGCCAGGCTGGTCAGGGGCCAGTTCCTCGCCCTCAAGGGCCAGGAGTTCGTCACCGCCGCCCGCGCGATGGGCGCCAACCCAACCCGGATCATGGTCCAGCACCTGTTCCCGAACACGTTGGCCATCATCATCGTGCAGGCCACCATCTGGCTCTCCTACGCCATCATCCTGGAAGCCAGCCTCAGCTACCTGGGCCTTGGGGTGCAAATCCCGACCCCCTCATGGGGCAACATGCTGCAGGACGGCCAGCGGGAACTGCTCTTCGGAGCCTGGTGGCTCACGCTGTTCCCCGGACTCGCCATTTTCCTCACGGTGCTCTCGTTCAACCTATTGGGAGACGGCCTCCGCGACGCCCTCGACCCACGCCACCGGTAACGGCACGGCCTCGGGCGTGTGGGGAAGCCGTGTTGCGGGTAGGGGCGGATCCCGGAACAATGAGGGCGTGGTCATGAACGAACGCAGGGTGTCCGCCCTGGCCGATTCGCGCCGGAAACTTGGGCTTTGGCGGCGTGATTGGCCGGAAGGGCGGTGGACCAAAGCGATCCGGGCACCCTAGTCTTCGCCGAACTCGAGCGCTTCGCCGTTCTCCAGGGGGGAAACGAGCCCCTTCCGCACGGCGACGCTGGCGGCGAGCGTCCGCTTGTTCACACCCAGCTTGGCCAGGATGTTCCCCACATGGGTCATCGCGGTACGCGGGCTTATGAACAGATCGTCCGCGATCTCCTTATCGCTCAACCCACGAGCGAGGAGTGTCAGCACCTCCCGCTCACGCGGGGTCAGGCCCAGCTCTTCGGCGGCCAGGTCGCCCGCATCCCCACCGGCGAGGGCCGCCTCCCGGGCGAGGCGCTCGTCCTCGGCCGCCGAAATCGCATTCGCCAGGGCAATCGCTTCATCCACCGCGACTTCCAGGGTCTGGCGCTTGCCAGCCTCGAACGCGGCGTTGAAGCCATCCTCGCCGAGCTGGGCATGCAACTCGGTGAGCAGTTCGTTTATCTCCAGCCGGCTCCGGTGCGTAATGCCGATCTGGTGGCCTTCGCGCATCGTGGTAATGCTGCCGATCAACCGCGCAGAGGAAACCCAGCGGCCATCCCTGGCGGCGGCGGCGGCAAGCGCATCGACCACGTCGGCCATCAACCGCCGCGACCCCATCTGGCGCAGGATGAACAGCGCCTGGGTCAGGAGCCGCATGCCTTCCTTGAACTTGCCGCGGCGAACGGCCACCTTCCCCTGGCCGAGGAGGATGCCCGCCTTGCCGAACGCGTCGTCCAGCTCGGCGGCGTACTCCATGCCCTCGTCATACCAGCGGGCGGCCTCGTCGACATCGCCCCGGAGGTAGGCAACCATGCCAAGGTTGCTCAACGACAGGGCAATGCCCCGCTTGTTGCCGATCTCACGCCGTATCGCCAACGCCTCCGAGTGATAGGCGGCGGACAGGCCGTAGTCTTCCTCGAAGCAGGCGATGTCGCCGAGGTTGCTCAGCGTGGCCGGAAGCGCGATCGTGTCGCCGATCTGCCTGCGGATCGAAAGGCTCCGCTCCAGCAGGACCCGGGCGGCATCGAACTTGCCTTGGATCAGCTCCAGCAGGCCCATGTTGTTCAGCTCGTCGCCAACGCCGCTCACGTCATCGATCGATTCGTACAACTCCTTGCTCTGCACGTAACAGGCATGCGCCTTGGTGTACTGGCTCAGTTCGAGCGCCAGGTTGCCAAGGTTGTTCAGGGCCAGGGCCCGCACCCCCGCCGGAACGCTGGTGGCCGTGTTCAGGGAGCGGCTCAACCAGCGCGAGCCCTCGCTAAGCTGGCCGCGCACCAGCCAGTAGCGCCACAGACCAGACGCCAGCCGGACGCCTTCCGAGGGAGCATCTCCATCGAGGTCCAGCCCGGCCTGCAGCGCCAGCCGGAGGTTGCCAACCTCATGGTCGAGCCGCCGGAGGATCAGGTTCTGGTTCGGTCCGATCAGGTCGAACTCGAAGGAGACAACCAGGTCGGTGAAGAACCGGAGCGCTCGCCGCCGGACGGTGTCCGTTTCGCCTGCCTCGGCCAGGCGGGCGAGGCCGAATTCCCGGATCGTCTCAAGCATGCGGAAACGGTATTCGTTCTCGCCCTGGTCGACCCGGATGATGAGGCTCTTGTCGAGCAGCGAAAGCATGCTGTCCAGCACATCGACGGGCCGTTCGCCATCATCGCCGGGGGTGGGAAAGTCAACGATTTCGGTGGCGGCCCCGAGCGAGAACGACCCGCTAAACACGGCCAGGCGGCGGAACACCACCTGCTCGTCTGGCGTAAGCAGGTCGTAGCTCCAGCGAATGGCATCACGCATCGTTCGCTGGCGGGAAGGCAGGTCCCGCGGCCCGCCGGTCAGCACATCCAGCCGGTCATTCAGCCGCTTGAGGAGCGACTCGGCGGAAAAGATCTTGATCCGGGCGGCCGCCAGCTCAAGGGCAAGCGGCAGGCCATCGAGGCGGCTGCAAATCTCGACGATGACCCTGGCGTTCCGCTCGTTCAGGTCGAACTCGGGGTTGGCGGCCCGGGCCCGCTGCATGAACAGGGTAACCGCCTCGTTGCTGGCCAACGCGGACACCGTGGACTCGTCGTCCTCCGCCGGGGGCACCAGCGGCAACACCGTGAACTCCTGCTCGCCCTGAACGTGGAGCGGCATCCGGCTGGTCACCATTGCCTTCAGGGATGGGCAGTGCGAAAGCAATTCCACCACGACCACGGCTTCCCCAATGACGTGCTCGAAATTGTCGAACACGATGAGGATGTTCCTGCCGGCCATTGTTTGGACCAAACGGGAAAGGAGGGTGGACTGGTCGCCAACCGGGACACCCATCGCCAGGGCGGTTGCCGAGCGGACGAGCGACGCATCGCGGATGGGGGCTAGGTTAACGAAGACGACCTCCCAGTCGCCCTGTTCGAAGATGAGACTCGCGGCCCGGACGGCGATGCGCGTCTTGCCGACGCCTCCCGGTCCGGTGAGGGTGAGGAGGCGGAGATCTGGGTCACGAAGAAACTCAAGAACCGATTCGGTCTCATGCATGCGCCCCACCAGGGGCGTCAGGGGCCTTGGAATCGGCTCGCCGATGATTGCCGGGGACGCAATGACGCCACGATTTCTTGTCGCTTTGGTTGTTGGCGCTTCCACCATTTGGCCCAACCGATACCTGACACAACACGACGTAGCGGGATTGGGCGAATCGCCCTATCCATGGGACCCGGACCACAGCCATGCACCGAACGATCGCGTGTGGTGTTTCCCTTGGAAACGCCGGACGACGATCTTTGGTGTTGCAAAAGAGAAATTTCCAGACATCAGGCAACCGCGCCGCATGACCTTTGGTCACTGGTTCGCGAGATCTACCTGCACGCTGAAGGGATGGAGAAACCCACAGAGGGCGCGGTGGCCCTTGCCTGTGGTGTGTGCCTCGCAACCCCAATTCCAAAGCACGCATCTAGCGTGCATCGCGAACACCAATTAGTCAAGATGCCGAAAACCCCTTCGCAAGGCCGATTTTGGATGACCTGGCGGTCCATTTGACCGGTTCGCGGGCTTGTCGAACGGAGATTCGCCCCGCCTTCCTCGACGGGGGAGTACAGTCTGGAAAACACGCTCGAACGGATACGGAAAGCGAGCCAGTTCATGTCGACCAGACGACGTTTCAGCAGCGGACTCGTTGCCGCGGGCGCGAGCGCCGCGCTCACCGGCGGATTCGCGCGGGGTCAGGCCACACCGGGCGCGGAATGGGAGATGGGCGCTCTCGAACGTCTCGGCTTCGATCCCGGATTGGGCGACGAGATCGTGGCCGCGCTGCCGAACTTCCCCGCCGTCACCGGGGTTTGCGTGGTGAGGCACGGCCTGCTCGCGTTCGAGCACTACATCGGTGGGTACACCGCCAGTGACCTGGTGGACATTCGCTCGGTGACGAAGAGCGTGACCAGCACGCTGGTTGGGATCGCCATCGAGCAGGGCGATCTCGACCATATCGATGTGACCGTTGGGGAGGCGATTCCTCATCGCATACCCGCCGGGGCCGCGCCAGGCGTGGCGGGTATCACCCTGCGGAGCTTCCTTTCCATGACCTCCGGGTTGTGGTGGGATGGCCACGCCGACTGGGGATTGCTGCTGGACGCGGAGAACTGGGTCGAGAATACGCTGCGGCAACCGATCGTGGCCGATCAGGGAAGCCAGTTCATCTACAACACGGGCGGTTCCCACCTGGCCGGCGTGATGCTGGCCGAAATCGTTGGCCGGCCGCTTGAGGACTATGCCGCGGTTCATCTGTTCGAGCCGCTTGGGATCGAGCCGGGTGACTGGATGCGATCTCCCCAGGGCGAGGTCAACGGGGGATCTGGGCTGGAATTGCTCCCGCGGGACATGGCGAAGCTCGGTCACCTGCTGATGGCCAACGGCGAGTGGTTCGGCGGGCAGGTCGTGGACAGCGCCTACTCGCGAGACGCCACCACCCGGCAAAGCGATGGCGAGGCCGTGACTGGCGGATCGATCGGGGTTGCCTACGGATTCCAGTGGTGGGTGACGGGCGCGACTGGCCACGAAGCGTTCTTCGCGTTGGGCTTCGGTGGCCAGTACGTATACGTGGTTCCGGCGCTCGAGCTAGTGGTGGTGGTCGCGGCGGGATTCGAGGATGGAGAGACGCCATTCCTCACCTCGCACCGGCCGATTCCAGAGCAGATCGTGATTCCCGCGATCAGGCCCTGACCTCGATCGACAGCGGGTTGGCGACACCCAATGGTCCGGCGCCGCGAGAACGGTCTCCTTGACATTTACCCCACGGACATGCTTCCTTAACTCCCACACATGTACCCCCGGGTTGGGGCAAACCGAGATTCGCCGGAACGAACCGAAGGAGTCATATCCATGCGCGGGAATCGTTACCAACATCGCGGTATGTTCAATCGTCCCGTTTCGCGCCGTTCGGTGGTGCGGAGCGCGGGCGTCGCCGGCATGGCGACAACACTGGGAACCTATGCCGCCAGGGCGCAACAGTCGACGCCGGTGGAGACATCGCCATCGGTCGATATTTCCGGAACATCGCTGAGCATCCTCCAATGGTCGCACTTCGTTCCTTCCTTCGACACATGGTTCGAGACCTTCCTCAATGAATGGGGTGAGTCCAACGGCGTCGAGGTGACGCTGGACCGGATCAACACCGCCGACATTCCCGCGACCTTCGCGGCGGAAATCTCGGCGGGTCAGGGCCACGACATCGTCGAGCACATCGCCTCCCTACCCCAGTACGAGGAGACGGTGCTTGACTTGACCGACCTGGTGGAAGAGGCGACCAACCGCTTCGGCCCCCAGCTCGACATGTGCAAGAAGAACTCGTACAACCCCACGACCAACAAGTTCTACGGCTTCTGCCACGGGTACGCGCCGGACCCGGCCAACTACCGGGGAAGCCTGTGGTCGGCGATCGGGTTCGACAGCGGCCCTTCGACATTCGACGAACTGATCGACGGCGGCACCCAGATCTGGAACGAGCAAGGCGTCCAGATGGGGATCGGCATGTCCCAGGAAATCGACTCCAACATGGCGGCGCAAGCCATGATCTGGGCGTTCGGCGGAGCGGTGCAGGACGAGGGTGAGAACATCACGATCAACAGCCCGGAAACCGTGGCGGCCGTTGAGTACATGAAGAACCTGTTCGAGAGTTGCATGACCCCGGAAGTGTTCGGGTGGAACGCGGCGTCGAACAACCAGTTGCTGGTGGCCGGGCAGGCCTCGTACATCCTGAACTCGATTTCCGCCTATCGCACCGCCCAGGAGCAGCAGCCAGAGACGGCCGACGATATCTTCCTGGGGGCGCCACTGGTGGGGCCGGGTGGCGAGGAGCGGGCGCTGGCGCACGGGCACGCCGTGTTCACGGCCATGATACCGACCTACGCCGCGAACCCCGACACGGCCAAGGAGTTCCTGCTGCACCTGACCGCCAATTACGAGGCGGCGGTGGAGGCCGGCAAGTACTACAACTTCCCGGCATTCCCAGAAACCTATCCAGGACTGACCGAGGATGGGGGACCGCTGGACAACGATGCCTTTGGATCGAACCCGCCGGACAAGCTGGCCGTGCTGAAGACCGCGAACGACTGGACCGTGAACCTCGGCTGGCCAGGACCGGCCAACGCGATGATTGGCGAGTGCTTCAACACATTCATTCTTTCCGACATGATGGCGAAGGCCGCCCGGGGTGATATGTCTCCAGCCGACGCCGTCGCCGAGGCCGAAACCAAGCTGAACGAGATTGCCCAGAACTGGCGAGACCGCGGCCTGATGGGCGGCGGATAGCGCGCGACGAGGGCGAAACGGGGGAGGAATCAGCAGCCTCCCCCGTTTCTGCGTTGCAAGCGTGAATTGCGGGACCAGAATACACATGCCAGGATCCGACGCATGGCGATAGTAGAAACACGGAAGATCACCAAGGAATTCGATGGCGGGGCGGTGAAGGTCGTCAAGGATATCGACATCACGACGGCGGACGGCGAGTTCCTCGTCTTGCTTGGCCCATCCGGATGCGGAAAAACAACCCTGCTGCGGATGATCGGCGGGCTCGAACATCCGACCTCCGGGGAGATCCTGATCGGGGGAAAGGTGGTTAACCACCTTCCGCCGCGGGCCCGGCAGATCGCCATGGTTTTCCAGAGCTATGCGCTGTACCCGCACATGTCGGTGCGGAACAACATCGCGTTTCCCCTGAAGGCCGCGAAGACCTCCAAACAGGAGCAGGAGCGAAAGGTGATGTGGGCGGCGTCGATCCTGGGGATCGATCAGTTGCTCGACCGCAAGCCCCGCCAGCTTTCCGGCGGCCAGCGCCAGCGCGTGGCCCTGGCCCGGGCGCTTGTGCGCGAACCGAATGTGTTCCTGCTGGACGAGCCGCTCTCGAACCTGGATGCGCAGCGACGGGCCTCGGCGCGGGACGAGCTTCAACAGTTCCAGCACGAGATCGGGACGACGACGATCTATGTAACCCACGACCAGGTGGAAGCGATGGGCATGGGAAACAGGATCGCGGTGATCGACGGCGGACGAATCCGGCAGATTGGCACGCCGCGGGACATCTACGAGGAGCCAGCCGACACGTTCGTGGCGACCTTCCTGGGATCGCCGCCGATGAACCTGATCCCGAAGAGGGATGACCTGGTTGGGTTCCGGCCCGAGAATTTCCACCTAGTGCCAGAGAATGGGGTCGATCCGGCGTCGCATACATCGTTCCTGCTGAAGTCGATCCGGGAGGAATACCTGGGATCGGAGAAACTGGTGTATGGCGAGGTCGAGGGGGTACGCACGGTGGCCAGGATGGCGGCCAATGCGGCCGTTCCGGCCGAGGAAGGTGGGGAGATCACCCTGGCGGTGCGGAACAGCGATATGCGGGTGTTCGACAAGGAGTCCGGTCTGCGGCGCGAGCCGGAGGCGGTGACGATTCCAGCGGGGAGCGCATCATGAGCGCACCAGTTGCCCCAACCGCGCCGGCGGTCCCAGAGCCCCGTGAGAAGCGGTTCCTGCTGGACAACGAGCGCGTGCTGGGGCCGCTACTGCTGCTTCCGGCCATCGTGTATATCATCGGGCTGGTGGCGCTCCCGCTGGTGCTGGCGGTGCTGTACGCCTTCAGCAACGTGACGGTCGGTCAGCCCCACATCACCAGCCGCGACAATTTCGTTGGGCTCGACAACTTCCGGGCTATCTGGAACGACGATGTGTTCCGCAAAGCGCTACGGAATACGATCGCCTTTACGCTGATTTCGCAGGTGATCGTGATCATCTTCGCGAACATCCTGGCGCTGGTGCTGTCGACCGATTTCCATGGGAAACGCCTGGTGCGGTTCCTCATCCTGTTGCCGTGGACCACGCCGATCGCGCTGGGCGTGCTGGGGTGGTTCTGGATGCTGGATTCGGTGTACAGCCCGATCGACTACGTGATGCGGGAGATGGGCCTGCTGGGACCCGGAACCCGGTTTGGTCCTGGGCGGAACATGTACTGGCTGGGCAAGACGGACCTGGCGCAAATCTCGGTGGTGGCGGTTCACGTGTGGCGCATCCTGCCACTGGCGACGGTGATCCTGCTGGCCGGGTTGTCCTCGATCCCGCAGGACGTGAAGGACGCGGCGGAAGTGGACGGAGCCGGGTTCTGGCGACAGCTTTTCTACATCCGGCTGCCGCTGCTGCTGCCGATCATGGCGGTGGCGACGCTGTTCAGCCTGGTGTTCACCTTCACCGACCTGACGGTGTCGCTGGTGCTGACGCGCGGTGGGCCGGTGAACGATACCCAGGTGCTCTCGACATGGGCGTACTTCAAGGGGATCCAGGGGGGGAACCTGGCCCAGGGCGCGGCGATCGCCCTGTTCCTGCTGCCCGTGCTGGTGGCGATCGCGATTGGCATGTTGCGCCTGGCTCGCAGATCGGACATGGACTAGATGGACATCGAGAACACGAGCCCGGCGACCGCGCGGGTGAAGCATGTGCTGGGCCGGGGCGCCGTGTACCTGGTGGCGCTGTTCTTCGCGCTGTTCGCGTTCATCCCGTTCGCGTGGATGATCCTGACGATGTTCAAGACGAACAACGACCTGTACAACCCGCGGAACAATCCCCTCTTGTATAACGACCCGCCGACGATGTCGAACATCAGCCTGCTGTGGAACGACACGGGATACAGGACGTTCATTGGGAACACCTTCCTGATCGCGGTGGTGGTGATGGCGATCACCGTGGTGGCGGTGGTGCCGGCCGCGTACAGCCTGGTGCGGCTTTCGGGCAAGTGGGGCGAGAACCTGGGAATCATGATTTTCCTGGTGTACCTGGTGCCGCCGACGCTGCTGTTCATCCCATTGACGGCGGTGGTGGCCGAGCTTGGCCTGCAAAACTCGAAGTGGTCGATGGCACTGGTGTACCCGACGTTCACGATTCCGTTCTGTACCTGGTTGATGATGGGGTTCATGCGCGGAGTTCCGTGGGAAATCGAAGAGCAGGCGATGATCGACGGGTACAGCAGGCTTGGCGCAATCTGGAGAACGGTGATTCCGGTGTCGATTCCCGGCATCTTGACGGTGGTGATCTTCTCGTTCACGTTGACGCTGCATGAGTTCGTGTACTCACTGGCGTTCGTGCAGAGTTCGAGCCAGAAGACGGTGAGCGTTGGGGTGTTCACCGAATTGATCCGGGGCGATGTGTATTTCTGGCAGTCGCTGATGGCGGCGGCGGCGCTGGTCGCGATTCCGGTGGCGTTGCTCTACAACTATTTCCTCGATCGATTTATCGCCGGGTTCACGCTGGGCGCGGTGAAGGGGTAGGAGGCCGGCAGACGGCTGGGTTCTCGTGAAGAGATAGGTCCGCGAGGGCGGTGAGGTGCGGCGTTGTTTTTTCGCCTACAAGAATACATTAATTCATTTAATGCCCTCCCAGGGGTGAGTTTGCCCGGAATGGCGGGCTTTTTGGGGTTGGGAATTAATGTGGGGTCTTGATTTATTGTGGAATGCATAAATATGTTGTCGTGCGCGGCGACGTTCATGATGGAGTCCTTTCGGGGATAGGGAAGGCCATACACCGGCGAGTTCACGCGTGGTGAGATGTGCGGTGACGCCGGTTCGGCTTTCCGTACGAGTGCATGGTCCGGAACGCGCGATGGTGGGACGACCCGTGGTGCATACCCAGTGAACGCATCGAGAGAGGGAAAACCCGCCACCTGGCGTGAGATTGGTCCAGCATGAGGAAGCCCACACACCGGCACGCGCCGGATGGGATGAGATCCGCGGATGCCGGTTGGGACTTCCGTACTGGTGCATGGGATGGTGAGCGAATGGGGGAAGGGGGCGGATGACCATTGGTTGGATGGATGTCCGCAAATGATGAACATCGAGGCGACGGTGTGGTGAGGCAGGGCGGACACCCTTCGCGCGGGAATGGAATGGCCCTGAATGAACGGGGATCTGCCCCTACAAGAGAAGGTGGCGTGTATTCGCGGGGGGGGTGAGCATGGTGTTGTCTGCCCGTGACAGGCACGAGACGCGTCATTACCGGGAAGCACGGTGAGTGGGCGGTGGCGGTTGAGACCGACGGCGGGATCGGCTCCTACAAGGACGGTATGCGGGCGGAGGTGAGCGGTGAGAAGGCTCGCGAACAGGAAGACCATATACCGGCATGCCCCCGGAGGGTCAGATGTGGTTCGCGGTGGTGTCCATCAGGCCTCCCGGTTGGGTTTGGGCTGACCGGAGCGGACGGGCCGAGACCGAGTGAAGGTCGCGCCAGAGTCGGCGACGGCGGCATTGAATGCAGTCTGGTCGAGTTCGAGGCCGAAGCCGGGCGTTTCGGGGATGGTGACGACGCCATCGACGATGGCGAAGGCGGAGGCGTCGATGGCGTCGAAGGAGGCTTCGTCCCATTCGATAAAGTTGAGGCCGTGAAGGGTGGAGGCGAGCTGGGACGTGACGTAGTTGCCGATGCCGCTGCCGTAGGTGTGGGGCGAGGACTGGACGCCGAGGCCATCCAGTTCCTGACCGAACGTATGCCAGTTGCCAAATCCACGCTGGTAAATGTTGGTCTGGACCACGTCGATGTAGCCTTCGCGAGCCCAATCGGCGACACGGGGGTCGGGAACCCCTTCACCATCGGCGATGAGGACATTCAGTCCCTCGGCGGCCTGCCATTCCTTGAGGTGGCCGTAGAGGACGTTGTCTTCGTGGAAGGCTTCCTCGACCCAGTACAGGTTGGCGCTGGCGGTTTCAGCGAGCACCCGTTTGGTGAGGTTCAGGTTCCAGCCGTTGTTGGCATCGACCATCAGCGTGGCGCCGGGACCAACGGCGTCGCGGACCGCGTGGATGACGGCGATGTCGCGGACTGTCCCTTCATCGAGCGGCATGTGCATGGCGCCACGGCCGACCTTGATCTTGAACGCGCGATGGCCGCGATCCCAGCCCTGGCGCGCCTCGCCAGCGATGAGCGCGGCGGCTTCCTCGCCGGATTCGAGACGCAGGTCGTCGAAGTACAGCGAGGTGTCGTAGGAACGAACCGGCAGGGGATCGGCTCCCGAGACGAAGCGATGGACCGGTTGGCTGGCGATCCGGGCGGCGAGATCGAGCAGGGGGAGTTCGATCGCCTTCCAGTCGTCATGGATGGTGGAGACGCTGATGAGATCGCCGAGCGACTGGCCGGGCAGGGTGGCGAGGATACCGGCATCGACCTGAGCGCGGCCAAACCCCACGACGCCATCGCTGGCCGTCAGCCGGACGAGCGGGAGTCGAACGACATCGCCATGATGCCCGAGGCGGGCGTTGCTGCCCGCGGCGCGAGGGCGATTGCCTTCGATGGTGACGGCGTCTACGCGTTCAATCAGCACGTGTTCCACAAGTGTCTCCCTGCATACGGTTGGCGAGGTCATGGATGGGCATGATACCGGCGAGGGGCGGATTGGGGAACCGTGACGAGCAGGGTAATCGGGCGGAGGTGTGCGAATCGGTGGTTGGGTGTCGAGCCAGGCTGGAGACCTGTCGATGCCTGAGCGCGATGTGACGTTCTGGCCGTCGTTTCCCCTTGTTGAAGTCGTCGCCAAACCATACGATTCGATTGGCGGACGGCCCGTGATGCCACCCACGTTCTGAAGGGATGGTTTTCAGCGCGACGAGCCCGCGTTTTCCCTTTCCCGCAACCCATTCGACCGGCCCTTCGCTTCCCGCATTCCCAGGTATTCCGCATGCCGTCCATTCCCCTGTTGGGCTCCCTTGGTCCGCGCGTGGCGCTCGCGCTGCTGTTCATCATGCGCGGCTTCATCCTGGGCAACTGGATCGCCAGGATACCCGCGATCGCCGAGCACCTGGATGTCTCGCGCACCGAACTCGGAACCGTGTTGATCGCCGGGGCGATCGGGGCATTGATTTCGTTCCAAACCGCCGCGCCGCGGATTTCCAGGATCGGCACCGCTCGGGCGATCGCGATCTTCGGCGGTGGCTGGCTCCTGGCGTACCCGCTGGCGATCTTCTCGCCCACGCCATGGGTGTTCTTCGTGGTGCTGCTGGCGTACGGGTTCTTCAACGGGACGACCGATGTGGCCCTGAATGCGCAGGCGGTGGAAATCGAGCGGCGGATTGGCACGCCGATCCTTTCCTCGATGCATGGGATGTTCAGCGTTGGGGCGTTGCTGGGAACCGCCGTTGGCGGTGGGCTGGCGGCGCTGGGCGTGGGCATCGGTCCGCAGTTCCTGGTGATCGCGCTCGTGCTGCTGGCGTTGTGGGTGGCGGTCAACCCATGCCTCGTGCCAGACGAGCGCGTGGAGACGCCCGCGACACCCCGCGCGAAGCGGCCGATCTTCTCGATTGGGCCACGGGTGCTGTGGCCGCTGGGGGCAATCGCGTTCTGCTGCGGCCTGATCGAGGAAGCGCTGGCCGACTGGGGAGCGCTGTACCTCTCGGAAGACCTGCGGACCAATCCGGGCACGGCGGCACTGGGGTACACGATCTTCTCGCTGGCGATGCTGGTGGGCCGGCTCTCCGGTGACGGGATCGTGAAGGCGGCCGGGCCGGTGATGGTGCTACGGGTGGGCGCGGCGTTGGGCGCCGCGGGAATGCTGTTCGGGGTCGGGGTGAACACGCCGTGGTCGTTCCTGGTGAGCTTCGCGCTGGCCGGGCTCGGCTTCGCGGCGATCATCCCAATCGTGTACCGGGCGGCGGGGTCGACTCCGGGTGTGGATCGGGCGGCCGGTGTGGCGGCGGTGGCGACCGCCTGCTACTCGGCGTTCCTGATCGGGCCGCCGGTGATGGGGTTCATCGCCGATGTGGCGTCGTTGCGGGCCGCGTTCGCGCTGGTGGGTATGATAGTCACGATCGTGATCGTGCTGGCGCCGTCGGTATCAAAGGCCACGCAGGAACCGAGCACGACTGACGACTCTTCCCCGATCGGTACACCCGCCGTGACAAACCAGGCTACAGGATGACGATTAACAAGCCTTCCATTCCCTTCACGCCAAGCCCACGAACGGCGGTATCGGCCATCTTCGCCATCATCGGGTTCGTGAGCGCGGGCTGGATCGCGCGGATTCCGGCGCTGACCGCGAAACTGGAGATGGACACCGCGCAACTCGGCGCGCTGCTGCTGTTCATCGCGGTGGGGTCGCTGATCGCGTTCCAGTTCATCGGACGCTGGATCGAACACCACGGGAGCGACCGGACAACCCTCATTTTCACGCTGGCATTCATCCTGGCGCTGGTGGCCCTGGCGCTGAGCCCGGTTCCGATGGCGCTGGGTGCGGGGTTGTTCTTCTACGGGGCGTCGTTCGGGGCAGCCGATGTGGCGATGAACGCCCAGGGCGTGACGGTGGAGCGGCGCCTGAAGAAGCCAATCATGGGATCGCTGCACGGGTTCTTTAGCCTCGGGGCCCTGGCTGGGGCGGCGATCAGCGCGTTGCTGGCCGCGGCGAGCGTCGGGCTGGAAGCGAACCTTATCGCGTTCGCCGCGATCGCGCTGCTGCTCACACTGTGGGCGAGCCTGGGGATGGTTCGCGATGACCCGATTCCGGCGGAGGAGAAGCCCAAGGGTGGGGCCCGTTTCTCGCTGCCGCCGCGGGCACTGTGGCCGATGGGCGTGATCGCGTTTTGCGGGGCGATTGGCGAAGGCTCGCTGGCGGACTGGGGCGCGCTCTACGTGCATGACGAACTGGGGTCCAGCGAGGGAATGGCGGCGTTCGGGTTCACGGTGTTTTCGACCACGATGCTGGCGGGCCGGTTCGTGACCGACCAGCTCGTGATCAAGTTCGGGGCGGAGCAGGTGGTGAGGACCGGGGCGGTGGTCGCCGCGATCGGGCTGCTGGCCGGGCTGATTCCGAACGTGACGTGGGCGGCGATCGCCGGGTTCGCGGTGATGGGGCTCGGGCTGGCGAGCATCTTCCCGGTGGTGTACAGCGCGGCGGGCTCGATACCGGGCATTCCCAGCGGGCGCGGCGTGGCGGCGGTCGCGACGATGGGCTACACGGGGTTCCTGGCGGGTCCACCTGTGCTGGGATTCCTGGCAAGGGCGACGTCGATCCAGGTCGCGCTGATGGTGGTAGCGGGCCTGATCGCGCTGATCCCGTTCTACACGAAGACGCTACGAAAGACGGCGTTGGTCGATCCGGCGCCGGTGGCGACTTCGCGGCCGGCCGATTGACGCGGGAGGGCTTCGATGTCCGATCGCCTGGATGTGACCCGGCTCGATAACGCATGGGATTTCGGGAATCCGGCCGCGAGCGAACAGCGACTGCGGGCACTTGGAAACGAGGTGGCCGGCAACCCGGTTGCCAGCGCGGAAGTGACGACACAGATCGCGCGGGCGACGGGTCTGCAAGGGCGATTCGACGAGGCGAACGCGCTGCTCGATGGGATCGAGGTCGAAGAACCGGTCGTGGCCGCGCGGGTGGCGTTGGAACGGGGTCGGCTGCGCAACTCCAGCGGCGATCCCGGCGGGGCCGTGCCGTTCTTCGAGACGGCGGTGAACCGGGCGAGCGAAGCGGGAAACGATTACCTCCTGGTGGACGCGCTGCACATGCTGGCGATCGCCGATCCTACCCGGGCGGAAGCATGGACGTGCCAGGGGCTGGATGTGACGTTGGCGAGTGGGGATTCACGCGCGCGGAGATGGCGAGGCGCGCTGCACAACAACCTGGGGTGGACGCTGCACGACGCGGGGTCGTTCGAGGCGGCGCTGTTGGAGTTCGAGCAGGCGCTCGACGCGTTCCAGGAGACCGGAGCGCCGGAGCAGGTGCACATCGCGCGATGGACCGTCGCGCGGTGCCTGCGGTCGCTTGGCAGGCATGGCAAAGCGCTGGCGATTCAGGAGCGGCTCAGGGCGAACGATCCGGGCGATGCGTACGTGGACGAGGAGATCGGGCTACTTCGCGAGGCGATCGGAGGCCGTGACGGCCAGAGCTGACAGGGCGCCATGTGCCCGATTCGGCCTGGTGGGAACTTCTGGAACTGGCTGGCGTCTATGCAGGGCGGTTGCCTGGCACTAGACTGGGCAATAGCAATGGGACCTTTCCACAATCCATTCCGCCCGTCCGCGGTCGCGGCGAAGGCAGCGGCAACATTTTTGATCCGAGCGGTCTCGCGCTCCTTGCCTTGTACCGCGATGCCTCCCTGCTCTCGAAGCGCGACGGGTCCACCATGCACTGGAGCGCCATTTTGAACTCTTCCCCCACCAAGCACCATCTCCGGTTCTGCTGCCCCGTGTTCGAGCCAGGTGATCCCGGCCATGCCGCCGAGGTGGCGGCGTTTCACCTCAACCGCGTTCACACCCCGGACC
Organism: uncultured Sphaerobacteraceae bacterium; assembly: GCA_964622205.1. GTDB lineage: Bacteria > Chloroflexota > Chloroflexia > Thermomicrobiales > UBA6265 > JACCYX01. The sequence continues at coordinate 92,735 of CAZUPA010000003.1, forward strand.
TGGTGGTGGGCGCGGAAGACACCACCGATGTGGTGGA
>CAZUPA010000004.1:0-1521 GCA_964622205.1 uncultured Sphaerobacteraceae bacterium
CGTCGCCGGCCAGTTCTCGCCGGACCTGCGCGCCTTCCTGCTCCAGCAGGAGAAGCTCCCGGCCGAACTGATCGAATCCGGGCTCAATGGCGATGTCTGGCCGATTCGTGACCGGGGCGAGTGCATGCCCGGCTCCACCGATGTCGCCGATGTCTCGTGGATCACGCCCACCGCGCAGATCACCACCACCACCTGGGCGCTGGGGATTCCCGGCCACAGTTGGGCCGTGACGGCTACTGGCGCGATGTCGATCGGCCACAAGGGCATGATCCACGCCGCGAGGACCATGGCGATTACCGCCGCCGACGCCATCCTCAACCCGTCCATCATCGAGGCGGCCCGGGCGGAGTTCGCCGAATCCACCGCCGGCCGGCCGTACCAGTGCCCGATTCCCGGCCACGTCATGCCGCGCAAGCCGTAACCATCGCAAGCCATCGAATACACGAGCGGAGCCCAAGAGGAAGCCATGTCCACGTATCTCGAAATCGCCGAATGGCTCGATGAACGCGAGAGCCGGTTCGTCGGCATCGCCAACCAGATCTGGGAGAACCCGGAAGTCGCCCTCACCGAGTCGAAGGCGTGCAGGCTCCAGGCGGACGATCTCGCCGCCGATGGCTTCACCATCACCACCGGCATCGCCGATCTCCCAACCGCCTTCGTGGCGGAATGGACCCAGGGCGAGGGCGGGCCGATCATCGGCTTCCTCGGCGAATACGACGCCCTGCCCGGTCTCTCGCAGGACCGCTCGCCCGAGCAAACGCCGCTCGTCGACAACGGCCCCGGTCACGGCTGCGGCCACAACTTGCTGGGAACGGCCGCGCTCGCCTCGGCCAGCGTGCTGAAAGCCTGGCTGGAGCACACCGGCCATCCCGGAACCGTGCGCTACTACGGCTGCCCGGCGGAAGAGACGGTCGAGGGCAAGAACTTCATGGCGAGGGTCGGCGCGTTCGACGACCTCGACATCGCGCTCTCCTGGCATCCAGGCTCCACGAACACGCCCACCGTTGTCAGCAGCCTCGCCTCCGACAACGTGAAGTTCCGCTTCCGGGGCCGCACCGCGCACGCCGCCGCCAACCCGGAAACCGGCCGTTCCGCGCTCGACGCCGTGGAATTGATGAACATCGGCGTGAACTTCCTGCGGGAGCACACGGTCGACTCCGCCCGCCTGCATTACGTGATCACCAATGGTGGCGGCGCGCCCAATGTGGTGCCCGACGACGCCGAGGTCTGGTATTTCATTCGCTCGCCCGAACGCCATCAGGTCAACGACCTCACCGAGCGGGTCCGCAAGATCGCGGCCGGGGCGGCGATGATGACCGAAACCACCGTCGAGGAAATCTTCATCTCCGGCATCTACAACCTGCTGCCCAACAATGTGCTCATCGACGTGATGATGCGGGCACTGGAAGACCTCGGCCCGATTGACTTCACCGCCGGGGAGAAACAGTTCGCCCAGACGATCGCCCGCGCCTATCCGGAAGATCTTCGGAAGGGCGTGCTGGCGGCCCAGCGCCTGCCGGA